>DATMVG010000267.1:0-6355 GCA_035563315.1 Allosphingosinicella sp. | reverse complement strand
AGAGGCAGACGTCGCCCGCAAGCCGTTGATTGCGGGGAACGTTTCCATGACGGAACGACCGGGAGAGGTGGCATGAAGGCGCTCGTTTGGCACAAGAAGGAGGATATCAGGTACGAGACCGTGCCGGACCCCGAGATCGAGGAAGAAGGCGACGCCATCATCAAGGTCAGCACCTGCGCCATCTGCGGCTCGGACCTGCACCTGTTCCACAACTTCATCCCGGCGATGAAGCCCGGCGACGTCGTCGGGCACGAGATGATGGGCGAAGTGGTCGAAGTTGGCCGCGGAGTCACCAAGCTCAAGAAGGGCGAGCGGGTCGTCATCCCCTTCACCATCAACTGCGACGAGTGCGACCAGTGCCGGCGCGGCAATTTCTCGCTGTGCGAGCGCTCGAACCGCAACAAGCCGCTTGCCGACAAATTGTTCGGCCATTCGACGGCCGGGCTGTTCGGCTACACCCATCTCACCGGCGGCTATGCCGGCGGCCAGGCCGAATATCTGCGAGTCCCGTTCGCCGACGGCACCCATATCAAGGTGCCCGACGGCCTCAGCGACGAGCAGGTCCTGTTTCTTGGCGACATCTTTCCGACGGGCTGGCAGGCCGCCGTGCAGTGCGAGATCAAACGCACCGATACGGTCGCGATCTGGGGCGCCGGCCCGGTCGGCCAGATGGCCGTCCGAAGCGCGTTCATCCTCGGCGCCCGGCAGGTGGTCACGATCGACAATCTTCCCGAGCGGCTGAGCATGGCCGCCGCCGCGGGCTCGGAGACGATCAATTTCAGCGAGGAGAGCGTCATCGAGCGGCTCGACGACCTCACCGACGGAAAGGGCCCCGACAAGTGCATCGACGCGGTCGGCCTCGAAGCCCACGCTTCCTCGCACATCGATTCGCTGATGGACCGGGCCAAGCAGATGACGATGATGGCGAACGACCGAGTCCACGTGCTGCGGGAGATGATCTACGTGTGCCGCGCCGGCGGAGTGATCTCGGTGCCCGGCGTCTATAGCGGCCTCGTCGACAAGTTCCCGATCGGAATGTCGATGCAGAAGGGGCTGACCTGGCGGATGGGCCAGACCCACGTCCGCCGCTGGACCGACGACCTTACCCGCCGAATCGAGGAGGGCGAGATCGATCCGTCCTTCGTGATCACGCACGAAGCTTCGCTCGCCGAAGGACCGGGCATGTACCGCACCTTCCGCAACAAGCAGGACGGATGCGTCAAGGTCGTCCTCAAGCCTTAACCAGGGAGCAGAACAATGAACGCAGCCACTCTATCGGGCGGTCCGGCCGACGCCAGCATGACCAGCGGCCTTCGCGCCGCCCGGCTGATGGGCTGGGCCAGCTTCGGCCTCGCCGCCGCCTTCCTCGCCGCGCCGGGCCGGATCGCGCGCACCTTCGGCCTCGAGGGCAAGGAGAATCTGATCCGCGCGTTCGGCGCTCAGGAAGTGCTCGCCGGAATCGGCGCGCTCTCGGCCGATGCGACGCCCGCCATGTGGGCCCGGGCCGGCGGCGACGTCATCCATATCGGCACGCTTGCCACCGGCTTGCGCAGCGAGGACCCGGATCAGCGCCGGAACGCGGCGGTCGGGCTCGCCGCTTTGGTCGGGTTCCTCGTCGTCGATTCGCTCATCGCCTCGCGGCTCGCCGGGGAGCGCAGCCGAGCCGGCAGCGAGGCGTTCGACTATAGCGACCGCAGCGGCTTTCCGAAGGGGATACCCAGTACCCGGGAACGGTCCGCCGCCGCCGAGTCCGCGCCCCAGGCCCAGGACGCACGCGTCGCCGAGGCCCATCCGAGATGATCTGAGGAAAATGGCTCCCCGGGACGGATTCGAACCATCGACCAACCGGTTAACAGCCGGTTGCTCTACCGCTGAGCTACCGGGGAGCGGCTCTTGCGAGCGAGGCGCGCTATATCAGCATGATTCCGCAAACCGCAAGGGTCGCCGGGGAAGCTAGACGGCGAATTGCTCGGTGGCGATGCGTTCGTCGAGCGCGTGCTCCGGGTCGAAGAGAAGGGTCAGCGCCTTGCTCCGGTCGACGCAGACCTCGACGCTCGCCACGTCGCGCACCTCGAGCTGGTCCGCCACCGCCGATACCGGCCGCTTGACCGGGTCGAGGGCGCGAAAGCCGATCTTGAGATCGTCGGGGATCAGAGCGCCGCGCCAGCGCCGCGGGCGGAACGGGCTGATCGGGGTCAAGGCGACGAGACGCGAGTTGAGCGGCAGGATCGGCCCCTGGGCGGAAAGGTTGTAGGCGGTCGACCCGGCCGGCGAGGCGACGAGCACGCCGTCGCAGATCAGCTCCGGCATCACCACCCGGCCGTTGACCGAAATCTCGATCCAGGCGGTCTGGCGGGTCTCGCGCAGAAGCGACACCTCGTTGATCGCCTCGTCCCTGATCACCTCGCCGTCGACGGTGGTCGCGGTCATTTCGAGCGGCGGCACGGCAAAGGCCTTGGCCCGGCCGAGCCGCTCCGCGAGGCCTTCGATCCGCCATTCGTTCATCAGAAAGCCGACGGTGCCGCGGTTCATCCCGAACACCGGACGGACCCGGCCGCGCCCGAGCATCTCGTGGAGGATGTGGAGCAGGAAGCCGTCGCCGCCCAGCGCGACAACGAGCTCCGCTTCCTCGACCGGAACGAAAGCATAGCGCTCGCGCAGCAGGGCGTCCGCGGCCATCGCCGATTCGGCGCTGGAGGCGACCAGCGCCATCGCTCTGTCACGCTCGCTCATCGCGCTAGCTAGGGCGCGCCGGCGGGCGGCGTCAATGCGCGCGCTCCAGGCCGCGCCGCCAAGGGTGGCGCGGGCAATGTGCCAAGCCGGGAAGCGCGCTCAATGCCGCATTGCGCCGATCTTCGGGACCGGTAGACAGGATGGCCAGATGCCGGCGCCGCTCTTCATCCTCTCCTTCCGCCACCGCGACGAGCTGACGCGGCTGGCCGAGAGCGCGGGCTGGCAGCCGATCGCGGCACGCAGGACCGACAATGCCGAGGCGCGCTTCGTCGCGTCGGGCGCCTCCGTGGCGCTGGTCGACGCCCGCGGCGCCCTCGACGAGGGGCAGGAGGCGGTCCGCGCGATCGCCGAGGCGGCCGAGGCCAATGCGGCCGCCCTACTGGTGACCCTGTCCCGGACCGATTCGGGCGCGCTCGAGGCGTTCCACCGGCTCGGCGCGACCCATTTCCTGGTCAGCCCGTTCACCGAGCCGCAATTGCTCCACGCCCTCCAATTCGCCCACCGCCATGCCGAGCGCGTCGGCGGCGGCGCGCCGCGCCGCGCCGGCGACGGGCGGGGCGAAGCCGACAGCTGGCGCTGGCAGCCCGGTTCGAGCACGGTCGAGCTGAGCCCGGCCCTGGCGCGCAAGGCCGGACTGGGCGAGAGCGAAGGCCGTCGGATCACCCTGATGGAGCTGTTCCGCAAGCTCGATTCCGAAGGCCGGCGCGCTGCTCGCGGCGCGATCGGACGGGCGCTGGCGACCGGCGAGGCGACCGCCTTCGCCCATGCCGATTCCGACAGCGCGGGCGGGCGCATCGCCCACCATGTCCGGGTCCAGCCGGAAGGCGGCATCGTCGGCCGCGCCGAGACGATCGCGTCGGCGGGGCCGCGCGCGCCGCTCAGCCGGGATCCGCTGACCGGACTCAGCGACGGCGGCGCAGTGAGGTCGTGGCTGAACGAGCGCCTGCCCGCCGGGCCGGTGGTTATGCTGCTCCTGTCGGTGAGCCGCTACGACGCGATCAACGCGGCCTTCGGCCGCTCGGTCGGCGATGCCGTGCTTCAGGCGGCGGCGCGCCGAATCGAGAAGCAGGCGGACCCCGACGGCCGCCGGGTGCTCGTCGCGCGCATGGCGGGCGCCGAGTTCGCCGTCCTGCTCGCGTCGCCGGCGAGCCTCGATGATGGCCGCTTCCTCGCCGGCGAGCTGGTCGAGGCGATCGGCCGGCCGTTCATGTCGGGCGATCATGTCATCACGCTCGGAAGCCGTGCCGGCGTCGCCTTGTCGCAGCCGGGCGACGACGCCGCCGCTCTGCTGCGCCGCGCCAGCGTCGCTCTCGCCGAAGCGAAGGGGGCGGACAGCGCGCCGGTCCGGGTGCTCGAGGAAGGCGCCGAGAGCGACACCGCGCGCGGGGACCGGCTCGAGGTGGACCTGAGGCGCGCCCTCGACAGGGACGAGATCGAGATCCGCTTCCAGCCGCAGGTGTCGGTGACGAGCGGCGCCATCGTCGGCGCCGAGGCGCTCGCGCGCTGGAACCATCCGCGCTACGGCGAGCTCGGCGCGACCACCTTGTTCAGCGTCGCCGAACGGTCCGACTATCTCGCTCAGCTCTCCGATCATGTGCAGCGCCGGGCGATCGGCGCCGCCGCCGCCTGGCCCGAGGCGCTGCGGCATTTGCGGCTGTCGGTCAACATCACCGCAGCGGACATCGTCCGCCCCGGCTTCGCCGCCCAGTTCCTGGCGCTGGTGAGCGAAAGCGGCTTCGCCGCCGAGCGGCTGACCGTCGAGGTGACGGAAAGCGGCCTGATCGACGATCTCGCGGGCGCCGCAGCCCTGCTCGCCCAGCTTCGCGGCGGCGGACTCAGGGTCGCGATCGACGATTTCGGCACCGGCTATTCGAGCCTCGCTTACTTGAAGGCCCTGCCGCTCGATTACCTGAAGATCGACAAGCGGCTGAGCCAGGACATTGCCGGCTCGACGCGCGACCGGATCGTCGTGCGCAGCGTCATCGACATGGCCCGATCGCTCGGCCTCGGAGTCGTCGCGGAAGGGGTGGAGACCGAGGAGCAGCTGGGCCTGCTCGCCCAGGAAGGGTGCACGCTCTATCAAGGATTCCTGTGTTCGCCGCCGGTCGATTCCGCCCGGTTGGCGCAGCTGATGGGGGCGTGATCGGCGAGCCCGCGCCGAGCGTCGGCTCCCTCGCCCGGCTTTGCAGCGGCGTGGCGGTCGCCTAGGAGCGGCGAATGGAGATAAAGGCGGCGACGGCCGGCAATCGGGTCGTGATGATCGGGCTCGACGCCTTCGATCCTCACCTCGCCCAGGCGTGGGCCGCGGCTGGGGAGCTGCCGACGCTGGCGCAACTGCTGGCCCAGGGCTCGCGCTGCGTCGTCCATAATCCGTTCGGCCTGTTCGTCGGCGCCCTGTGGGTCAGCTTCGCCTCTGCCCAGCGGCCCGAGCGCCACGGCTACCATTGCTGGGACGAGGTCGACCCGGCCTCCTATCGCTGGCGGCTCAATCCGCCCAAGCCGGAGCGCTACCGCGCTTTCTGGAACCAGATCGGCGACGCCGGACGAAGGATCGCCGCCATCGACGTGCCGCACGCGCGCGCCGCGCCGCCCGTCAACGGCCTCGAACTGTGCGAATATGGCTGCCACGACCGCCATTACGGCTTGCACAGCGCGCCGCCCGAGCGCGCTCGGGCGCTCGCGGCACGCTTCGGCCTTCACCCCGCCCTCGGCCTCGATCCGTGGCGCGAGCGCCATTTCGCGGCCGACGACGTCGTCGCCCGCCGCGGCCGCTACCGCACTCCCATCGAGGAGAAGGAGATCGCCGACCGGCTGGTCGCGGGGGCGGCGACGAAGGGAAGGCTGGTCGAAGCCCTGCTGGAGGAGGAAGCGTGGGATTTGTTCGTCGCCGTGTTCGGCGAGAGCCATGCCGTCGGCCACCAGCAATGGCATCTGCACGACGAGGGCCATCCCCGCTTCGATGCCGCGGCGAGGGACCTGGCGGGCGGCGATCCGGTGCTGCGCGTCTACCGGGAGATGGATGCCGCGTTGGGCCGCGCGGTGGCGGCGCTTCCGGCGGACGCGGCGCTGCTCGTCCATCTCAGCCACGGCATGGGCGCTCATCACGACGGCACCCATCTGCTCGACGAGGTGCTGGCGCGGCTCGACGGCGGCCCGGTCGGGGCCGAGGCGCCGCGTCGCGGGGCGCTGAGGCAGGCCCTGAAGCCGCTGCTGCCGCCGCTGCAGCAGGTCGCCGATCGCTGGCGCGTGCCGGGGCGGCTGCGGACCGCGACGGCGCAGATACTGCGCGGCGAGCGGCCCCGTGCCCGGGCGCGCCGCCGCTTCTTCGCGCAGCCCAACAACAGCGTCTATGGCGGCATCCGCCTCAACCTCGCCGGCCGCGAACCGGAGGGAAGGATCCGCCCCGACGAAGCTGAAGAGGTGATCCGCTCGCTCGAGCGCGACCTCCTCGACCTCGTCAATGTCGAGACCGGAGGGCCGGTCGTCCGGGCGCTGCATCGCGCCGACCGGCACCATCGCCGGGTCCCTGGCGATACCATGCCCGACCTGTTCGTCGAATGGGAACGCGGCGCTCCGATCGAGAAGGTGCGCTCCCCCAGGATCGGCATCGTCGAGACCCGCT
>DATMVG010000266.1:0-12053 GCA_035563315.1 Allosphingosinicella sp. | reverse complement strand
TAATCCCGGTTGCCGGTCCGGCTCGCATCGGCTCGGCCGGCGAGATAGGCGGCGCAGCTCGAACGAAGCGACAGGCTCTCGTCCGTCGACAGCGAATAGGCGTTGCTCAGGCGGGCGATGAAGCCGGCCGGATCCGCCTGGTCGCCGGCGGCGCGGCAGATGGTGGTGATCGAGGCCAGGTTGAGCGTGCCGGAGTTCGACGCGCGGCGCGGCGCCGGCCGACGCACGGGGGCGGCGATGGCCCGGCGCGGCTGGAGCGCCTCGGCGCGGGCCTGAAGCTCGAGCGAGGTCCGATCGATCGTCGGCAGGACCGCTTTGCCTGCCAGGAGCGCGGCAAGAATGATTTCCATGTTCCCATCCCCCCGGGGAAAGTCCCCGTGCCGCCATGATTACGGCGCTCATGGTAAAGAAGGCGTTAACCATGGCCGGCCGCCTTGCCCCTCGCCATCCTCGCGCGATTGCGGCAAGGCGGGCGCGCCATTGCGGGAGTGGGCGAAGTGACCGACGAGGAACTGGCGGCGCGGCTGGCGGAAGGGGCCGGGCGGCTGCTGATGGAGCTCCGGCGCGACTCCTTTCTTCAGGGCCGCGCGCTCGGCCGGGTCGGCGACAAGATGGCCAACGCCTTCATCCTCACCAGCCTGAAGGAGTGGCGGCCGGACGACCCGATCCTCTCCGAGGAGAGCCCCGACAGGACCGAGCGGCTGGCGAGCGAGCGGGTCTGGATCATCGATCCGCTCGACGGCACCCGGGAATATTCGGAAGGGCGGGACGATTGGGCGGTTCATGTGGCGCTCGCGATCGAAGGGCGGCCGCGGATCGGCGCCGTCGCTCTGCCGGCGCTCGGGCAGCTGTTCCGCGCCGACCGGGGAACGCCGCCGTCGCCGCCGCCGCGCGCCCGGCCGCTGATGCTGGTCAGCCGCACTCGCCCGCCCGAGGAGGTCGTCGAGATCGCGGCTCTCCTCGACGCCGAGCTGGTGCCGATGGGGTCGGCCGGGGCCAAGGCGATGGCGGTCGTCGCCGGCACGGCGGACATCTACTACCATGCCGGAGGCCAGCATGAGTGGGACAATTGCGCGCCGGCGGCGGTGGCGCTCGGCGCCGGGCTCCATGCCACCCGGGTCGACGGCTCGCCGCTTCTCTACAACCGGCCCGACACCCTGGTCCCCGACCTGGTCATCGCGCGCGAGGAATTGGCCGCGAAGGTCGTCGCTTTCTGTCAGAGATAGCCACGCAGGGCCGCCCAGGAGTCCAGCTTGCGCTCGAACGCCAGGGTGTAGGCGGGGCTGCTCGACGGCAGGTCGATCAGGTCGAGGTCCCCGGCCGCGCCGAGCTGAGCCCGGCCGATGCGCGCGGAAGTGCCGCCGTTGAAGGCCACCGCTCGCAGCCTCGGCAGGGTCGCCACCAGGCCCTTGAGGTCGCTTGCGGAGTGGAGCCGGATGTCGGCGTCGAGGCTGCCCTTGCGGGTCGCGGCGGCGACGGTGTCCCACAGGCCGACGCCCGCTTCGAGCAGCGCCCGAAGGCGGGCCTCATCGTCGAGCGGAACGAGGTCGAGGCCGATGACGGCGCCGATCAGTCGCCAGAACTGGTTCTGGGGGTGGGCATAATAACGCTGCCGCGCCAGCGACTCGGCCCCGGGCAGGCTGCCGAGCACGAGCAGCCGGGTGTCGGCGCTGGTGACGGGGGCAAAGCAGTGTTGCATAGGGCTGGTCATGAGAGTCGAAGGCGGATGCCACTGCAAGGCGGTGCGGTTCAAGGCGGAGGTGCCGAGGCAGGTCGAGGTGATCGACTGCAACTGCTCGATCTGCGCCAAGACCGGCTTTCGCCACGTCATCGTCGCCCACGCCGATTTCCGGCTGCTGGAGGGGGAGGGGGCGCTGGCTAGCTACCGCTTCGGCACCGGCGCGGCGAACCACCTCTTCTGCCGCTTCTGCGGCGTCAAGAGCTTCTACCAGCCCCGCTCGCATCCCGAAGCGTGGAGCGTCAACTTCAACGCCCTCGACGACGTCTCGGGCCTGGAGGCCAGCTTCACCCCCTTCGACGGCCGCAACTGGGAACAGGCCGCCGCCACCTTGCGCTAGCCCCGGGGTCGAGCGGCAAGCCTCGCGCTGTAGCAGAGCATCGCGTCGCTTGCCGACGCCCGGGATTAGAGCTTAGGTTCGCTGCGGACCAACGGCGGAGGGGCGATGATGGCCGAAGCGGTCACGGGCGCGTCGGACGGAGCGCAGGGGCTTCCCGGCGACGATGTCGTCGATACCACGCGCACGAGGCTCGTCATCAGCGCCTCATCGGTCGGCACCGTGTTCGAATGGTACGACTTCTTCATCTGGGGCACTCTGACCGCCTCGGGCATCTTGCAGCGCAGCTTCTTCCCGCCCGGCGACGAGCTGCTCGCCACCCTGCTCGCCTGGGCAACGTTTGCGATCGGCTTCGCCTTCAGGCCGCTCGGCGCGATCCTGTTCGGCTATCTGGGGGACCGGCTCGGTCGCAAATATACGTTCCTCGTCACCATCACGTTGATGGGCTTGGCCACCGCGGGCATCGGACTGGTTCCGAGCTATTCGGCGATCGGCACGGCGGCGCCGCTGCTGATCATCGTCCTGCGCATCGGCCAGGGCCTGGCTCTCGGCGGCGAATATGGCGGCGCGGCCATCTATGTCGCGGAGCATTCGCCGCCCGGAAAAGCTGGCTTCTACACCAGTTTCATCCAGGCAAGCGTCGTCGGCGGTTTCATCCTGAGCCTGGCCGTCGTGCTGAGCTTCAAGGCGATGGTTTCCGACCAGGCGTGGCTGGCCTGGGGTTGGCGCCTGCCCTTCCTCTTCTCGATCCTGCTTCTGGCGGTCTCGCTCTGGATGCGGCTCAAACTGTCCGAAAGCCCGGTCTTCAGGGCGCTCAAGGAAAGCGGCGGCTGCGCCAAGAACCCCTTCAAGGAGAGCTTCATCTACCCGGGCAACCTCAGGCGGCTGTTCGTGGCCCTGTTCGGAATCGCCGCCGGCCTCACCGTAATCTGGTACACGGCGATGTTCTCGGTGCTCGCCTTCCTCCAGAATCCGCTCCGAGTCGACGAGACCGTCGCGCAGCTGATCGCCGCCGCCGGCGCGCTTCTTGGCCTCGTTTTCTACATCGCCACCGGAGCGCTGTCGGACAGGATCGGCCGCAAAAAGCCGATCGTGGTCGGCTACGCGCTGACTCTGCTGCTGCTCTTTCCGCTTTTCTGGCTGATCGGTTATGCCGCCGGCAACGGCGCGGGCGCTCCGCCGGGATCGAGCTTCATTCCCGATGCGGCAAGCATCGCCCTGATGCTTGTGGCGATCCTGGGGCTGATGGCGCTTTCCGGCCTCACCTACGGCTCGGTGGCCGCGCTTCTCGCGGAGATGTTTCCGCCCAACATCCGCTACAGCTCGATGTCGATCCCCTATCATTTCGGCACCGGCTATTTCGGCGGGTTCCTACCGCTGATCAGCGCGTACATCGTCGCCGAAAGCGGGGATCCCTATGCCGGCCTGTGGTACACTTGGGGCGTCGTGGCGATGGCCCTCGTCGTCACCTTCTTCTGGCTTCCCGACGAGCCTCACGCCGAGGCGAGATAGGCGTACCAGGCTATCAGCAGAACCAGCCGCGGCGCGAAGGCCGAGCGAGTCCAGGCGCCGAGCAGCATGGCGGCGAGCGCTGCGGCCATGCCGGTGGCGGAGGCGAGCAGCAGGGGCTCGGCAGTGGCCGCGGCGGCGCCTCGGCCGATGGCCGGGAGGGCCATCGCCAGCGACCAGAACAGGCCTGCCGCGACGAATGCGATCCGCCGCGCGAGCGCCGGCAGGACGGCGGTCCGGGTGAGAGCGCGCAGGCCCGGCTGCTCGGTGCGGGCGGCATGGGCGGTAAGGCCGAAGACGAGCAGCAGAAGGGCCGCCGGGCCGATGATGGTCCGATAGTCCAGAAAAGCACCGCCGGCGGCGACCAGCGCCGCCGTCAGCCGCCAGAGTCGACCGTTGCCGATCAGCCGCAGCTCGGCGACCAGCAGGCCGATCAGGGGCGCGCGCGAGGGGCGAGCGCCGGGGGCTCCGGGGTCGGCGGCGGCGGGCGCACCCGGCGCGAGCAGCCGGGCGATAAGTCCGGTCCGCCGCCGCTCGGGGCGCGGCCGGTGGGCGCTATAAAGGAGACCCCCGAGCGCCGCGATCAGGATCGCGATTCCAGCCCAGGCGACACGCGAGGCGACATAGCCTTCGGAGCGCAGGCCGCTCATCACGTCGAGCTCGACGCGGCCGTGCTGGACCGGCGCGGCGCCGATCGCGAAATCGCCCTTCTGGCCCTCCGGAAGCGAGTAGCTGAGCGGCCGGACGAAGCCGGCGAAGTCGAGCATGTTGCCGGCGAAGCTGACGTTGCGCTCGGCCCCGGCGGCGGGGATGGCGATCGCCGCCAGCCACAGGACGAAGAACATCACCTCGCCAAAAGGCCCGCGCGTCGGGCGCAGCGAATCGAACAGCATGCGCAGCGCCGCGACGCCCATCAGGGCCGGAGCTGCGATGAGCCACAAGCCGAGGGTAACATGGCCGAGGTTGATGGTGTCGAGCGGCGTCACCAGCCAGGCGATGAACCAGCCGGCGACAGTCATCGCCGAGAGCACGGCACCCAGCACGGCGACGTCGGCCGAATACCGACCGAGCGCCATCGCGACTCGTGACGCGGCGGTCACTTCCTCGATCTGCCAAGCTTGGCGGCGGGTCGCGTTGGAACGCAGGTAGATGAAGGCGACGGGAAGCAGCAATGTCGAGGTGACGATGCCGAGGGCGACTCCGAGCATCGCCGAGCTCATCACTGGCGCCGAACCGTTGACGGCGATGACGACCGTGGTGTCGTTCTCGCCGGGGATCCAGAAGCGGGCGCCGACCGGTGCGACCAGGAGCAGCAGCCACAGCCCCCAGCTGCGCGAGTAGCGCGCAAGCGAAGTCCTCAGCGACGATCGCGCGATCGCGACGGCGGTCATGGCGAGACCGCGACCACCGCTCCGCCTTCCACCCGAAGCGTGCCGGCCGCCAGCGGCGCGAGCTCGTCCGCAATGTGGGTGGTCATGACCACGATGGCCGAGGCGGCGCGCTCCACGATCAAGGCGCCGAGCTTGGCCGCCGTCTCGCGGTCGAGCTCAGCGGTCGGCTCGTCAAGGGCGAGCAGCCGCGGCTCGCCGAGCATCGCCTGAGCGAAGATCAGCCGCCGCCGCATGCCTCCGGAGAAGGTCGAGATCCGGTTGTTGATGTCCGGGTGAAGGCCGATGCGATCGGTGATGGCTGCGAACTGGCGGTCGGCTGAGGCAAGCTCGAGGCCTTTGAGCGCGGCGATGTGCAGGGCGAACTCGCGGGCGGTGAGATCCTCCGGAAGGTCGACGGCCTGTGGAGCATAGCCGAGCGCCCGCCGGAGCTTCGAGCGCGCCTGGGGCAGCGGCTCGCCGTCCCAGCTCATTCGGCCGGAGCTTGGTCTCTCGGCGGTGGCGATCAGCCTCAGCAGGGTCGACTTCCCGGCTCCGCTCGGGCCTGTAAGCAAGGTGAGGCCGGGCTGGAAGCGATGCGACACGCCTGCCAGAACGGTCTTGCGTCGATATTTCTTGCCGACGCCGTCAAGCAGCAATTCGGCCGTATCCCGGGTCCCACTCGCCCGCGGTGTATCACACAGATAATACACATGAGCAAGAGCTTGCTCCGGCGGCCGGCGGGCCGCTAATCGCGGCGCATGGTCCACACCCCGCTTCGGCTGATGCTCGATGGCGACGCGTTGGTCGCCAACTGGCACTGGCTCGCGCATCGCGGCGGCGGCGCGGCCTGCGGCGCCGCGGTCAAGGCGGACGGCTATGGCCTCGGTGCCCGCGAGGCGGTGAAGCGGCTCCAGCATGCCGGCTGCCGTGACTTCTTCGTCGCCACCTGGGCCGAGGCCGAGTTGCTGATGCCCTGGCCGGGCGACCTCAACCTGTCGGTGCTCCATGGCGTGGGACCGAAGGACCGCCAGGCCGGGCCGGCGTCGCGGGCTCGGCCGGTGCTCAACAGCCCCGAGCAGGTGGCGCGATGGCGCGACTCCGGAAGAGTCTGCGACGTCATGGTCGACACCGGGATCAACCGCCTCGGTATCGCTCCCGCCGACGTCAAGTCCGGCCTGCTCGAAGGGCTCAAGATAGAGACTTTGATGAGCCATCTCGCCTGCGCCGACGAGGACGTGCCGAGCAACGAAGAGCAGCGGCAGGCGCTCGCCGACCTCCGGAGCCGGGTGAACGCGAAGCGGCTCAGCCTCGCCAACAGCGCCGGGGTCTGCCTGGGCCCCGATTATGCCTTCGACCTCACCCGGCCCGGCCTCGCCCTCTACGGCGGCATTCCACGGCCCGAGGCGCGGGGACATATTCGCCAGGTCGTCCGGGTCGAGGCGGAGATCGTGCAGCGCCGGCGCATCGAGCCCGGCGCCAGGGTCGGCTACAACGGCACGTTCACCGCCGAACGGCGGCACGAGCTCGCCATCCTCAACATCGGCTACGGCGACGGCTACCTGCGCGGATTTTCCGGCACGGGCCGGGCGCGAGTCGGCGACAGGTTCGCGCCGGTCGTGGGGCTGGTCTCGATGGACCTCACCGCGATCTGCGTCGACGAGGCGCCGCAGCTCAAGGAAGGCGACTGGGTGGAGCTCGACTACGACCTGCCGACGGCGGCGGCCCAGTCGGGACTCAGCCAATATGAGCTGCTCACGACCTTGAGCGCACGCTTCGAGCGTCGCTGGCTCTGAACCGGAAGGGCGCCGGCTCGTTCACCGGCCATGGCGAACGTGGTCCAACTCTCCGACCTGCATTTCGGGGCCCACGACGAAAAGATCGTCGCCGCCACCGAAGCCTGGCTGCAGGAGCACCGGCCCGACCTCGTCATCATCAGCGGAGACTTCACCCAGCGAGCGCGGGTCGAGCAGTTCCGCCTCGCCTCGGCCTATCTCAACCGCCTGAGGGCCGACGGTTTCAACCTGGTCGCCGTCCCCGGCAATCACGACGTGCCGCTCTACGACGTCGCGAGGCGCTTCGCCCGGCCGCTCGCGCGCTACAAGCGCTACATCAGCAACGATCTCTGCCCCTGGTTCGAGAACGACAAGCTCGCGGTCCTCGGGATCAACACGGCGCGGTCGCTGACCATCAAGGACGGCCGGATCAACCGCGAGCAGATGGACATCATCCGCCAGCGTTTCGACGGGGTCGACGAGCGCAAGACCAGGATCCTCGTCACCCACCATCCCCTCTATGCGATGCCGATCGGCGAGGGCGGCGAGCTGACCGAGGCCGTCGGCCGGCACGAGGATGCGATCGCGGCGGTATGCAAGGCGGGCGTGCATATCGCGCTCGCTGGGCACTTCCACCGGACCTACGCCGAGGCGGCTCGCAAGATGGTCGAGAATGCCGGGCCGGCGCTCGTCATCCAGGCCGGGACCGCGACGTCGACTCGCTTGCGCAACAACGAGCTGCAGAGCTTCAACTGGATCGAGGTCCACCGGAACAACGAGATCGACCTTCAGGTGATCGCCTGGGACGGCAGCGGGTTCAGAGGCGGCAGCCACGCCCGCTACACGTTCGACGGCGAGAACTGGAATTCCCGGCCGACGGTCGGCGGCTAGCCGAGCACCTCATATTCGCCCATTCGGTGCTCGCAGCGGGTCCATGATTCGGTGAGGCTGTCGAGCGCCTCGTAATCGGCGCCGTGCTCGGCGAGGAAAGCGTCGAAATCGGCTTTCGCCCGCCAGATGTCGAGGGTGAGGTAGGAGCCGTCGTCGGCGCGCATCAGCTCGGTGCCGCGAAAGCCGCCGCTGCGAGCGAACAGGCGCGCCCACTCGCCGGTCGGCCCATAGGTCGCCTCGAAGGCGGCGCGGTGCTCGTCGCGCACTTCGTAGCGCCAGATCAAAGCGATCATAGGCCCGGTCCCCTTCTACAGGAGGCCGGTTAAGCCGGACGGGGAGCGCTCGCCAAGGGCTCTGGGCGACGGGAGTCCGGGCTGTGCCGGAATGGCACTCGGGCGGTCAGTCCCTTTCGATGCACAGGGCGATGCCCATGCCGCCGCCGATGCAGAGGGTTGCAAGCCCCTTCTTGGAGTCCCGCCGGCCCATTTCGTAGAGCAGGGTCGTCAGCACTCGGGCGCCGCTGGCGCCGATCGGGTGGCCGATGGCGATGGCGCCGCCATTGACGTTGACCTTGTCAGCGTCCCAGCCCAGCTCCTTGCCCACCGCGAGGGCCTGGGCGGCAAAGGCTTCGTTGGCCTCGATCAGGTCGAGATCCGCGATCGTCCAGCCCGCTTTCTCGAGCGCGCGTCGGGAGGCGGGAACGGGCCCGATCCCCATGATCGAGGGATCGACTCCCGCCGAGGCCCAGCTGGCGACCCGGCCGAGGATGGCCGCGCCGCGGCGCTCGGCCTCGTCGCGGCTCATCAGCACCAGGGCGGCGGCGCCGTCATTGAGTCCCGACGCGTTGCCGGCGGTGACGGTGCCGTCCTTCCTGAAAGCGGGTCGAAGGCCGGCGAGGGCGGACTGCTCGACGCCGTCGCGAATATATTCGTCGGCGTCGATCAGGGTCTCGCCCTTGCGAGTCTTGACGGCGACCCCGGCGATCTCGTCGCGGAACCGGCCCTCGGCGCGGGCCCGGCTCGCCTTGTTCTGCGAGGCGGTGGCGAAAGCGTCCTGGTCGTCGCGGGTGACCTGATACTGCTCGGCCAGATTTTCGGCGGTGATGCCCATATGGTAGCCGTTGAAGACGTCCGTGAGCCCGTCCTTGATCATCGTGTCGATCAGCTCGAGACCGCCCATCTTGGTGCCGGCGCGGATATTCTGGGCGTGAGTCGAAAGGCTCATATTCTCCTGGCCGCCGGCGACGACGATCGCGGCATCGCCGGTCTGGATCGCCTGGCTGGCGAGGGCGACGGCGCGAAGCCCCGAGCCGCACACCTGGTTGACTCCCCAGGCCGGGATCTCCTTGGGAACGCCGGCCGCCATCGATGCCTGGCGGGCGGGATTCTGGCCCTGGGCGGCGGTCAGCACCTGGCCGAGGATGACCTCCGAGACGTCCTCCGCGGCGACTCCGGACTGCTGCAGCGCGGCCTCGATCGCGACTCGCCCGAGCTCGTGGGCGGGCGTCGTCGCGAAAGCGCCGAGAAAGGCGCCGACGGGCGTGCGCTTGGCGGCGGTGATGACGACGTCGGTCATGGCTGCAACTCTCCTTAGGCGTCCTTCGATACGCCGTTTCGCCAAGCTCAACGGCTACTCAGGATGAGCGGATTTCAAAACGGTTCCTCGCCGCTCGTCCTGAGTAGAGGCTGAGCGAAGACGAAGCCTCGTATCGAAGGGCCCCTAGCACTTTGCTGCAGTGCGGGAAAGCCACGCCGCCAGCGGCTCCCACAAGGCTTGCCGGGCGTTCGAGCCGACGACCATCCCGACATGACCCTGGGAGAGGTCGAGGCGCTCGCCGGCCCGAATCGCGGTCGCGCGGGGAACGATCCGGTCGCTGGTCGAGACGATGTTGAAGAGCGGGAGCTCGAGGCTGGCGGGATCGATCGTCCGCCCGGCGACGCTCCAGCGGCCGGCGCCGCTGTGATCGTCGGCGAAGAGGTCCTCGAACAGCTCGCGCGCGGCGGCGCCGCCGATCGGGGGGCCGTCATTGGCCCAATCCTCGAGCGTCACGAAAGTCCGCGCCGCCTCGTCCTCCATCGCCGCGAAAGCCTCGAACTTGGCGACGGTGCGCGCCGGATCGAGGCTCCAGAAGGCGCTCTGCAGAGCCTCCATCGGAAGCACGCCCAGCGCCGCGACGGCGGCCTTCGAATCGGCCCAAAGCCGGGCGAGGTCGGCGCGCGCATGGTCCGGGAAGCCCGAGAAATGCCAGGGGGTTGCGATGGCGGCCAGGCTTCGCGCCGGCGCCAGCTGGGCGGCCGCGGCGGCCATCGTCCCGCCCAGGCAATAGCCGACCAGATGCGGCGGCTCGCTCAGGCTCGCGATCAGCGGCATCAGGATCCGCTCGACATGGCCGCCGACCGAGAGCGACTTGCGGCGCTCGTCGGGCCAGCCCCAGTCGAGCAGGAGCACGCGGTGGCCGCGCCCGGCCAGCCAGCGCAGCAGCGAGCGCTGCTCGCTGAGGTCGAGGATGGTCGGGGGATTGATCAGCGAGGGCACGAACAGGACCGGCGTTCCGCTGCCGCCATAGTCGCGAAGCGCCGCGCCGTCGGCCGCGGCGAGCGCCGGCATGGCCGGCGGCGGCTGCGGCCGTTCGGCTTCCTGGTAGCGGCGAAGGCCGGCGAGGACGCGCTGCATCCGGGCCGGGTCGCCCGCGGTTTCGGAGCGCACCATCGCCAGGAACAGGGGCAGCGGGCGCGGCCTGTGTTGCGGTGCCGCAATCTTTGGTGTTAGGCTGCTTCCCCCTTCGCTCGAGGAGTCCCGCATGGCGGCGTCCCGGTCCGACGATGATGTGGTCATCATCAAGAAATATGCGAACCGGCGCCTCTACGATACCGAAAGCTCGGCCTACATCACCCTCGAGCGGCTCGCCCAGATGGTCCGCCAGAAACGGCAGTTCAAGGTCGTCGACGCCAAGACCGGCGAAGACATCACCCGCTCGGTGCTCGCCCAGATCATCATGGACGAGGAAGCGCGCGGCACCAACATGCTGCCGGTCAATTTCCTGAGGCAGCTCATCTCGCTCTACGGCGATTCGATGCAGTCGGTGGTGCCCCATTATCTCGAGGCCTCGCTCGAGCAGCTGCAGCGCAACCAGAGCCAGCTTCGCGACGTGATGACCGGCGCGCTCGCCACCAACCCCTTCGCCGAGATCGCGCGCCGCAACATGGAGCTGTTCACCGCCGCCGCCTCCGGTCGAACCGCCGCCGCCGCGGAATCGGCCAGGCCGGCCGAGGCCGACACCCGCGCCGAGCTCGACGATCTCAAGGCGCAGCTGGCCGACCTGCAGAAGAAGCTCGACAAGCTGAGCGGCTAGCCCCTCCGGTCGCCGCGGCGGCGCTCTTGCTTCAGCGCGGCTTGACGAAGCGCAAGGTCATCCGGTCGCTCTCGCCGATCGCCAGGTAGCGTTCGCGGTCGACCTCGCCGAGTCGAAGCGCCGGCGGCAGAGTCCACACGCCCTGCGGCCAATCGGCGGTGTCGAGCGGGTTGGCGTTGAGCTCGGATTCGGCGACGAGCCGGAAGCCGGCCGCTTCGGCGAGGCGGCGAACGGTCGACACCTTGATGTAGCCGCTGGTCCGCTCGCGCTCGTCCCCGGCGCCTTCGGGAAGGCGATGGTCGACGATTCCGAGCGTTCCGCCGGGACGAAGCATCCGGAACATCTGGCGGAATGCCTCCTCGCTATAGTCGACGCCGTCGCGCTGATAGCCCATCCGCCAGTTGTGGACGTTGCGGAAGGTGAGGACGACGTCGGCGCTGCCGTCGGGGACCGCGGTCTCGGCGGGCTCGAAAGCGGGGAAGGCGGCGAGCCGGATGCCGCCGTACAGCGTCGGGTTCGCCGCCATCAGCCGGCGGGCGCCGTTGAGGCCGGCATTACCCATTCCGGCGGCATAATAGGTGCCGCCGCCCTGAAGCACGTAGGGAGCGAGGATCTCGGTGTACCAGCCGCCGCCGGGCCAGATCTCGACCACGGTGTCGCCCGGGCGGACGCCGAAGAAGGCGAGCGTCTCGAACGGGTGGCGGTAGCGGTCGCGGGCGACGTTCGCCGCGGTCCGCGAAGGCGCGGCGATGGCGGCGCGAAGGGCCTCGCGATCGGCCTCGCCGAGCTCGGCCGACGCCTGCGGCGGCGAGTCGCTGCTGATCGATTCGAGCGGCGGACAGGCGGTGGCGAGCAGCGCCGGAACCAAGGCGGCCAGGATCAGCGCTCGGCGGCGCGCCGGACTCGGCATGACGGGCTGGCGCATCTTCTCTCTCCTCCTACATGGGTGGCACCGCCATGGGGGACGAAGGATGACGACGCAAGCATGGCTGTGGACGGCGGGGGCCGCGGCGCTCGCGCTGGCCCTGCTCGCCGGCCTCGCCGAGGCGCGGCGGACTCGCCGGGCGCGGCTCGACGCGGCCGG
>DATMVG010000265.1:0-21341 GCA_035563315.1 Allosphingosinicella sp. | reverse complement strand
GCCGCGCTCGGGCCCGACGCCGCCGCCTGCCGCCCCGGCGGCGGCCCCGCCCTCCTCGTCAACGTCGACGGCTTCAAGGCCCGGACCGGCAATTTGCGGGTCAACGTCTATGGCGACGCCGACACCTTCCTCGACCGCGGCCGCTACCTGCGCCAGATCAACCTGGCGGTGACCCGGGCCGGGGCGATGCCGGTCTGCGTCAGGCTGCCGCGCTCGGGCCAGTTCGCGGTCGCCGTCCGCCACGACGTCGACGGCGACGGCAACGACTGGGGCGACGGCGGCGGCTTCTCGCGCAACCCGAGGCTGTCGCTGACCAGCCTGAGGCCGCGCTTCCAGAACGTCGCGATCAACGTCGGCGCCGGGATGCTGGGAGTCGGCGTCGTCCTCAACTACCGCTTCGGCCTCTCCATCCGTCCGGTCAGGGGCTAGAAATGGCCCTGGTCGCCCTCCTCTCCAACCCGCGGGCCTCGGGCAACCAGTCGATGCTGCCCAGGGTCAGGACCTTCTGCGCCCAGCACCGCGACATCTTCCATTACGAGGTCGAGGATGCCGACCAGATCGGCGCGGCGCTGAGGTCGATCGCCCGGGTCAGGCCCAAGGTGCTGGTCATCAACGGCGGCGACGGCACCGTCCAGGCGGCGCTGACCGAGCTCTACCACGGCCGCCATTTCGACGGGTCGCCGCCGCCGGTCGCGGTGCTTCCCAACGGCAAGACCAACCTCATCGCCCACGACCTCGGCGCCGACGGCGACGCCATCCAGGCGCTCGAGCGGGTGCTCGAGCTGGCGCGAAGCGACATGGCGCCGCACATCGTCAGCCGCGAGCTGATCTCGCTGTCGGGCGGCAATCCGGCCGGCCGGCCGGTGCTCGGCATGTTCCTCGGCGGCGCCGGCCTCGCCGACGCGATGCTCTACTGCCGGCACAAGATCTACCCGCTCGGCCTGCCCAACTGGCTCGCCCACGCCCTGGCCCTGCTCGTCGGGCTGCTCGCCGTGCTGGTCGGCCGGCGGGCGCGCTTCCTGCCGACGCCGCCGCGGCCGATCACGGTGTCGGTGATGAAGCGCGGAGTGCTTCAGGGGCGCTTCGCCTTCCTGATGGTGACCACCCTCCAGCGGCTGCTGTTCAGCGGCAACATGCCGGGCGCCGGGCCGGCGACCGGATCGATGCAGCTGCTGGTCATCGAGCGCAGCCTGCCGGCGCTGGTCAGGGCGCTGGTCGCCGCGATCCGGGGCCGGCTCGGCCGCTACCGCCTGAGCGGGGTCCATCTCGAGCGCGGCGAGGAGATCAGGATCGAGGGGCCGCATTCGAGCGTGCTGATGGACGGCGAATTGTTCGAGGCCGACACCGGCCGGCCGATCGTGCTGAGGCCGACTCCGCCGGTTCCGTTCCTCCGGCTGGCCGCCTGACCGCGGCCTCGCCCGAGCCCGGTCAGGGAACCAGGCCCGAGCCGCTCATCCGGCCCTTCGAGGCCAGCGATTCGGCCGCCGTGAACGCCGTCGCGCTCGCCGCCTTCGCCCAATATGAGGGCGTCTACAGCGACTGGGAGACTCTCGTCCGCGGCGTCGGAGCGACGGCGGAGCTGGCGCAGAGCGGCGAGCTGGTCGTCGCCGAGCAGGAGGGCGGAGCGATCGTCGGCGCGGTCGCCTATTTCGGGCCGTTCGCCACTCCGCGCGCCGACTTCTTCGAGCCGCACTGGCCGATCATCCGTATGCTCGTCGTCGATCCGGCGGCTCGCGGGCGGGGCCTCGGCCGCCGGCTCACCGAGCAATGCCTCGCCCGAGCCCGCCGCGACGGGGCGGCGCAGATCGCTCTTCACACCAGCCCGGCCATGGCCGACGCGCTGGCCCTGTACCTCAGGATGGGCTTCCGCCTCGAGCGCCGGGTGCCGGACCGTTTCGGAGTCCGTTACGGACTCTATCTCAAGGCGCTGCCGCCGCCTTCGGAGGGGCTGTCCACCGATTAGCCCTTGAACGAGGCGCCGGGCCGCTGGCAGATTGGGCGCCAGCGGCAATATCGGTATCAAGGCATATGCCCGCTCGGGACAAGGCCCTCGTCCATGAAGTCGCCGGCCATGTCGGCCCGGGCACCCACGTCCTCATCCTCGGCATCGGCGACTATCCCTGGCTGATCGACGGCGCCCGCGAGAACGAGGCGATCGCCGAAGGCATGGGCCAGCTCGCCTCGCCGCCGCGATCGGCGCGGGCGCTCGCCGACTGGTTCGTCGACGGAAAGTTCAGCAACAGGGAGCAGCCGCTCGCCAGCGTCGGCCTGCTCCTCTCCGAGCGGAGGCCCGCTAGCTACCGCGGCCAGACCGTCCCGCGGGGGACCATCGACGAGGTCGACCGCGCGGTCGGCCACTGGCTCGAGCGGGCCTCGTCCGATCCCAACAACCAGACGATCTTCTTCTTCGCCGGACACGGCGTCTCCTCGCCGAGCACCCAGCTGCTGGTCCGCGACTACGGGAGCAAGCCCAACAACCGCTTCGACGGCGCGATCAACTTCGACAGCTTCCGGGCGGCGATGACCTCGATGACCCCCGGCTTCCAGCTCTTCCTGATCGACGCCTGCCGATCCCCGGACTCGCTGGTGCGCGCCGTTCGCGAGAACAGCGAAGCGGGCCGCAACCTGCTCACTCCGACCCGCGGCCGTCCCGACGGCGCCGCCATGCAGAGCGTTCACCACGGCGCCGCCCCGTTCAGCCCGGCTTATGCGCGGATCGAAGGGGTGGGCATCTACACCGAGGCGATCATCCAGGCGCTGAACGGCGGCGGCGCCCAGCCGAACCTGCGCTGGTGGGTCGGCACCGACGGCCTGACCACGGCGCTGTCCGCCTATACGATCAGGCTGGCGGCGAAGCTCGGGCTCAAGCAGGTCCCCGAGCGGCTGTCGGGGATGAGCTTCAAGATCCACGAGCCGGCCCGGCCGATCGCGGTGCCGGTCTACGTCTCCTGCGTCCCGCAGGAGGTCTGGCGCTATCCGATCCACTTCCAGGCCGAGCTGAACGGCCAGATCACCCAGGAGCACAACCATGACCCGGCGGCCGATCCGGAGCGGGAGGACTGGTCGCTCACCGTGCCCTATCGCGAGCATCTGCTGAGCGCGCATTTCCCTCCCGGGGCGCCCTATCAGGACGTCGTCAACGAGCTGCTGACCGTGGGCTTGCCGGAAACATCGCTCCCGCTCGAGATAAAGGAGAAGCGGCCATGAGCGGGCTGAGCCTGACCCTGATCGAGAACGGACGGCCGGCGCGGCTCACCGGCGCGGTCGCTCGGGTCGAGGACCTTTCGCTGATCCTCGCCGACGACCCGAGCGGAGCGGTGACGGACCATGCGGTCATGGGGCGCGACCATTATGAGGTCGACGTGCGGCCGGGGCGCTACCGGGTCCAGCTGATCCTGCCGAGCGGACAGATCGTCAGCCGGACCGCTGACGTCGCCGAGGGCGACACCGTCCCGCTGCAATTCTCGATCGGCGGCGATCCCGAGCCGGCGGCGCCGGCCGCCGACGATCCGGCGGCGACGACGCCCGGAAGGGCGCGGTCGAAGCGACCGGCGAGGCGAAGCCAGGTCGCCGAGGAGTTGGGCGCTTCGTTCGACTACGCGCCGCCGTCCGAAGTCGCCGCCGAGGCGTCAGCCGTCTCGCACCCGGCGGTGGCGGTCATGGCCGCGCTTGCGACCGGCCTCACCGCCTTGGTGAGAGCCGGGCGGCGCGCCTCCGCCGGAGACGTGCGGCTGATCGAGCAAGCGTGCGGCTCGCCGACCGCGCTGTGGGACGTTGCGACCGACAGCGAGGTCCCGGAATGGCGGAAGCAGCGGCTCGCCGCCGCCCCGTCGAAGCGACTCGAGGGGGACATGAAAATCTGGTCCCTGCGCTGGGAGGGGGGGATGAACACGGCCAACGTCGCCACCCGCCAGTGGGCCTATGCCGAGCTTGCCGACGAGGTCCAGCTGGCTAGCATCCCGTTGCCCTGGTTCGACATGGAACGCGAAGCGCCGGTCGACGTCGAGGTGCGCCGTCCGGCCGACGGTGAGGGCGGCATCACCATCCGGGTCGCCGATCCGCATCTGAGCGGGCTGCTCAAGGTGCTCCGCCACGGCAGGCTCGGAGTGGCTCGGGCGATCATCGAAGGGCTTGAACAGGGGCATCTCATCGATCGCGCCATCGCGGGCAAGCTGCGCAACCCGCTCGGCGCCTGCGCCGCCGCCTATGTCGGCCTCGCCATCTTCGCTCCGGGCGAACAGGAGCGCTGGGACCCCTGGCTGCCCAATTTGCGCCACTGGTTCAGGTGGCTGCCCGACGGCGCCATCCTTCACGCCCGGCGGATCATGCTTCGCCCGAGAGGGCCGGAGGAGATCGACGAGATCCTCCCCGCGCTCAAGGAGGCCTATCGGGCGGGAATCCCGTTCTACAGCGTCGGCCTGCAGCTGATGCGCGAGATGCTGACCATCCATGGCCGCGACGACGAAGAAGCGCGGGCGATGCTGGAACGCGTGACCCGCCTCGCCTCGCGGCTCGAACCGGAAGAGGCGTTCACCGTCCTTCGCTACTCCAAGGAGCGCTGATGTTCCGCCTCACGGCCTTTCCCGCGTCCGACGGTGATTGCCTGCTCCTGTCCTGGGGCGACCGCGCGCCCTACCGACATGTCCTGATCGACGGCGGCCGAAAGCGGGCCTATGCGAGCCTGAGGCCGGTGCTCGAGCGGATCGCCGCGGCCGGCGAAGCGATCGACCTCCTCGTCCTCTCCCACATCGACGCCGACCATATCGAGGGCCTGCTCGCCCTGATCAGGGACCCCCGTCCGCCGGTCACGGTGCGCGAGGTCTGGTATAACGGCTTCGACCAGATGAACCAGATCGAGCAGCTCGGGCCGAGGCAAGGGGACCTGTTCTCGACCGCGCTCAAGGCGATCGGGTGGCCCTGGAACCGCGCCTTCGACGGCAAGCCGGTCGTCCTCGACGGCCGGCAGCCGAAGCGGCTGAGCCTGGCGGGATTGGACCTCATCCTGGTCTCGCCGGACGCGGGGAAGCTGCGCAGGATGCGCGAAGCCTGGCTCAAGTGGCGAACCGTTCAGGCCGCCAAGGCGAGCGCCGAGGAACGCCGCCGAGCGGCCCTGCCGGCGGGCATAGAGGAGCTCGGGCCGCGGCCGATGCCGCCGGTCCTCGACGTGGAAGCTCTGGCGGCGGTCGATTCCGCGGCCGACGACGAGCCGCCCAACGGATCGAGCATCGCCTTCGTCGCGCAGTGGGGGCAGAAGCGCGTGCTGCTCGCCGGCGACGCCCATCCCGACTTGCTCGAAACGACGCTTGCGCCGCTCGCGGCCGGCGAGGGCGGCCGCTACCGGATCGACCTGTTCAAGGTGTCCCACCACGGCAGCCGAGGCAATACCAGCCGGCGCCTGATCGAGCTGCTCGACTGCCGCCGCTTCCTGATCTCGACCAACGGCTCGCACCATGGCCATCCCGATCCCGAAGCGATCGCCCAGCTCGTCAAGTTCGCCCCGGCGGGCGAGAAGACCCTCTATTTCAACTATGAGTCGGCCTGGACGACGCCGTGGGACGATCCCGCGCTTCGCCGCCGCTACGATTATCGCGCAATCTATCCGACCGGCGCCCCCGGCGAGCTGTCGATCGACGTCTGACGGCCATCGCGGGATCCGCAAGCCGGCGTCCCTTCGAAAAAGAGCCTGCACCGTATGCCGGTGCAGGCCCTGTCGGTCCCCTGGTCCGGGACTGTTGCTCACCGTTCGCGCGCGGTAAGTCTTTTAGAATATAGGAAAAACGCTGACGATTGAGACCCGGGCCCGCTTTTCGGGTCGGGTCGTCCGACTTCGCGCCCGCTTCACCCCCTTGCGGCAGGCGGAAAGGGCCGGCGGGCCAGCCTCACCTCGATCGGGAGCATCCGGACCCGGGCCCGGGCCTGGCGCCGCCCGAGGGCCCCTCGACCCGCGGCCAGCCGTCGCTCCAGACGAGACGGTCGAGAAGCATGACCCGGCGGGTGTTGATCTCGTCGCCCGGGCGCGAGCGGGGGCGGCGGGAATCGACGGCATGGTAGAGGATCCAGTCGCGGCCGCAGCCGTCGGCGATGACCGAATTGTGGCCGGGCGCGACCCAGGTCCCGCGCCGCTCGAGGACGAGCTCGACCGGAGCGCCGCCGGGGCCGCGCCGGGTCTCGAACGGGCCGGTGGGGCTCCGCGAGCGGGCGACCATGGTCGCATAATGGGCGTTGGGCCCGCAGCAATTGTCGCCGGAATAGAAGAGATAATGATAGTCGCCGCGCCGGATCAGCCAGGCGCCTTCGATCAGGCGGCGATAGTCGGCCGGGTCCTCGGAAGGGACTGGGTGGACGAGGTCGACCGCCTCGCTCCCCGGCGCGAAGGAGATCCGGTCCGGCGCGAGCTCGCGAACCTTGATCGGCCCGAAGCCCGAGCCCCAGTAGAGCAGCCGCCTGCCGCTCGCGGGGTCGTCATAGGCCATCGGATCGATGTTGACGAAGCCGGGCCCGCACTGGAGCGGCCGGCCGATGTCGGTGAACGGGCCTTCGGGCCGGTCCGCGGTCGCCACGGCGAGGCACAGGCCCTGGCTGGCGTCGGTCAGCGCCGAATCGGGCTTCGCCGAATAATAGAGATAGTAGACGCCGCCGGCCTCGAGCACGTGCGGCGCCCAGAAATCCTGGGTGCGGCTCGCCCAGCCCGGCTTGACGGGGAGGGCGTCGCCGAGCACCTCCCAGGCGATGAGGTCGCTCGACCGCGCCACCTGGACGTTCAGCATCGCCCCCTCGGCGCCGCCGCCCTGGGTGGCATAGACGTAATAGGCGCCGTCCGAGGCCCGAAGCACCGCCGGGTCGGGGAAATCGGAGTCGAGAACGGGGTTGGCGTAGGTCTCCGCCGGAGCGCCGCCGCCGGACGGAGTCGCGCAGCCGGCAAGGGCCCAGGCGGCGAGGAGGGCGATCGGGACGGTCGGTCGGGGCATCCGCCGAGCATAGCGGCCGCCGCCTCCAACAGGCAACGGATGACCGGCGGGACGGATTTCGGTGGCCGCGACGGCGGTGAGAGAGTAACTTGCGGGCGCCGCGCGAATGCGGCTTCACAGGGGATCGCTACAATGATCAGGATCAGCAAGCGTAAAGCGTCGATTGCCATGCTTCTCGCGGCGGGCGCCGCGACATGGACCGCGCCGGCTTCGGCGCAGGCGACCCGGACCTGGGTCTCCGGAGTCGGCGACGACGCCAATCCGTGCAGCAGGACCGCGCCGTGCAAGACCTTCGCCGGCGCCATCTCGAAGACGGCGGCGGGCGGCGAGATCAACTGCCTCGACCCGGGCGGCTATGGCGGCCTCACCATCAACAAGTCGCTCTCGATCATCTGCGACTATACCGAAGGCGGCGCGCTCGTCGCCGGCGCGGGAGTGACCGGCTTCAGCATCACCGCCGGGGCGACCGACCGGGTCTTCCTCAGCGGCATCGACGTCAACGGCGTCGGCGGCGCCAATTCGGCGACCAACGGCGTGCGGATCACGTCGGGCGGGTTCGTCCACATCCAGAACAGCATCATCCGCAACTTCACCGCGTCGAACGCCCTCGGCGTCCGGATCGTGCCGACGACCGCGACCCAGGTGACTATCACCAACACCACCATCGCCGACAACGGCTCGGCCGCGACCGGCGGCGGCATCCTGATAACGCCGAGCGGCGCGGGCAGCGCCCGGGTCGTCCTCGAGAACGTCCGGCTGCAGAACAACGCCAACAACCAGCTTCGGGTCGACACCACCGGGAGCACCGGCGGGGTCACCGTCGTCGTCGAGAACAGCCAGTTCATCGGCGGCGGCGCCGGAATCTCGGTGAACGTTCCCGCCGCCACCGGCAACGCCGACCTGCTGATCAACAATGCCAGGATCGCCCTGACCGGCACCGGGATCGCCGCCAACGGCACCAACGCCCGGCTCCGGGTCGGCAATTCCACCATCACCGCCACCAGCACCGGAGTCTCGGCGACCGGGGCCGCGACGATCAACTCCTACGGCAACAACCGGCTCGACGGGAACGGCAGCAACGGCGCCTTCACCGGCGCGGTCATTCCGGAGCAATAGGGGTCCTCGCCCGCGGCGGCGGGCGCGCAAGCGGGATTTCGGGGGCCGGCGCCGGCGACGGCGCCGGCCTCCACCGGCGAGCGCAAACCCCCGGCCGGAGGGCGCTGCGAGGGGCGCGACGGCGGCCCGGATCGGCGCGAGCGTAACGGCTGCGGAATTGTCGAAACTTTTTCAGAAGCTTAGTGTTTGACCACTAACGCAGGTTAATTGTCGCTTTTGCTTTCCCCGACCCGACGAGCAGGAGCGCCCCCCAATGTCGTCCGACGAGGAAGCGAGGCTCGACGCCATCGCCGAGGAAGCCGAAGGCCGGCTTCGCGCCGGAATCGGCAGGACCAGGGCCGTGGTGGCGCAATATCGGGCGAGCCTGATCCGGCTTCGCGATTCGGTCCCTCCCGGCCGCCGGGCGCTGAGACCCGGGCCTCGCTGACCCGTGATTGAACCGTTGCCGGATCGGGGCTAGCCTCGCCGGGCAACGCGCCGCGCATCGGCGGCAAGGGGGGAGACGCCGCGATGAAGCCACGGATAGCCCTGGTCCTGCTCGCCCTGGCCGGAGCGCCCGCCGCTTCGGCGCAGACGCCCGCTCAGGCCCCGACCGCGGGCCAGGTCACGGCCGAATATTATTACCGCATCCGCTGGGGCAGCGCCGACGAGTTCAAGCGCCTCTACGAGCGCAACCACGCGCCGCTGCTGCGCGAGATGCAGAGGCTCGGCTTCATCACCCGGATCGAGACGGAGGAGCCGTTCACCCACCTCAGCGGAGGCGCGCGCTGGGACCTGCGAGTGACGGTCACCTTCCGCGACGCGGATTCGGCGGTGCTGGTCGGCGGCCCGTTCGACCAGGCCTTCGCGAGCGCCAGCGCCCGCCTCTATCCCGACCGGACCGCCTTCGCCGCCGAGGAAGCGCGCCGCTTCGCGCTGCTCGAGGAGCATTGGGACGTGATCGTGGCTCCGGTGGCGGCCGGGACTCCGTAAGGCCGGGGGCTCAGTCGGTGAGCTCGGCCGGCACCCGGCCGCCATTGGCGGCGAGCTCGCGCATGACCTGGCGGTGGAGCCAGACGTTCATCGACGCGCTGTCGCCCATGTCGCCGTCATAGCCGAGCTCGAGCGCCAGCGCCTTGCGGTTGTCGAGGCTGGGATCGATGTCGAGAAGCTTCATCAGGTCGACGATCGAGGTCCGCCAGTTGAGCCGCTGGCCGCGGGCCTCGGCCCTCGCCTCGAGCGAAGCGGCGACGTCGGTCTCGCTGAGCGGCTGCGGCTGGCCCTGAGGCTGGGCCTGGGCCTGGCTCGCGGCCTGGAGCCACCAGGAATTGCCGCCGCCGCCGCCGGCCGGAGCGGAGGCCGAGCCCGCCGTCGCGGTCGAGCCGCCGGTCCCGGCCGAGGCCTGGCCGAGACCGCGCGGCTCGGCGCGCCGCCCGAAGATCGCCTCGCTGATCTTGCCGAAGATACCCATCGCTCATCTCCCTTGAAGGACAGGCGCCCGCCCCCGGACGCCAGCCGATCGAATGCGCGGCCCCGGCGAGCGTTCCGGGGCGACCGGCCGAGCCGAGGATTATCGCGGCGAAGCGAGCGCCGGGCGGTGGGCCGCAACTTGCGGCGTCGCGAAGCGTATCGCCAGCGCCCATGGCGCGACTTGCCAAGACCCTCCTCGCCGCCGGCGCGGCGCTCTGCCTTCTCGGCTGCGGCGACGGGGGCGGCGGTGACGGAGCGGTGGTGTCCGACTCCGAGCGTCGGGCCGGGGCCGAGATGCACCCGCGGCTGCTCGGCGAATTCGGCGGCAGCTATGCCGGCGACGAGGCCGCCTACCTCGCCGCGCTCGGCGGCAGGATCGCGGCGTCGGCCGGGCTCGGCGGGCAATGCACCTTCACCCTCGTCAACAGCGACGTCGTCAACGCCTTCGCGGTCCCCGGCTGCTACATCTACGTCACCCGCGGGCTGATGGCGATCGTAAACAGCGAGGCCGAGCTCGCCGCGGTGCTCGCCCACGAGGTCGGCCACATCGTCGGCGAGCATGCCGAGCGCCAGCAGCGGCGCTCGCTGTGGCGCGGCCTCGGCGTGCTTGCGGTGGAGGTCATCACCGGGTCGGAGCGGCTGACCCGGATCGCCGGAGCGGCCGCCGGCTTTTTCACCCTGCGCTATTCGCGCAAGCAGGAATATGAGGCCGACGACCTCGGCCTCAACTATCTCCGCCGGGCGGGCTACGACCCGTTCGCGGCCGCCGACATGCTGGAGGCGCTCGGCCGCCAGGAGCAGTTCCTCGCCCGCACCCGCGGCCGCGACGAGGCGCGCAGCATCCCGGAATGGGCGCGAACCCATCCGCTGACCCGGAGCCGGGTCGAGCGGGCGCGCGAGGCCGCCTCGGCGACCGGGCTAGGGCCGGACGCGCTTCCCGAGAACGAGGTCCGCTACCTGGGCGAGCTGGACGGGCTCCTCTACGGCGACGATCCGGCGCAGGGCTTCGTCAGCGGCCGGCGCTTCGCCCATCCGGTGATGCGGATCGGATTCGAGGCTCCGCCGGGCTTCACCCTCACCAACAGCCCGCAGGCGATCCTGATCGAGGGCCCGGACGGGCTAAGGGGCGAGTTCGCCGGCGGCCGGCTGCCGCCCGGAGGGCTCGAGGCCTATGCCGACGCCGTTCTTCGCCAGCTGCTCGGCGATACGCCGGCCCAAGCCGGGGCGGCGCGAGCGGTCGAGGTGAACGGCGTTCCGGCGCTGTTCGTGACGATCGAGGTGCGCACGGGCGAGGGCCCGGTCGCTCTCTCGCTCGCCGCCTATGAAGGCGAGGGCGGAGCGGCCTATCACTTCGTCATGGTGTCGAACCCGTCGACCGAGCCGGCGGGGGCGATCGAGGCGCTGTTCCGCTCGTTCCGGCTGCTCGGGGCCGAGGAAGCGCGGGCGCTCCGGCCGCGGCGCCTCGAAGTGATCCGGGCGGGCCCCGGCGACAGCCTGCGCGGGCTCGCCGCGCGGATGGCGAGCGAGCACCCGCTCGACCATTTCCTGATGCTCAACGGCCGCTCCGCGGACCAGCCGATCGGCGCCGGCGACCTCGTCAAGCTCGTCGTCTACGCCCCGCGCTGAGCGCCCTCCGGTCAGCCCTCGCCGTCATCTCGCCAGGGTGTCGAGCGCGTTGCCGGCGGGTCGACGGCGCGGAGGGAGCCTAAAGCGAAATCGCCCCGGCGCGGTGCCGGGGCGATTTGCCGAGACCTTGCCGCGCTGCGGGAGCGCGGCCTGAACCGGTCAGCGCGGGCCGCGCGGGCCGCGATTGTCCTCGATGAGCTGCGGGTTGTGCGCGCCCGAATTGCCCGGAGGCGGACCGGATTCGGGGCCGTTGCCGTAGCCGTTATTGTTCTTCCGGCGCTTCGGCTCGGAATCGCAGGGATCGTCGCACGGGTCGTAGCAGCCGCCGGCTCCGCTGACCTGCTTCAGTTCGATTTCGCTCAGATGACGCATCAAAACCTCCTGTTTACGAGGGCCCGCTCGGGGTCCCGGATCGCACCAATCCGCGGTGGCAAGTGTCGGCCTGACAGGAGAATTTCCGCAGAACAACGGCCAAGATTCGGCCGTCCCCCGGTGGGACGGTCGCCTCCGGCTTGCTTAACGGCTCGCGCGTCCGCGCCGGGCGCGGCGTCAGAAGGCTTGGCCGGGACCTTCAGTAGCCACGGCCAGGCGCTTGATTTACAATCGATTCATGACCCTCCCCAAGCTCGCCTTATTGGCCGTCCTCGGCCTTCTCGCTTCTTCGCCCGCTTCGGCAGAGGCGGAACGCTCGAGCGAGCGCGAGCTGATGGTGCTGACGATCGCGAACCTCGCCGAGGCCGTCGGCGGGCCGTCCGGCCGTCGGATCGACCGAGCGATACTCGAGGCGATGCGGCAGGTGCCGCGCCACCTCCTGGTCCCGGAGGAAGCGAGCGGCGACGCCTACCTCAACGCCGCGCTTCCGATCGGCCACGGGGCGACCATCTCCCAGCCCTATATCGTCGCGCTGATGACCCAGCTGCTCGACTCCGGGCCGGACCATGTCGTGCTCGAGGTCGGCACTGGATCGGGCTACCAGGCCGCGGTCCTGTCGAGGCTGGTGCGGCAGGTCTATTCGATCGAGATCGTCCCGGCGCTGGCGGACCGGGCGGCGAGGGACCTGGCGAGGCTCGGCTATGCCAATGTCGCGGTCCGCGCCGGCGACGGCTATGCCGGCTGGCCCGATCGGGCGCCGTTCGACCGGATCGTCGTGACCGCCGGGGCCGATCATATTCCCCAGCCGCTGCTCGATCAGCTGCGCCCGGGCGGGGTGATGGTGATCCCGCTCGGCCGGACCAGCGAGACGCTCGAGCTGAACGTCGTCCGCAAGGACTCGCGCGGCCGGATCAGCCGCCGCCGGATCGCCGCGGTCCGCTTCGTGCCGCTGGTGCGGGCGCCGCCGGCGCCGCGCTGACGAAGCGGGTCGGCCGGCGAGCGGCCCGATCCGGCGCCGGGTGCGTTGTCCGCGCATGTCCGAGCTCGTTACCCGGCTTCGCCCGACGATGGCCTTCGTCCTCGCGATGCTCGCTCCGGCGGCGTGCATGGCCCGCGATTCCGACGGCGCCGGGCAGGAGGAGAGGCCCGCGGCGCAAGCCCCGGATCCTCCGCCGCAACGGCCCGAACGCGGCGAGCGGACGCCGGTCGCGCCGGCCGAGATGTTCGGCCAGTGGCGGCTGGCGGAGCTGACCGGCGTGCCGCCGGCGGAGGCTCCGGGATTGCACGTCCTGATCGGCGAGCACCGGATCGAAGCGCGCTCCCAGTGCATCCCCTTCGCTTTCACGCTCGCACTCGAGAACGGCGCCGCGACGGTGAGCGAGCAGCCCTGGGGCGCGCCGGTCTGCGCGCGCGGCCGCACTCCGGTGGAAGCGGCCTTCCCGGCGGTGATGACCGCGGCCCGCCGGATCGAGCGCCGTCCGGGAGGGCGCCTCGCCTTCGTCGGAGCGAGGGGCGAAGCGGTGTTCGAGCGACCGCAGGCGCCGGTGGCCAACCCCTTCGCCGAGGTCCCGGGGCCGGTTCCCTGGCTGATGTGGGGCGAGTGGCGGGTGGAAGCGATCGACGGCGCTCCGCTTCCCGCGGGGCAGCCGATCCGGCTACTCTTCTACGCGCGGGAGATCGAGGCGCGGTCGGGGTGCGTCGCGATGGGGTGGAGCTACGGGCAAGACGGAGCGAACCTGACGGTCGGTCGGGAAAGCTGGCCCCATCCGGTCTGCGAGCGCTCGCGCTCGCCGGCCGAGCGGGCGCTCGAGGCGATCATGGCCGGCGAGGTCAGGATCGGGCGCGCTTCGCCGAACGAGCGCCTGCTCGTCGGCGGGCAAGGCACGCTCCTGCTGCGCCGGTAGGCGGGACAGTCACCAGTGACTGCCCCCTAGGCGAGGGGTTCGCGGTCGGGGACGGGGTAATGGTGGAGGGTGCCGTCGGGGCGGTGAAGAACGGCGCCGGGATAGCCGGGATAGGTGACCGCCCGCACCCGCCGCTCCACCTCCGCCTCGTCCATGTCCGGAGTGATCACCTTGAGGGCGTGAAGCTGCTTGCGGGTATAGGGCCGGCGAGTCCAGTGAACGCCCGCCAGCGGCAGCGGCTCGCCGCGGGCGATCAGCGCGATCAGGTCGCGGAACATCGCCACCATCGTCTCCATCGTGCGCAGCTTCAGGGTCTCGACGCTGTCCTCGGGGAGGAGCGGGAAGCGGCGCTCGTCGACGATGAGCCCGGTGTCGACCTTGGCGAGCATGTGGTGGCACACCGCGCCGAACTCGGCGGCGCCGTCGTAGAGCGCGAAATTGTAGCAGCCGATGCCCGGATAATCGACCGAGGCGGGGTGGAAGTTGATCGCGACCGCGACCCGCTCGAGATCCTCCTGGCGAACGATCCAGGGGGAGAGGAAGGAGACCAGGGTGTCGGCCGGACCAAGGCCGGAGAGGTCGGGATAGGGATCGCCGACCTGGCCGGTGAAGACGAGCAGGCGCTCGCCGAGCAGGCCGCGGGCGAAGTCCGCAGCCTCCCGGCTGAACCGGTCCTGCTTGCTCAGGAGGATGACTCGTCCGTCCGCCATGGCCGGAGCCATAGGGTCCGCACCCGGCACCGGCAATGGCCGACGGACTCGGCAGCCGCGCTCGAGCGAGCGCCCTGGCGAGGGGACGATTGGCAAGGCCGCCGAGCAGTGGCACGGGAGCGCGATGTGCAACGAGCAGCGCCGCCGCGTCGCCCTGGGCCAGGTCCGCAACGACTGGAGCCAGACCCGAATCCCGCTCGTCTTCCCAGAAGGGCTGCCGAACCTGGCGCCGCTCGACTCGATCAGGATCACCGACCGCAACGCGATCATCCGTGCCTCTTCGCAGCAGGAGGGCGCCGCCGAGCTGGTCGTCAGGCGCTGGTCGTGGCCCGGCCCCGGCGGCAAGCCCGTATACAATTACCGGGCCGAGGGCCGCGACTTCGCCCGCGGGCGCTGCCTGATCCTCGCCGACGGCTTCTACGAGTTCACGACGCCCGCCGAGGCGGGGAAGAAGCGCAAGGACAAGTGGCTGTTCACCCTGGCCGGCGAGGAATGGTTCTGCATCGCCGGCCTGTGGCGTTCCGACCCCAAGGTGGGCGAGGCCTATACGATGCTGACCACCGAGCCCGGCGCCGACGTCGCCCCCTACCACAACCGCCAGATCGTGGTGCTGGGCCGGGCCGACTGGGCCCGCTGGCTCGACCCGGCCGTGCCGGCGGCGGAGCTGACCCGGCCGCTCCCCGCCGGCAGCCTCGAGGTCGAGCAAGTCGGCTGACGCGGAGCGCCGCGGCGTGTATCATGGCGGGCAGGGGGGCCGAAGGAGCGTCGAGCATGCGTCCCCTGATCCTGCTTCTGACCGTCGCCGGCTGCGCCTCCCTTTCGGAATCGGGGCAGGTCCGGCTGTCGCGCGAGCTGGCCGGCCTCGTCGCCGGCGAGCCTCGCGCCTGCGTCTCCGCCAATCAGGGCAGCTCGCTCCAGGCCGCGGACAACCGGACGATCGTCTACCGCACCCAGGACATCGTCTGGGTGAGCCGTCTTCCCGGCGAATGCCCCGGGCTCACGCCGCTGAGCACGCTGGTGGTCGAGAGCTTCAGCGGCCAATATTGCCGGGGCGACCGGGTAAGGGGCCTGGAGCCGGGCCGGTCGATCGCCGGCCCGAGCTGTCCGCTCGCCGACTTCGTCCCCTATCGCCGGCCGTAGCGCCAGGCCTCAGCGCGGCCCGAGCAGGAAACGGAGCGGAATCTCGACCCGGGCCCGCCAGGAATCCTCGTTGTGCGCCGCGCCCGGGAAGTTGCGGCTGATCCAGTCGCGGTCGCGGCTCCAGCCCCGCCCGGCGACGAGCCGGTCGATGCGCTGCTGATAGGCGGCATAATGGCGGTCGAGGGTCTCGCTGCCATGGTCGAAATAGAGGAGGTGCCGGCCCGGCCAAGGCAGAGCGGAGCGCAGATAGCCCTCGAAGGCGCTGGCGACCGCGTCGCGGTCCTCCTCCGACAGTTCCTGCCCCTCGCGCGGAAGCAGCAGGGGCCAGTGGGTCGAGACCATTCCCGCCCCGCCGAACACTTCCGGATATTCGGCAAGGGCGTAGAGCGAGATCAGGCCGCCCATGCTGGAGCCCATGATGGCGGTGCGTCCGCGCTCCGGAGCGGTGTTGTAGCTGCGGTCGATAAAGGGCTTCAGCTCGCCGACGATGAAGCGCAGATAGCCGTCGGAGAGCGGGTCGCCGCCGTAAAGGCCGCGCACCCGGTCCATGTAGCGGGCGGGCAGGCGATCGAACGCTCGCGAGGGCACATATTCGCGAAGCCGGGCCGGCGTGTTCCAGATGCCGACGACGATGGTCGGGCGGATCGCGCCTTCGGCCGTCAGCCGAGCGACCGCCTCGTCGACGCCCCATTCCTTGCCACCATAGCCGGTGGCCGGATCGAACAGGTTCTGGCCGTCATGCATGTAGAGCACGGAATAAGGCGGGCCGGCGGGGTCGTAGTCGGCCGGCAGCCAGACGGTGACGTCGCGCGGCGCCGCGTGGGCCGACGGAAAGTTGCGGTAATGCTGAAGGCGCCCGGTCACTCCCGGCCCCTGCGCCGGCGCTGCGGCGGGAAGGAGGGCGAGCAGAGCCGCCAGCAGCAGAGCGCCGGGGCGCATCTCCGCCTAGCGTCCGAGCGCGACGAAGCGAACCGCCTGGCCGCCGCCCGGCGCGAGCCTGAGCGTCAGGGTGTCGGCGCTGGTCACCTCTCGCTCCTCGATGACGATGTCGCTCCGGTTGACGCGATAGTCGGCGGACTCGCCGTCGCGGTAGATCTGGGCCCGGTAGCGCCGCCCGGGAGTGAGGAAGGAGAGGGGGGCGCTGAGCACCCGGCCCTCCTCGTCGGTGACCGCGCCGAGATACCAGTTCTCGCTGTTGCGGTCCTTCCTCGCGATGGTGACGAAATCGCCGACCTCGCCGTTGACGACGAGGCTCTCCGACCAGTCGACCGGGACGTCGCGGATGAACCGGAAGGGGCGCGGATTGGCCTCGTAATTCTCGAGCAGGTCGGCGGCCATGACCAGAGGCGAATAGATGACGACGTAGAGGGCGAGCTGCTTGGCCCAGGTCGTCTGGATGCCGCCCGGGGAGCGGGTCTCCATGCCGAAGATGCCCGGCGTATAGTCCATCGGCCCGGCCAGCATCCGGGTGAAGACGAGGTTCGCCTCGTGCTCGGGCGGGTTGCCCGGATTGCCCCAGGCGGAGAATTCCATCCCCCGGGCGCCCTCGCGGGCGATCATGTTGGGATAGGTCCGGCGAAGGCCGGTGTCCTTGGTCGGCTCGTGGGCGTTGATCGCGATCCGGTGGCGCGCGGCCGCCTCGACCACCCGCAGATGGTGCACGTTCATCGCCTGGCCTTCGTGCCAGGCATAGAGGATTCGGCCGTCCGGCCCGCGCACCTTGGCCTGGCCGGCGTCGGCGACGTAGCCGGTCTTCACCGCCGGGATGCCGAGCCGGCGGTAGAGCGCGAACGCCTCCTCCATCTGGTCCTCGTAATGGGCGGCGAAGCCCGACGTCTCGTTATGGCCGATCAGCCGGACTCCGCGCTGGCGGGCGTAGGCGGCGAGGCCCTCGAGGTCGAAATCGGGATAGGGCCGGGTGAAGCTGAAATCCTGGCCGTTGCCGAACCAGTCGCCGTCCCAGCCGACGTTCCAGCCCTCGACGAGAACCCCGTCGAAGCCGTTGGCGGCGGCGAAGTCGATGTGGCGGCGGACGTTGGCGGTGGTCGCGCCGTGGCGCGGGCCCGACGCCCAGCTGCTTCGGTCGAGGTGCATCTCCCACCACACGCCGACATATTTCATCGGCCGAACCCAGGCGACGTCGCCCAGGCGGTTGGGCTCGTTCAAGTTGAGGATGAGGTCGTTCATGACGAGGCCGCCGGCCGAGTCGGCGATCTGCATCGTCCGCCACGGCGTCGGGAAGGGCGCCTGGCGGCGGACCTTGGCGCCGTCGGTGCCCGGAGTGAGCGCGGCCCGGAAGCGGCCATTGCCCATCGAGGCGAGGTTCATCCCCGAATAGTCGACCAGGGCCGCCTCGTGGAAGGCGATGTGGAGGCCGTCCTCGGTGCGGACGGTCATCGGCGTCTGGGCGGTTCCGACCGACGCGATCGGGGTCCGGTTGTAGAGATATTCCTCGCGATTCCATTCGAAGGCCGGGATCCACCAGGCCGTCCCCGGCTGCGCGACGGCGAATTCGGTGAGCTCGTCGGCGATCTCGACTTCGGCGAGGCCGGGCTGGTTGGGGAATTCGTAGCGGAAGCCGAGGCCGTCGTCGAACAGCCGGAAGACGACGTCGAGGCTTCGGCGAAGTCCGGAGCGCTCGGTCAGGCGCACGCGAAGCTCGTTGTGGCGGTTGCGGACGAAGCGCCGCTCGCCCCAGGGCTGCTCCCAGGTCTCGTCGACGCTCGCGGTCGCCTGCGAGGCGAGGGTGAAGTTGCGCTCGAGCTTGGGCGCGTTGAGCAGCATGAAGCCGAGCCGGGACGGCGCGATCACCTCGCGGCCGAGGCGGCTGACCGAGTAGCTCGCCCGGCCGTCGCCGTCGATCTGGAGCTCGACCGCGAGGATGTTGCCGGGCGAGGCGATCCGGGCCACGGCCTGCGCGAATGCCGGGGTCGCCAGCAGCAGCAGGGCCATAAGGGCCGCGATCCTTGCGATCATTTCACTTCCTCCATTGCACTTGCCAGCTGAAACTTTTGCGGCAAAAGTTTGCAGGATGAGCCGCCGCGGAACCCGCCTCGAAGACCTCGCCCGACTCGCCGGAGTGTCGATCTCGACGGCGTCGCGAGCGCTCAACGACAATCCCTCGATCAACAGCCGGACCAAGCAGCTGATCTGGAAGCTCGCGCGCGAGCATAATTACGCCTTCCGCGGCCACATGCCCGCCGGGCCGATCGGGGCGACCGGGACCATCGCCATCGTCGTTCCCCGTCCGCACAGCCGCGAGGCGCAGCTCAGCGACCCCTTCTATCTCGACCTTCTCGCCGGAATCGGCGACGCCGCCCGCGAGCGCGGCTGCGACGTCCTGGTCAGCCATTTCGCGCCGGTCTCCTACGAGGACCTGGCGATGGCGATGACGACCAGCCGCGCCGACGGAGTCATCTTCCTCGGCCAGGGCGCGCTCCACCACGCCTTCAACAAGCTCGCCGAGAATGAGGGCCGGTTCGCCGTCTGGGGCGCCGACCTGCCCGACCAGGCCTATTGCTCGGTGGGCAGCGACAATCTCGTCGGCGGCCGGCGCGCGACCCTGCATCTCGCCCGGCTCGGCCGCCGCCGCATCCTCTACCTCGGCGACACCGATTCGCCCGAGGTGCGGCTTCGGCTGAGCGGCTATACCGAGGCGCTCGAGCAGGTCGGAATCGCCTACGACCCCGACCTCATCGTTCCGGCGCGCTTCGACGTCGAGACCGCCGAGGCGTCGATCGACGCCTTGCTCTCGCGCGGAATGCGCTTCGACGGAATCGTCGCGGCGAGCGACGTCATCGCGCTGGGCGCGATCCGGGCGCTGATGCGGGGCGGGCTCAGCGTTCCCGACGAGGTGTCGGTGATCGGCTATGACGACGTCCCCTTCGCCCGCTACAGCCGGCCTGCTCTGACCACCATCGCCCAGGACACCGCTTATGCGGGGCGGCTGCTCGTCTCCAAGCTGCTCAACGCCGCGGGGGAAGGCGAGATGCGGTCGGACCGGCTGCCGACCGACCTGATCGTCCGCGAATCCTGCGGCGGCTGAAGGGGCGCTCACAGCGCCCGTTTGGCGACATAGCCGCTCAGCGGCGCGAGCCCGCCCGGGCCGGCGCCGGAGCCCACCGACTCGACGATCCGCCACCCGGCCGGAAGCGTGAAGTCGCCCGCCTTCGTGCCGAGATTGAAGACGCACAGCAGCCGCCCGGCGCCCTCGCCGCGCTCGAAGGCGAGAAGAGGCTCGGGCAGGTCGAGGCGGTGGACGCCGCCGCCGCGAAGCGCTTCCTCGCGCTTGCGCAGGCCGACGATGCGCCGGGTGAGGTGGAGCAGCGAGCCGGTGTCGAGCTCCTGCCGGTCGACGGCGAGCGGCACGTGCGCCTCGTCGATCGGCATCCAGGGCTCGGCGGTCGAAAAGCCCGCATTCGGGGCATCGGCGCGCCACGGCATCGGCGTTCGGGCGCCGTCGCGGCCCTTGGTGTCGGGCCAGTTGGCGATCGCCTCCGGGTCGCGGAGCCGCTCGAAGGGCACGCGCGCCTGCGGCAGGCCGAGCTCCTCGCCCTGATAGAGGAAGGCGTTGCCTCGAAGCGTCATCAGAAGCAGCATCGCCAGCGCCGCGACCGCCTTGGGGTCGCGGCCCGCGCCCCAGCGCGACACCACCCGCGGGGCGTCGTGGTTGGAGAAGGCCCAGCTCGGCCAGCCCTCGCCGGGGCCGCCCGGCCAAAGCTCGATGGTGTGGCGGATGAGGTCGGCGGTCAGGTCCTTGGCGTAGAGGAAGTTGAAGCCGTAGGCGCTGTTCAGCCGGTCCATCCCCTCGGTGAACAGCTTCATCTCGCGGTCGGCCTGCTCGCCGCCCACCTCGGCGACGGTGAAGCGGTCGCCGTAGCCGTCGATGACCTGGCGAAGGCGGCGCAGGAAGGCCGGGATGTCGGGGTGGGACTGGTTGTGGAAATGGTGCTGGAAGTCGAACGGGCGCCGCCCCTTGCAGTGCTCCGCCGCGACCGGAGGATTGTCGCGCAAGGCGGGGTCGTGCATCGCGAAGTTGATCGCGTCGAGCCGGAAGCCGTCGACGCCGCGGTCGAGCCAGAAGCGGGCGACGTCGAGGCAGGCGTCCTGGACGTCGGCATTGTGCAGGTTGAGGTCGGGCTGGCTGGGCAGGAAATTGTGGAGGTAATATTGTCGGCGGCGCCCGTCCCAGGTCCAGCTCGGGCCGTGAAAATTGGCCTGCCAGTTGTTGGGCGGCGAGCCGTCCGGGCGCGGATCGGCCCAGACGTACCAGTCGGCCTTCGCGTTGTCGCGGCTCGACCGGCTCTCCTGGAACCAGGGATGCTGATCGGAGCTGTGCGAATAGACCTGGTCGATGATGACCCTGAGGCCCAGGGCATGGGCGCGATCGAGCAGCCGGTCGAAATCGTCGAGGGAGCCGAAGACGGGATCGACGCCGCGATAATCGGCGATGTCGTAGCCGAAGTCGCGCATCGGCGAGGTGAAGAAGGGCGACAGCCAGACTGCGTCGACGCCGAGCGAGGCGATGTAATCGAGCCGCGCGGTCACTCCGGGGAGGTCGCCGACGCCGTCGCCGTCCGAATCGGCGAAGCTTCGGGGATAGACCTGATAGATGACGGCGCCGCGCCACCAGCGCTCGACCGCGGCGGCCGGGAGAACCTGCTGCGGATGGTTCAACGCGCCGCTCCGCGCCGCGTCGCTCGGCAGACCAGATAGTCGAGCGGCGGGATCTCGACCCGATAGCTGCCCGGGGCCGCGGCCCGCGGAGCGCAGGCGCCGACCACCGCCTCGAACCGGGTCAGGGCCGGGTCGATCCAGAGGTTGGCGGCGAGCGGCCGGTTCGACGTGTTGAAGACGACCAGGGTCTCGCCGTCCTCGGCCGACTTCCGGCTGATCGCGAACAGGCCGGGTGCGTCGGTCGTGTAGTTGAGCACCCGCTGCTCGCCGCGGCGGAGCGCGGGGTCGGCGGCGCGCACCGCCGCCATCCGCGCCAGCGCCCGGTAGATCGGCGCATCGGTGTCGAAATTGGCGCCGGCGGTGGTCGCGGTCGAGAGATC
>DATMVG010000264.1:0-6485 GCA_035563315.1 Allosphingosinicella sp. | reverse complement strand
GGTTTCGAGCCGATAATCCTTATATTGCTCGCGCAGCGCGGTCTTGAGCAGCTTGCCAGTGGCGGTGTGGGGAAGGTTGTCGACGAACAGGATTTCGTCCGGCAGCCACCATTTGGCGACGTGGCGGGCAAGATGGTCGCGGATGGCTTGGCGCGAGACCTCGGTCCCCTCCTTCGGGACGACCAGAAGCAGCGGCCGTTCGTCCCACTTGGGATGGGGCACGCCGACCGCGGCCGCCTCGGCGACTCCGGGACAGCCCATGGCGGCATTTTCGAGCTCGATCGAGCTGATCCACTCGCCGCCCGACTTGATCACGTCCTTGGAACGGTCGGTGATCTGCATCGTGCCGCACGGGTGGAGGACGGCGACGTCGCCGGTGTCGAACCAGCCGTCGGCGTCGGTCGCCTTGCGCTCCTCCTTGAAATATTGCTCGATCACCCAGGGCCCGCGCACCTGGAGGCGGCCCGAGCTCTGGCCGTCGCGCGGCTGCTCCCGGCCCTCGTCGTCGACGACCCGCATCTCGACCCCGAACAGCGAGCGCCCCTGCTTGCAGGTGAGGACGACCTGGTCGTCGAAGTCGAGCTCCTCCCAGTTGGACGGCGGCGCGCCGACGGTCCCGATCGGCGACATCTCGGTCATGCCCCAGGCGTGGCCGACGCGGATTCCCCGGCGCATGAAATATTCGATCATCGGCCGGGGCGCGGCCGAGCCGCCGATCGTGACGATCCGCAGCCGGCCGAAATCGCGGCCGCTGGTCTCGGCATATTGCATCATGGCCAGCCATACGGTCGGAACGGCGGCGGTATGGGTGACTCCTTCGTCGTGGAGCATGTCGCAGATGACGTGCGGCGTATAATCGGCGGTGAAGACCAGCTTGCAGCCGGCGATCGGCGCCGCGAACGGGAGGCCCCAGGAGGCGGCGTGGAACATCGGCACGATCGGCAGCACGCAGGCCCGGCGCGAGAGGTCGAAAACGTCGGGCTGGACCTCCGCCATGGCGTGGAGAACCGTCGAGCGATGCTCGTAGAGCACGCCCTTCGGATTACCGGTCGTTCCTGAAGTGTAGCAGAGCATCGCCGGCTCGCGCTCGTCGCCCTCGATCCAGCGATAGCCGCCGCTCTCCCCCGCGATCAGGATCTCGAAGGCGGTCTCGCCGGAGGTCGGGGCGCCGTCGCCGTCGGGCGGATCGAAGCAGACGTAATGCTCGACGGTCTCGAGCTTCGGGCGAATCCTTTCAACCAGCGGCCGGAAGGCGTGATCGTAGAACAGCACCCGATCCTCGGCGTGGTTGAAGATGTAGACGAGCTGCTCTTCGAACAGGCGCGGGTTCACGGTGTGGACGATGCCGCCCATGCCGATCGTTCCGTACCAGGAGACGAGGTGGCGGCTGTGGTTCATCGCGAGCGTCGCGACCCGGTCGCCGCGACCGATGCCGAGCCGCTCCAGCGCCTGCGCCAGCCGGCGGCTGTCGCGGGCGACTCCGGCCCAGTTCGTGCGGGTCTCGCTTCCGTCCGCCCAGCGCGAGACGATCTCGCGGCCGGAATGCTCGCGCTCGGCATAGTCGAGCAGCCGCATGATCCGAAGCGGCCAGTCCTGCATTCCTCCGAGCATAGAGCCCTCCTCTCGCGCGGACTCTAGCGTCCTTCGTCGGCGAGCGGGAATCCAGCTTTTTCTGCGTGGGAGGGCGCTTCAGGCGCCGTAGGCCGCGATGAGGTCGCGGCGCGACCAGATCACGGCATAGTCGGTCGGCAAGTAGCGCCCTTCCCGGTAGCGGTTGCGGCGCTCGGCCGAGGTGGCGGTGGCGTTGGCGATCGCCGCCTCGTTGCTTCCGATCTTCATCCGGTGGGCGCCGAGGCCGACCTGAAGGTCCTGGGCAAAGGCGATGCGCGGGCTGATCTCCTTGATCGCCGGGTCGTAGAACCAGGCCGTGCCGAAGATGCCGCGCGCCTTCGGCAGTGCCGGCAGAGCGAGCGAGGCGAGGCGCAGAGCCTCGCCCCATCCGGCCTCGTTCCAATAAGCCTTGGCGACCGGATCGTGGGTATGCCCCTCGAGAAAGGGCGCACGCCCGCCGCAGCGAAGAAAGACGTAGCCCGCCGATTTCGGGCCCGCGGCCAGCACCTTGCGCGCCGGTAGCCCTGAATGCGGCCACCAGACCTGGGCGAAGGCCGGGATCATCACTACCCGCGCCAGCCACAGATCCTTAAGGAAGCTGTCCCTGGCAAGGTCCGCGAAAGCGGGGTCACGGTCGATCTGATCGAGGATCCGGTGGAAGGCGTCGGCATAGTGGAAGGCGAACTCGCCGGGCAGCCCGCTGGCGGCGAAAGCTTCGTCGAACCGCTCCATGTGCCAGAGCAGAAGCGCGCACAGCCAGGGCGCCCGAATCGTCTCGGGCAGCCGGCCGACGAACGCCGCGGCTTCGGCAGGGACCTGATTGTACTTGGCGACGGGGGCTCGGACCCGGCTCGCCTCCTCGAACGTCCCGAAGGGCGAGCGGGCGACCGCCTCGGTCAGGCCGGGATGGGCGGCCGACAGCCTTTCGGCGACGGCGGCGAGCCGGTCACGATAGGGTTCCAGCCCGCGCCAGGTGGGGAAGAGCTGCTCGGCCGGGACCGCCGGAACGGGAGATTTCAGGTCCAGATACATGGCCCGCCTCATAGCGGCCAATGCTTACCCCCCTGTTACCCCTGACGCCCGGACCGGCCAGCAGCGCCCGAAGCGGGGCGAGGCAATGCAGGATTCCCGACAGATAGGCGTCGAACTCGGCGTGGGTGACGAAGCGGCCGTCGAGGAAGCGGCGCAACGCCAGCGGGTCGCTGCCCGGGGCGTTGAGGCCGGTTTCGACCAGGGTCGCCGAGCGTACCCCGCTTGCCGCAAGCAGGACCCGGGCCCTGGGATGGTTGGACCCGCTCGGGTGGCAGAAATGGGTGAATTCCTTGTCGCCGATCGCGGCTTGGAGGAAGGCGCGATTCTGCTCGATCTCGCGGGGCAGCGCGAGCACCTCGCGCTCGATGTCGATGTGGCGATGGGTATGGAGCTGCACGTCGAGCCCGCGCCGCTGCGCCTCGGCCAGCTCGGCCGCCGACATGATGTTGAACTGGCGAAGCTCGAGCCAGGCCTCGTCGACTCCGAGCTCGGCGCCCAAGCGACGCAGCGCCGCGAGCCTCTGGCCGCTCGGAAGCGCCTCGATTCGCGCCGTCGCGGCGCCGGAGTCGAGATCCGGCCGGCCGGCGGCGGCGCAGAGATAGTCGACCGCCACATTGACCACCGGCAGAGCGCGCCCTGCGTACCAGGTCGTCGCGTAGAGCGTCGCCGGAAGCCGGTAATGCTCGAGCACCGGCAGCATGTGGGTGAGGGTCGACACCCAGCCGTCGTCGATGGTGATCGCGACCGCCGCCTCGGGAAGAGTGCCCGCGGCGAGCCGGTCGATCGCTTCCCCGAGCGCCAGGACCGGCAGGCCCGAACGCTTGAGCCGGGCCATCCGCGCTTCGAACTGCTCGGGCGCGATGAAGGTGCAGTTGCCGAACTCGAAGCCCGGCGTCACCCACAGGCCGTGATAGCAAAGGATGCGCAGCTGGCTCGCCGTCGCTCGGCGCGCCAGCCCGGCCAGCCCGGTCGAGTGCGCGAGCGTCAGGATGCGCTGCTTGAGGGACAAGGGCTGCACGATTTCCTCCCCGCTGCGCCGGCCGTGCGGCACCGGCGCAGATAAGGGCGAACCGATTGCCAAGTGGCTAACGCGGGCTGCGATGACCCGGCGGGACGGCGATCAGGAGACGAGCGCGAGGCGCGGCGGCTCGACGACGGTCAGCCGAACGGCGCCGACGCCGTCGAGCCGCTCGACCTGGGCGGCAAGCTCGGCGTCGACGTTGAAATCGCGGCCCAGGACGAGCTCGGCCTCGCCGCCTTCGATGCGCGCCCTGAGCCGAAGCTGGCCGTGGCCGCCACGGTGGCCGGCCATCGCCGCGGCGAGCCGGCGAAGCGCCTCGCCGTCGTCGACCTCGACCTCGAGCTGAAGCCGGGTGCGCTTGGACAGGCTCTCGAAGCCCTGGATCGAACGGATGGTGACCCGCGGCGTCTCCTCGCCCGGGCGCCGGTCGAGCTCCACGTTGAGCAGTCCGCAGGCGCAGGCCTTGGCGGCGGCGGCGACCTGATCGGCGACGCCGTCGTCGAAGACGGTCGCCTCGAACTGGCCCGAGGAGTCCGACAGGGTCGCCATCATGTAGCGGCGGCCTCGGGCCGAGGTGCGCCAGCGCACTTCCTCGACGAGAGCGGCCATCGTCGCGCCGCTGCGGCCCCCTTCCGCCGGCGCCGGCAAGGCGGCGAGCTCGGCGAAGCTGCGCGCGCCGTGGGCGATGACGAGGTGGCGGTAATTGTCGACCGGATGAGCCGAATAATAGAAGCCGAAGCTCTCTTTCTCCTGGGCCATTCGCTGGGCGAGGCTCCATTGCTCGCTCGGCGGCATGCGGATCGGCACGACATTGGCCGGCCCCTCGCCGAACAGGCCGCCCTGGCCGCTGTCGCGGGCCTCGGCCGCGCTCGACGCGGCGGCGAGGATGGTCTCGGCCGCGGCGAAAACCGCCGGGCGCTCGGCGATGTCGTCAAAGGCGCCGCCGCCGGCGAGGCTCTCGATCTGGCGGCGGTTGAGCAGGCGCGGGTCGATCCGGGCGGCGAAATCGTCGAGGTCGCGGAACCGGCCGTTCGCCCTCCGCTCGGCGACGAGCTGCTCCATCGCCTTGCCGCCGACCCCCTTCAGGGCGCCGAGCGCGTAGCGGACGGCGAGCTTGTGCTCCTGCGAAGGCAGGAGCCCAGTCTTACCAGCGATCTGGGTTCCTGCATTCGCAGGAACACTGGAAACTTCCTCGACCGCGAATTCGGCTTCGCTGGCGTTGATCGACGGAGGAAGGCACGCCACCTCCATCCGCCGCATGTCTTCGACGAAGATGGCGAGCTTGTCGGTCTGAGCCATGTCGAAGCACATCGAGGCGGCGTAGAACTCGACCGGGTGGTGCGCCTTGAGCCAGGCGGTCTGGTACGCGACCAGAGCGTATGCGGCGGCGTGGCTCTTGTTGAACCCGTAGCCGGCGAACTTGTCGATCAGGTCGAACAGCTCGTTCGCCTTGGCGGCAGGGATCGAATTGACCCGTTCGCAGCCGGCGACGAAGCCGGCGCGCTGCGCGTCCATTTCGGCCTTGATCTTCTTGCCCATTGCGCGGCGAAGCAGGTCGGCCTCGCCGAGGGTGAAGCCGGCGAGCACCTTGGCCGCCTCCATCACCTGCTCCTGGTAGACGAAGATGCCGTACGTCTCCTTCAGCACGTCCTCGAGCATCGGGTGGGGATAGTGGATCGGCTCGCGACCGTTCTTGCGGGCGCCGAACATCGGGATGTTGTCCATCGGCCCCGGCCGGTAGAGCGACACCAGGGCAACGATGTCGCCGAAGCCGGTCGGCTTCACCGCCGCAAGAGTGCGCCGCATGCCTTCCGATTCGAGCTGGAAGACGCCGACCGTCTCGCCGCGCTGAAGCAGGCTGTAGACATCCGGATCGTCCCAGGAGAGGCGGTCGAGGTCGACCTCGACGCCGCGGCGGCCGAGCATCTCGGTCGCCTTGCGAAGCACCGAGAGCGTCTTGAGGCCGAGGAAATCGAACTTCACGAGGCCCGCCGCCTCGACATATTTCATGTCGAACTGAGTGACCGGCATGTCGGAGCGCGGATCGCGATAGAGCGGGACGAGCTGGTCGAGCGGCCGGTCGCCGATGACCACCCCGGCGGCGTGGGTCGAGCTGTGGCGGGGCAGTCCTTCCAGCTTCATCGCCAGGTCGAACAGCCGGCGCACGTCGGCGTCGTTCTTATACTCGGCGGCAAGCTCGCCGACGCCGGCGAGGGGCTCGCCGGTCTTTTCGTCGCGAGCGCGCCCGAGCGCGCGCTCCAGAGTCCATGGATCGGTCGGATGGTTGGGCACCAGCTTGGCGAGGCGGTCGACCTGGCCGTAGGGCATTTGCAGGACGCGGCCGGTGTCCTTGAGGACCGCTCGCGCCTTAAGCTTTCCGAAGGTGATGATCTGGGCGACCCGATCGGCCCCCCAGCGCTGCTGGACGTAATGGATCACCTCGCCGCGCCGGGTCTCGCAAAAGTCGATGTCGAAGTCCGGCATCGACACCCGCTCGGGATTGAGGAATCGCTCGAACAGCAGCCCCAGACGGATCGGGTCGAGGTCGGTGATGGTGAGCGACCAGGCGACGACCGAGCCGGCGCCCGAGCCGCGCCCCGGCCCGACCGGGATGCCTTTCTCCTTCGCCCATTTGATGAAGTCGGCGACGATCAGGAAATAGCCCGGGAAACCCATGCCGGCGATGACGTCGAGCTCGAATTCCAGCCGTTCGAGATAGGGGCGCCGCTCGGCCTCGCCCAGGCCGTCATAATTGCGGAGCCGGGCCTCCAGCCCGGCGCGCGCGTCGCGGCGGAGCTGCTCGGCTTCCTCCTCGACGTCG
>DATMVG010000263.1:0-5354 GCA_035563315.1 Allosphingosinicella sp. | reverse complement strand
GTGACGGTGCGGGGCGCCCTCTTGCCCGCCCGCTCGCCCTTGCGCGGCCGGCCCCGCCGCCGTTCCGCGCCGTCGCTCGGCAGCGGCATTTCCCTGAGCAATCTGTTCGCCATGACCATTCCCCGAATCAGCGATATCCGTCTTGCCATCGGGGCGTGGGTGTAGGAAAGTGAAATAACCGCAAGGGTTAGGAAGCTCGCCATGTTGACCCGCATCCGCGAAGTCCGCCGCGCCAGGAAGATGACCCTTCAGGAGGTCGCCGACCGATGCGACCCGCCGACCACGCCGCAGACCATCGGCCGGCTCGAGACCGGGACCCGAACCGTCTCGGTCGGCTGGCTGAACCGGATCGCCGCAGCGCTCGGAGTCGAGGCGGCGGAGCTCGTCACGCTGCCCGACCGCGAGGACGTGCCGGTCGCCGCCGTCCTCGACCATGACGGCGCCCACGCCCCCCGCCGCGAGGGCGTCGTCGTCCCGCCCCAGCCGGCGCCGGGCTTCGTCGCCGTCACCGTCATCGCCAGTCTCGGCGAATATCGCAGCGGGGACGAGATCTGGCTCGCCCGGATCGGGCCCGAGGATTTCGCCGGCGCGCTCAACCGCGACGTGCTCGTGCCGCGCCCGGCCGGCCGCTACATTTTCGGCCGCCTGATCGGGCGCGAGGGCAAGATGCTCCACATCCTGGCGCTCGGCAGCGGCCAGCGCCAGACGGTGGTCACCGATCCCCCCTGGGGGGCAGTGGCGGTGAAGCTGATCCGGAACCTCTAGGAGAAAAGGCCGCGCCGCGAACCCCTCGCGAAGCGGCAGCGGCGCCGTTAGACGATCGTCGCGCTCTCGGGCACCGCGTCCAGGACTTCGGCGGGGACGTCGCGGACCTTGTTCCAGTCGAACTCGAAACGCTCGAACACCGCAGGTCCGCCGATCCAGCGCTTGAGGCCGTCCGACATCAGGAACAGGCGACCGTCACCGCCGCGTGCGAGATAGGCGCCGTCGGTCAGCGGGCGGCTGACCGAATAGGCGTATCCCGGGGCGATATCGGTCGGGACAAGGTCGCTGCGATAGAGATTGGCGTAGGTCGCCGGATTGGGGATGTGGCGCATCGCGCCCTCCAAAGTGACGAACACCGCGCCGTCCGAGCGATCCCGCAGCCGGATCCCGTCGGGGAGCGTGCGCCCGGTCGGATGCATCATCTCGATGTCGATGACGGCGGAATCGCCGATGCCCTGCTCGAAGCCGAGCAGGATCGGCTGCTGGGGCGACGGTTGGGCGAACCGCGCCGTAAAGGAGCCTCGACTGCCGAGCGTCGAGAGAAAGGGATCGATTTCGGTCCGCTGCCCGTAGCGGTAGAACATATGGTAGAGAATTGTCTGCGCTCCACGGGTGAGGTCGAGGCAGAAGACGCTGGCTCCCGCCTCGTCCGCGGAGGCATGGTAATAGCCGCTCCAATCGGTCGTCAGGTAGGCGCCGCCAGGCGCCCGCAGGATGATCTTCTGATAGATGCGGGGACTATTATTGGGCATGCACTCCCGATCCACCCGAGGCCAGGTACGCACCGTGAATACGGCGCCGGCGCGGGGCCCCGAAGCTTCCGCCGTCACATAATCGTAGGTCGGCACCCCCTCGTTCCAGCGCCACGGCATGATCCCGATCGGCGCCGCCAGCTCGACGCGGCCCCGATAGTCCGAATTCGTTCCGACATCATATTGGGTCGTGCGCAGGACGATGCTGACGCCGTCTATGATCGGCGTCCCGTCCCAGCCCCAACTGTTATATTCCATGCAAGGCATGCGCCCCCCTTTCCGGCGACGATCGGCAATCGTCCGGCGGGGCATGGCCTTATCGAAGCCGCCGCAGCCATCCGCGAGCCGGGACCGACGATGAACGGCACTGGACGCGCCGTCAAACCGCGAGCGAGTCCGGCCGGCCGGGCTCTCATGGCCTCGCCAGGTTTGGGCGTCGGGCGGACTTGCCCGGCAAGGACGAAGCTGGCAGGGGCGCGCTGCACGGGCGCTTAGCTCAGTTGGTAGAGCATCTCGTTTACACCGAGAGGGTCGGCGGTTCGAGCCCGTCAGCGCCCACCAGCCGCTCTTCAGATGACGGCGGGGCCGATGCGCTGCACGGCGCGCAGGTAGGCGGCCAGGGTGCGCGCCGTCTCGTCCGACAGGGCGATGTAGACCCGGCGGCCGTCCTCTGGGTCGGCGGAACGCACGAACAGGCCGCGGTCGGTCAGCGCCTTGATCCAGCGCAGCGCCGTCGTCGCCGGCACGGCGGCGGCGATGCACAGGCTCGACACCGCGACGCGATTGCCTTCGATTCGCGCCGCCATCAGGTCGAGAAGCATGTCCCAGGCGGGATCGGCGAACAGATCGCCGCGGAAATACTGGTCGCGCAGCCGCCGCGCCCGGATCAGGGCCCGAACGGTGGCCGCGTCGAGCGGCGGCTCGTCCGCCTCGCGCGCGCCGAGGGCCTTCGGCGCCCCGAGCTCGGCTTCCTCCTCGGACAGGGAGGCGAGGATGTTGGCGATCCGCCCGACCTCCTCGGAAAGCTGCTGGAGCAGGGCGTTGCCCTCCCGGCCGACGTCGTGAAGCCGAAGCGGCTGGCGGCGGGTCGCCGTCACCAGCGCGCCGACGCGCTGAACTTCATCGGGCTCGCACAAATGAACGATATGACCGTCCCAGGCGCGCGCGGCGACGAGGTCGATCAGCGCGCGCGGAGCGACCACGACGCTTCGCCGGCCGCGGGTCAGCGCTTCCTCCCGGAGGCGGTCGAGCAAGGGGGCGACGGCGCCCGATTCTTCCGGCTCGCCGAGTTCGACGAGGATCGGACAAGCGGCCGCGTGGCGGTCCAGCCGGTCCGCCGCCTCGGCGGTCAGGGCGGCGCCGGCGACCCGGCAGCCGGCGAGCCGGGCGATCCGGCTCGCGGCCTCGACCGCCGCCTCGCTGTCGCCGAAGACGAGGATCGCCGGCTCGTCGCGATATTCGATCGTCCCCAGCGAGTCATTCGCCATGACGCCCTCCTCGCCGGACTCCGGGGCGGGTGTCGAAGGGTCGCCCGCGCGGCGAGCCGATGGATCGCATCCGGCTTCGGAGCGGCGAGGATCGGGCAGTCCGGACGGCTTCATCGGCGCGGTTTTTCCAGCAAATCTTCGTCGCTTCGCCGGTCCGGGGCATTCGTCCCCCAGCCGGCTGGAGCGCCCGAAAGGCGCCTTGCGACAGCATAGTCGCAATTCCCTGGGAGGCTGTCAGACAATTTATCCGAAACGGATATAGTTCGGACCGTTCGGAGCGGCCAGCTTCGAGCGCCGGCCGATCGCCGGCCGGCCCGCCGCCAGCGCCGCTAGCCCATCGACTTGACGATCTCCTCGGCCATCTTCTTGCCGTCGCCGAGCAGCATCATCGTGTTGTCGCGGTAGAAGAGGTCGTTGTCGATTCCGGCATAGCCGACCCCGCCCATCGAGCGCTTGACGAACAGCACCGTCTTCGCCTTCTCCACGTCGAGCACCGGCATCCCGTAGATGGGCGAGCTCCTGTCGGTCTTCGCCGCCGGATTGGTGACGTCGTTGGCGCCGATCACGAAGGCGACGTCGGCCCGCGCGAACTCGGCGTTGATGTCCTCGAGCTCGAACACCTCGTCATAGGGAACGTTGGCCTCGGCGAGCAGAACGTTCATGTGGCCCGGCATCCGGCCGGCGACGGGGTGGATGGCATATTTGACCGCCACCCCCTCGCGCTTGAGCAGGTCGGCCAGCTCGCGCACCGCATGCTGGGCCTGGGCGACGGCGAGGCCGTAGCCGGGGACGATGATCACCAGCTCCGCCTGCTTCATCAGGAAGGCGGCGTCCTCGGCGCTGCCGCGCTTCCAGGGGCGGTCGATCGCCGCCTCGGCGCCCGCCGCCGAGTCGCCGCCGCCGAAGCCGCCGGCGATGACCGAGATGAAGTTGCGGTTCATCGCCCGGCACATGATGTAGGACAGGATCGCGCCCGAGCTTCCGACCAGCGCGCCGGTGATGATCATCGCGCTGTTCTGAAGGGTGAAGCCCATCGCCGCGGCGGCCCAGCCGGAATAGGAATTGAGCATCGAGATCACGACCGGCATGTCGGCGCCGCCGATCGGGATGATCAGCAGGAAGCCGATGGCGAAGGCGAGGCCGGTCAGGGTCCAGAACACCCAGGGGCTCTGGTCCTGGGTGAAATAGCCGATCAGGATGAGGATCCCGGCCAGAGTGCCCAGGTTGATGACGTGCCTGAGCGGAAGCATGATCGGCTTGCCCGACATGTTGCCGTTCAATTTGAGGAAGGCGATCACCGAGCCGGAGAAGGTGATCGCCCCGATCGCCGAGCCGAGGCCCATCTCGACCCGGCTCACCTGGAGGATCTGCCCGGCCGAATCGGCGATTCCGAAGGCTCCGGGATTGAGATAGGCCGCCGCGGCGACGGCGACGGCGGCGAGCCCGACCAGGCTGTGGAAGGCGGCGACCAGCTGCGGCATCGCCGTCATCGCGATCCGCCGAGCGGTGACGAAGCCGATCGCTCCGCCGATCGCGATCGCGATGGCGATCTCCCACAGGTCGGCGATGTCGTGGCTGACCAGAGTGGTCCCGACCGCGACCGCCATTCCGGCCATGCCGAGGCGGTTGCCGGTGCGCGACGTCTCCGGGCTCGAAAGGCCGCGAAGCGCGAGGATGAAGCACACGCCCGCGACGAGATAGGCGAGCATCACCCAGGCCGGCGCCGCGGCGGTCTCATGCATGAATCATCCTCCCCGGGACGGGGAGGGGGACCATGCGGAGCATGGTGGAGGCGGGGCCGTGCCAGGTGCCCAACCCCCTCCGACGCGCTGCCCCGAAGGGGCAGTTTACCCTGAGCGACGCCGCAAGCGGCGCCCAAGGGCGCGCCACCTCCCCGTCCCGGGGAGGATTGCTCGCAGCCCCCCTCACCTTTCTTTCTTCTTGTACATGGCGAGCATCCGCTCGGTGACCGCGAAGCCCCCGAAGATGTTGACGCTCGCCATCACCACCGCCGCCAGGCCAAGCCACTTCGCGCCGGGCACGGCGGCCGCCATCGCCGCGATCAAAGCGCCGACCACGATCACCGACGAGATGGCGTTGGTCACCGACATGAGCGGCGTGTGAAGCGCCGGAGTCACCGACCAGACGACGTAATAGCCGATGAAGCAGGACAGGACGAAGATCGACAATATGCTGATGAAGTCCAATTCGCTCTCCTCCGTTCAGGCCAGTCCGAGCCGAGCCTCGAGCAGCCGAAGCAGGCGGACATAATGCCGCCGCCAGCGCGGGCTGAGCACATCGCTGCACGCGACCCGCCGGGTCGCCACCGCCGCCGCTTCCGCGTCGCTCA
>DATMVG010000262.1:0-5198 GCA_035563315.1 Allosphingosinicella sp. | reverse complement strand
ACGCTCCATCCGGTCCCCGTGGCCGAGCATGAGCACCACGCGCCGGCCGCCCTCGCCGCCGCGGCTCGGGAGGCCGGGCTGGACTCGATCCCGGCAGCCGGGGTGGAGGACGCGCTGGGCTGGATCGCGCGCCATGCCGATCGGGCCAACCCCCCGGTCGTGCTCATCCTGGGCTCGCTCTATCTGGCCGGCGAGGTGCTCGGCAAGAACGGTCAGCCGCCAGGCTGAGCCTCGGCCCTCGCATCGCCCTCCCCTTCCTTGCCGGCGGTCCCGATCGACGCGTCGATCAGTCCGGCGCGCATCATCAGCCAGAACAGGACGATTCCGGGCAGAGCGGCGGCGGTGGTCAGCCAGTAGAAATTGATGAAGCCGACGGCTTCGACGACCGCCCCGGCGGTGGTTCCGGTGAGCAGCCGGCCGACGACGCTCGCCGCCGCTGAGATCAGGGCATATTGGGAAGCGGTGAAGCGAAGGTCGGTGAGCGCCGAGAAATAGGCGACGACGACGACTCCGCCGATGCCGCTGGCGAAATTCTCGAACGCCATGGTCGCGCCGAGCCCGATATTCGAATGGCCTGCCGCCGCGAGCAGGGCGAAGCTGGCATTGGAGACGCCCATCAGGATCAGGCTCAGCAGCACCGACCGCTTCATTCCGATCTGGGCGTAGAGGATGCCGCCGACGAAAATTCCGACGAGATAGGCCCAGAAGCCGACTCCGACATCCCAGATGGCGATCTCGTCGTTGGTGTAGCCCATGTCGTCGAGCAGCAGCCGGAGCACGAGCTGGCCGAGCGTGTCGCCGATCTTGTGGAGAAGGATGAACAGAAGGACGAGGAACGCGCCCTTGCGAAGGAAGAATTCGGCGAAGGGTCCCCAGATCGAGACGATCGCCTCGCCTATCCCCTTGCGCGCGGCAGGCTCGCGATGCCGCCGGGGCTCGCCGACGATCAGGCCGGTCAGCATCGCCGGAAGCGCGAAGAGGGCGCAGGCGAGATAGGCCATCTCCCAGCCGATGCGGGCGGCGAGAACGAGGGCCAGGGCGCCGGCCGCGACCGAGCCGATCCGCCAGCCATATTGCGACATGCCCGAGCCGACTCCGAGCTGGCGAGGCTCGAGCAGCTCGATTCGATAGGCGTCGATGACGATGTCGTAGGTGGCGCCGGCGACCCCGACCAGGATCGCGGCGATGGCGGTCTGGTAGATGTTCGCGGAAGGGTCCTGGAAGGCGAGGTTGGCGACCGCGCCGATCACCAGCAGGCCGGCGACGATGAGCCAGGAGACGCGCTGGCCGAGCCGGCCGAGAATGGGGATCCTCACGCCGTCGACGATCCATGCCCAGAGGAATTTCAGATTGTAGACGAGAAAGGCGAGGGCGAAGGTCGTGACGGTGGATTTGGTGATTCCGTCCTGGGCGAGGCGAGTCGTAAGGGTCGCGCCGATCATGGCGAAGGGAAAGCCCGAGGACACGCCGACGAAGAAGGCGGCGATCGGCGCCTTTTCGAGATAATCGCCCAGGCCGGCGGGAAGGCGTGCGCGCCAGCCTGAGGGCGCGGTGGGGCTCTGCTCGGTCATCGCGCCTTTGTAGCGGCTCGGGCCGGACCGGGAAGCCCGTTTGCGCAGGCTCCCGCGCGCTTGCGTTGCCGGGTGCAAAGTCCCACTAACGGCCCATGGACATGCCGACGCGGCAGCGGCCGACCGAGGGCCAGCTCAACCTTGCCCGGACCATCGCCGGCGGCGAGGCGACGCACGGAACGACAGTGACCACCGTGCCGGCCTCGGTCTACACCGATCCGGCGCGCTTCGCCGCCGAGCGGGCCCGGCTGTTCGACCGGATGCCTTTGGTCATCGCGCCCTCGGCGCTGCTGCCCGAGCCCAACATGGCGGTGGCTCATGACGGCTTCGGCATGCCTCTGCTGCTCACCCGGGACCGGGACGGCCGGGCCCACGTCTTCTGGAACGTCTGCCGCCACCGCGGCACCCGGCTGGTCGAGGCGGGCGGCGCTCACAAGGCCCCGCGGATCGTCTGCCCCTATCATGCCTGGACCTACAGCGCCGACGGGGCGCTGGCCGGAATGCCGAGGCCGGACAGCTTTCCCGGACTCGACCGGAGCCGCCATCATCTGCGCGCCCTGCCATCGCGCGAAGCGGGCGGCCTGATCTGGTTCGCCAAGGAGGAAAACGAGTTCGCCGATGCCGACGCGCTGGCGCCCGAATTCGATGCGTTCGGTCTCGCCGGCCATCATCTCTACCGAAGCCGGATCCACGACGTCGCATCCAACTGGAAGCTGATCATGGACGCGTTCCTGGAAAGCTACCACGTCCAGCGGCTTCACGCCTCGACCATCGCGCGTTTCTTCACCGACGGCATCACCGTCGGCGACACGATCGGAATCCACCAGCGTTCCGCCGTCGGCCGAACCGACTATCTGGCCAGCATCGACCATCAGGACTGGCCGGCGCTGAGAGCGGTCATCACCTTCGCCTACCAGCTCTTCCCGGCGACGATCATGATCATGAGCCCCGATTACGTGAACCTCATGGTGCTGATGCCGCAGGCGGTGGACCGCACCCTGGTCGAGGATTTCATGCTGATCCCCGAGGCGCCGCGAACGCCCGAGGAAATCGACCATTGGGAGCGAAGCTGGACCCTGCTCGACGAAGGCGTGTTCGCCGCCGAGGACTATCGCGCCGCCGCCCTCGGCCAGAACGGCCTGTCCTCCGGCTCGATCGACACGGTGACGCTGGGGACGCTCGAGACCGGGATCCGCAATTTCCACGATCAGGTGGAGCGGGCTCTCCTCTGAAATCCACCGTGCGAACGAACCCCGTGAAGTGGACTCAGAGCGATCCGTACAGCTCAAGCTGCGGCGGAAGCTTCTTGAGCGACTTGCCCTGCAGATGCGTTTCGAGAGCGTCGAGGGCGCCCTTGAGCACCTTTTCCGAATAGGGCTTGGCCAGGCAGCCGAGGCCGAGGCCTCGGGCTTCGTCGGTGCCATGGGCGGTGACGAACAGGACGGGGACGTTGCGTTCGCGCGCGACCCGGGCGACGCCGGTGCCGTCGCCGTCGCCGTTGAGCTTGATGTCGGTGAGGACCAGGTCGAGCGCCTCCGATTCGATGACCTCGCGGGCGGCGGCGAGGCTGTCCACCGTCGCCACCACCTCATAGCCGGCGTCGTTGAGCAGATGCTCGTTGTCGAACGCCACAAGAGGCTCGTCTTCGACGATGAGGATGCGCCGGATCATCCTTTCCCGCTTGCCGAAGAGCATGATAGTGGCCGACCTCCCTCGCATTCGATCTGATCGCGTAACGAAGGATTTGAGTGCTGGTGCCGCGGTGCGCCATCGCCCGGGCGCGAATTAGCTTCAGGCCGTCCGCGCGGCCGCAGATGGAGACCGATACTGCCCCCTCCCCGCGACCCGCAGCGCATCGCCAAGCTGCTCGCCCGCGCCGGCATCGCCTCGCGCCGCGAGGTCGAGCGGATGATCGCTGAGGGGCGGGTCGCGATCGGCGGCAAGGCCGTCGAGACGCCGGCGACTTTGCTCACCTCGCTTCACGGAGTCACCGTGGACGACAAGCCGGTCAGGCCGGCGGCGCCCGCCCGTCTGTTCCGCTACCACAAGCCGGCCGGCCTGCTGACGACCGAGCGCGACCCGAAAGGCCGGCCGACCATCTACGCCCGGCTTCCCAAGAGCCTGCCGAGGGTGATGCCGGTCGGTCGGCTCGACATGAACACCGAAGGTCTTCTGCTGCTCACCACCGACGGCGAGTTAAAGCGCGAGCTCGAGCTGCCCGCCACCGGGGTCGAGCGCAGCTACCGCGCGCGCGCCTTCGGCGACATCACCCAGGAGCGCCTGGAAACGCTCATCGAAGGAGTCGAGATCGACGGAATCCGCTACGGAGCGATCGACGCCAATCTCGAGCGGCGCACCGGCCGCAACCAGTGGATCGAGCTGCGGCTGAGAGAAGGCAAGAATCGCGAAGTGCGCCGGGTGCTCGAGCATCTCGGGCTCAAGGTGTCGCGACTGATCCGCACCGCCTACGGCCCGTTCGTGCTCGGCGACCTGCCCGCCGGCGCCGTCGAGGAAGTCCGCCAGCACGACCTCGTCGCGTTCAGGAAGGGGCTGAGGTCAAATCCTCCCCGGCACGGGGAGGGGGACCAGCCGAAGGCTGGTGGAGGGGGCCTCGGGGCCCGCGCCAAGCCCCCTGCACCACACGCCAAGGGCCCGCGGTCCCCCTCCCCGTTCCGGGGAGGATCGGAGTGAGGATCATCGCCGGCGAATGGCGCGGGCGGGCGATCGAGGCGCCGCCCGGGCAAGGCACCCGCCCGACCGGCGACCGCGTCCGCGAGGGACTCTTCTCGATGCTGGCCAGTCGGATCGGAAGCTTCGAGGGCCTGCGCGTGGCGGACCTTTTCGCGGGCACCGGCGCGCTGGGGCTGGAGGCGCTGTCGCGGGGCGCGGCCGGCTGCGTCTTCGTGGAGAGGGACCACGGAGCGCTCGCCATCCTCCGGCGCAACGTCGCGAAGCTCGGAGCAGGCGAGCGCGCCGATATCCGCGCCCAGGCGTTCGAGCGCCTGACGCCGCCGACCCGCCCTTTCGACCTCGTCTTCATGGATCCGCCCTACCGCTCCGGCCTCGCCCAGGCGGCGGTGGACCGGCTCGCGGCGCCAGGCTGGCTGGCAGCGGGGGCATGGCTCAGCGTCGAGAGTGACGGCGCGGCCCCTTCCCTGCCACCGGGCCTCGAGCCGGAAGCCGACCGCCGATTCGGCAAGGCCAGGATCACGCTTCTTCGCAAGGCGGGGTGCTAAGCCGTCGTTCAGCTGCCATAGCCCAACGAAAGCAGGAGCATAGCGGGCCACGGACCTCGCCTTCGCAATGATCGCCTCGCCACGACCGAACCAGGAGCGAGCCCGCGCCGGCCTCGCCGTGGCGGCCGTCCACTTCCTGATCGCCTTCGCCCTGCTTCGCGGCCTTGCCTACGATCCGGTGCCGGCCGCCGATGTCGAGCCGATCCTCGTCGATCTGCCGCCCGAGGTGTTCCAACCCATCCAGCCGCCACCGCCGCCTTCGGCCGGCTCGAGCGCGCCGGAGCGAGCCGCCGACCCGCGCCCCGAAGGAGCCGCTTCACCACCCAATCTCGAATCGCGAGCGACTCCGGTGGCGGCGCCGCCCCCGATCGTTCCGCTCCCCGCTCCGCCG
>DATMVG010000261.1:0-12340 GCA_035563315.1 Allosphingosinicella sp. | reverse complement strand
CGGTGGTCGGCTCGAGGCTGTCCTGGCTGCAGCAGACGAGCACTCCGTCGGAGGTGCGCTGGACTCCGACAAGAAGGCCGTCGGCGCCGGCTCCGAGCGCGCCCCAATAAGCGGGCATGGTGTCGGACGGCGCGGCCAGGCTCTCGCCGCCGAGCGCGTAGATCAGCAAATCCTCGTTCATTTCCCCTCCTTCTTCCCGGCCCGGCCGCGGCTCACCACGGCGTCGAGCCGCGGCGCTGGAACCTCAGGTTGAGCGCGTCGCCCGGATTGATTTCGAGGCCGGGCGAGCGCCAGAAGATCGTCGGCGGCGCCTTGGCCCGGCTCGCCGTCCTGTCCATCTGGGCCTCGGCGATTCCGGCCAGCCGGTCCGCCGGCCCCTGCCCTTGCCCGGGCTCGCCGGTCCAGTGCTGCCACCACAGGACGTAGTCGGGCGCGGCGCTGACGATCGCTCCGTCGAGCCCGGCGGGCGGGTCCGCCTTGAGCGAGGCGGCGGCGGCGGCGAGCGCGGCGAGGAAGGCCTCCGGGTCGAGCCCGGCGGAGCGGGCGCCGACGAAGACCTGGGTGGTGCCGTTCTGCCAGTCGGCCGGCGAATCGAGCAGGTGGGCCGGCCGGCCGGGCTCGAGCGAGCCGGCGAACGGGCTCGGAAAGTCGCTCTTGCTTCGCTCGCCGTCGAAGACCATGCCGTGGAGCAGGCCGTAGGCGCGGCCGCCGGCGGTCTTGAACATCGCCCGGTAGACGTCCTGGCTCTCGAAGAAGACGAGGGCGATCTCGTCGGGAACGGCCTCGGGCTTGGCCTCGGGCAGAAGCGCGGGAAGGTAGGCGGTGAGGCCGAGCGGCGCCTGGACGGCGACCGCGCAGGGCATGAACACCGAGCCGAGCTGGCGCTGGAAATCGGCGTAGGAGAGGTCGGGCCGGCGATAGCCCCACCAGACCCGGACCGATTCGGGCGGCACCGGAAGCAGGCCGGCGGTCGGCGAGGCGCCGTCGTGGCGCCAGACCTGGGCGCCCCAGCCGAAATTCTGGACCTCGCTCCTGAGCTCCTTGATCCGCCGGCGGTAGAGCTTGTCCGAGCTGACGAGAAGGTTGCTCCGCCAGACCGGCGGGTCGAGCTTCTTGAGCTCGGCCTCCATCCGCGCAACCTCGGCCTCGACGTCGAAGCCGAGCTCCGGCGGCAGGTGGACCGCCTTGTCCCTCGCCGCCGAGCCCTCGGCCGAAGGCAGCGGCTGGAGGTCGCCGGTGAACGCCTCGAGGAAGGCGCGCTCGCCGTAGATCGGGCGGCCGCCGATGATCGTCGCCAGCACGTGCCGGTCCTCGGTGCCGAGGAACACCTCATAGGCATGGTCGGTCTCGACCGGGCTTCGAAGGATGAAGAAGTCGGCGAGCCCGCCCTCGGCGATCCGGCCGAGATGGGGAGCGCCGAGGCAGCGGGCGGCGTTGGCCGTCACCATCCGGAAGATGAGCTCGGTCGGCACCGGCGCTCCGAGGGCGTCGAAATAGGCGCGCGCGAACTTGGCCTCGTCCCAGACGTGCTTGGACCCGCTCGGCGCCCAGTCCGAGCCGAGCGCGACGTTGATCCCGGCTCCGATCAGGCTCTCGACGTCGATCGTGTCGCCGTAGAGCAGCAGGTTGGAGACCGGCGACCAGACGATCGAGATGTCGCGCTCGAGCAGGAAGTCGAGATGGCGCGGGTCCCTGGGGTCGATCCCGCAGCCGTGGACGAGGGCGAGCGGCGACTGGCGGACCGCCGCCGCGTCGGCCATTTCGGGGAGCGCCATGAAGGCCTCGAACTCGGCCCTCGAATAAGCGTCGACGCCGCGGTCCGAGCCGAAGCCCGAGCGGCCCTCGGCGAGGTGGACGATGGTCGCGGCCAGGGTCCCGGCGGCGCGGCGCGCGGCGTAGGCGGCGATGCTCCGCTGCGGCTCGGGCGGGCCGGAGGTGCGGTCGCGCGGCTTGAAGAAATCGACCACCGACATGATCGCCGATTCGGCCGGCAGGCCGAGGTCGTCGGCCGAGGCGGTGTCCCGGCAGAGCAGCAGCCCGCCCAGCGAGCGCTCCGATTCGAGGTCCTTGTCCTCCTGGAGGACGGCGGTGCCGCCGGCCACCGCCTGGAGCTCGCCGAAGACGCTGATCGTCCGCTCCATTCCGGGCAGCGCCGAAAGCGATCGGGAGACCCCGCTCACCGCCTTCTTGTAGCCGGCATTGTTGCGCCATTCGTGGCGGTTGTCGAACGGCGCGTCGGGCGAGCGCCAGAGCGGCAGCGGGTTGTAGGTCGAATGGGTATGAAGGTTGATGAGGCCGGGGAAGATGAGGTCGCCGCGCCTCGTCTCGAGCAGCTTCAGGCCCTCGGTCCGGGCGGGCCGGCGCCGGCTGATCTCGGCGATCCGGCCGTCGCGCACGACGATGTAGCGGTCGCGGGCGATGCCGTCGGGGGTGACGGCGTCGCCCCGGATCAGCAGCGAGGCCTGCTGGCCCTCGATCATGCCGGGCTTCCGCCGGCGGCGCCCCAGTCGATCAGCGGCCCGGAGCCGCCGATCGCGTAATTGATCTGGGTGAGCGGGTTGCCGACCCTGAAATAGCCTTGCGGCCATTGCGGATGGCCGGTCGAGGCGACCCGGACGTTGCCGGCCGGCGCTCCGGCCTCGGCGGCGATCTCCCGGATCCGCTTGACCAGGTCGTCGGCCGAGCTTCCCCACATGACGACGACGATCGGGCGCTTGGCGGCCTCCTCGGCGATCAGCCGGAGCGCCCGCTCGGTGAACGGCGCCCACAATTTCTGGTGGGAGGAACGGTGGGTGTCCTGCTCGGCGTCGTCGAGCCAGCGGGTGAAGGTCAGCGTGCGGTTGAGCCACAGCACCCCCTGCCTCGCCCAGCCGCCGAAGATCTCGCGCGGCGCCGGCGGAGCGACGGCGCCGTCGCGGATCGCCCGGGCAAGCTCGACATGGCAGAACCAGATCGGCTGGCCGTTGCCGCCGCCCGCGGGCATGAGCTGGCGGATGTCGGTGAGGCTGTAGCCGGCCCCGCCGCGGGTCGTCGCGAGCGCGGCGCAGACCAGGCTCTGCAGGCTCGGCGACACCCGCCGCGGAGTCGCCAGGTCCTCGGCCCATTGCTCGAGATCGCCCTGCTCGAACGAGCGCCCGGTCGCCTGGCCGATCCTTGTATAGGGGTCGTTGCCGAAGATGACGACGCGCACCGCCGACGGGTCGAGGTCGCGCATCGCCTTGAACAGGTGGGCGCCCGGAGCGCCGCCCTCATTGGTCTCCTGCGGCCAGATATGCTCGTCGTCGCGAAGCTCGGCCGACGGGTCGCAGGAGTCGAAATCGAGCGCCACGCCCTCGAATCGGGCCCGCCACGCCTCCGGAAGCCGCGACGCCCAGTTGCCGAGCTCCGCCTCGAGCCGATCGCGCAATCTCGCCATGCCCCCTCCTTCAGCCGGTGATCCGATACTCCACCCACATCTGCTCCGGTCCTTCCTCGACCCGACCGAGGAAGGCGGCGTCGCTGGTCACCGTCTTCGTCCGGCCCTCGTCCAGGTCCTGGCCCGGGCTGCAGTCGCCGCGCAGGATCCGCCCCGAGGTCCGGGTCAGGAGCTCCTCCTTGAGGTGCGGAAACGGCATCTTCCAGCCCTGCCCCGGCTGCTTGGCGGCGATCGATTCGACGACGGGGATCATCGCCGCGAGGCGCGGATGCCGCATCAGCTCCAGCCCCTGCTGCCTCAAGGTCGCATTGTGGCTGCCGTGATGGCCGACCTTGTAGAGCACGGTCCGGGCCAGGATGTCCTCGGCGGTGATGTCGCGGCCGCCGGCGCGGTATTTCTGGTCGTGCCAGGACAGCCAGTTGCCGACCTGGGCGTCGGCGGCGAAGAGCAGGACGTCGCCGCCGGGCAGCTCGAAGGCGAGCACAAGGCTGGTATTGTTGGTGTCGCTGTCCAGCTTGAGGGCCAGCGGGCCGGCGGCGGCGAGCCAGTCATTGTCGATCCGGCGGCGGGCCTGGTCGGCCTGGCAGAGATGGTCCTTGGCACAGCTGTGGCCGGGCGGCGCGGAGTCGCCGAAGCGGCAGGGCGTGAGGTCGGCGAAATAGCGGCTCTGGAGCCAGTCGGCGACGGCGTCGACCGCGTCCCGCGGCGGCCCCGCCCTGGCGCGCCGCTCGTCGATCTTCTGCCGGGTGAGCTGCCGGTACGGGCGGGCGAACGGGGAATGCTCGCTCATATCCTCGATCCGTCCCTCGGCGAGCGCCACCAGCGGCTCTTCGCAGACGTCGGGTTCGGCCAGATAGGTCTCCTGCGCGTCGCCCGAGCTCGGCAGGTCCTTGAACAGGCGGTTCTTGTCGCGCGGCGGCCCGAGCACGTAGGTGCGCAACCCGACCGGGCCCGGCGTCGTGACCACCTCTCCGGGGGTGAGGAACCGGGGCCCGTCGACCGAGGCCTCGCGAAGCTTCTCCATGATCACCCGGCCGGTGAATTTCGAGCCGAAGCCGAGCCCCTCCTCGTCCTCGAGCGGGCCGACAAAGGCTTCGAGGCCGGTGCGCGCTCCCGACGGAGCGGCTCCGAACGGATGCGCCTGGTCGCCCTCGGCCACCATCGCCATCTTCGCCACCGCTTTCTTGCGGCGGTGGAAGCGCTCGTCGAGCTCGCTCGCCAGCTCGTCCTCGGGATCCTCGGTCCAGGCCATCCAGACCCGGCCGATCTCCAGCTTCGAACGGTCGAAGAAGATGTCGGCGGCCTGGCCGAATCCCGAAATATGGTCCCAATGCTCGTGGGTCACGACGAGCAGGTCGAGCCGTCCGGGCCGGCCGGCCTCGACGTCGCCGCCGCATTCCTTGACGATGTCGCGGGCGATCGCGTTCATCTTGTCCTTGGCGCCGGAAACCCCCTGGATGACTCCGCAGTCGATCAGGACCGTCGTGCGCTCGTCGCCGCGGGTCAGCTTCAGCAGGAAGCAGTCGCCGAGGATGTTCTTGTACATCCGCACCGCGGCCTCGACCTCGCCGGCGGCTCTGGGTTCCTCGTCGGCCATGGCTCAGCCCCTGTGGATCATCGCGAACGGCTCCGCCTGGTCGGTCATTCCGAGCCGCCGTCCGGCGCGCCCGGCCCGGAACTGGCGCTCGCGCTCGAGCCTGACATTGTCGTCGATCCGCTTGCGCATGACCCGCCGGAGCCGGCCGTCGCGAAGGTCGGCATGGATGGTGCAGCCGCCCCTGAACCAGAAATCGGGTTCGTGAGGCTCGCCGTCCGCGCCGTGCGACTGATGCTTGCCGGCGTCCGCGGCCTTCTGGACCTCGGGATCGAAATAGCCGCGCCGCCGCTGCGTCACCTGGATGATCAGCTGGCTCAATTCCTGGCCGTCGGGCCCGGTCCGGCGAGCGATCCGCGCCGAATGCACCTCGACCAGCGGTTCGCCCCGGCGCGACGCGATCGTCCGGCATTCCGGGTTGGACGAAAGCACGATTCCGAGCAATTTCTCCCAGGCGGCGTCGCATTCCGACGGCTGGACGAGCCAGCGATGGATCGCCCTCTGGTTGTGGAGGATGACGTTGTGGCTCTCCTCGCGCAGGTTCATCCGCCGGCGTCCGCTTCCGATCGGCGGCTCGAACATCAGGGTGAGCCTGAGATCGGGAAGGAGATGGGCGAAGCCGGCCGAAACCTCCTCCTCGGTCAGCGGCAGATATTCGGACGGATCGGGCTTGTCCCACTGCAGGCTGTCGGGAGCCATCGAGACGCAGCCGGGCACGTAGATGCCGCGGTTTCGGAACGCCTCGGAGACCGCCACCCGGTAGCGCATCGGATCGTCGGGCACGAGATCGGTGTCGGCGGTGATGATCGCGCGCAGATATTCGCCGAACCGGACGTCGACGGGGGGCAGGTAGTCGAGCCCGCGAACGCACATCCTGAGGATATGGTCGGCGGCCTTGCCGGCCTCGCGAGCGAGCCGTTGGACGAGATCCGGAGGCAGCTCGCGGCCGTCGGGACGCGAGCCGCCGATCGCCAGGCGCAGGAGGTCGGCGGTGCGCCGCTCGTAGATGGTGACGAAGGCGTCGAACACCGCCGCGACGAGGAAGCCGCCGCGCGCATGCGGCTCCAGGGTCTCCGAGAGCGTCGGCGGCGGGTCGCGCCGCTTCGCCCTCGCGGCCGATTCGCCGGACCCGTTTTCGGCGTCGGCCGCGGCCTTGGCCTCGCGGCCGATCGTCTCGAGGGCGTAGCGAAGCGCTCCGCTGCGGCCGGTGGCGTGGCCGAATTGCTGGGCGAGGCCGTTGAGCAGCCCCTGCCCCCTCAGGCTGCCGCGCGAATGCGCGATCTGGTGCGCGACGACGTCGGTCATCGTGAAATGCTGGAACAGGGCGACGATGTCGGCGAAGGCTTCGTGGAAGGCCAGCGAATCCGGGCTGGTCGCCTCGATCGAGCGGCGCTGCATGCCGTGCAGGATGGCGTGCGCGGTCTCGTGGGCGACGATGTCCTGAGACAGGCAGGTGAAGACCCAGCCGCTGTCCTTGTCGTAGCTCTCCTCCCCCTCGTCGCCCTTGCGGAAATAGCCGAACAGCAGGGCGGTCTTGGCCGGGCTGTAATAGGCGTTCGCCTCGCGCAGCGCGTGCGGATAGATGCGCAGGCGCCTGATGAACTTGTCCCTCGGGTGGGGCAGCCCGGCGGCCTTGCGCGCCGCCTTCTGGGCCTCGGTCTCCTTGGCCGGCTCGAGCGCCCACATCACCGCCCGGCCGAGCGCCCGCTCGAACAGCCCGATCGTCTTCATCGCCACCGCGAACACCATCTGCTGATGGAATTGCGGTCGGCCCTCGGACGGGGTCAGGCCGTCCTGGACGAGCAGGATCGGGTCGTTGAGATCGACCGGCGCGTAGAACAGGCCGTTGGTCGGATCGTAGTCGATCACCTCCAGATATTCGTTGCTCGGGCCGAGCGTCAGCGGCTCCTCCCAGGGCGTCTCCCAGGGCAGGCTGATCACCGCGTCGTTGATGACGGAGGTATCGAGCTCGATCGAGGCCTGGGGGTCGAAGGCGTAGACCCGAAGCTTGCGGACGGCGGGCGCCGGATAGGACAGGCCCGCGATGTGGTGGATCGGCGGGCTGGCCTGCTGCTCGGCCGGATCGGTGCGCGCGTGCATGTCGACACCCCTGTCGTTTCCGCAAGCGCAAGCGCCCTGTCCGGATATGGCGCAAGCCGGTGCAGGGCTCTGCTCAAGCAGATCGTCAATAATCTTCGATTACGACTCGGGAGCGATTAGAACTCTGCCTTGGTCGAAAGTCAATTCACCAGCAGTTCAAGATATTATGAGCGGGACTTCCATTCCGTCGGCGAATGGCGAAAACGCCCGCAACCGCGCGCCCGAACGACGCCAGGCGATCACTTCATCCCGCCGTCGAGGACGAGGGCGACAATCACTAGGGACAGTCACCAGTGGGCGGCTATGCACTTGACATACCACGCCCCTCGGTTACAAGGGAGGAATGACAAACCTAACTGATCCGATCTTCAACAACGAAGAAGCCGCCCGCTCTCATTTCGAAGCGATCCGTTGGCCGGATGGACGTAACTGTCCCCACTGCGGCACGGTCGACAATTCCGTGCTGTTGCAGGGCAAAAGCACCCGTCCGGGGCTGTACAAGTGCCGGGCTTGCCGCAAGCCGTTCACCGCGACGATGGGGACGGTGTACGAGCGCTCGCATATCCCGCTGCACAAGTGGTTGCTGGCCACCCACCTTATGGTGTCGAGCAAGGAGGGGGTCAGCGCGCATCAGCTTTTCAGGATGCTCGGCTTCGGCTCTTACCGCACCGCTTGGTTTATGGCTCACCGCATTCGAGAGGCGATGCGCTGCGATGATGCCGCGCCGTTCGGCTCCGGCGGCGGGACCGTCGGGGTTGACGAGACATTCATCGGCCGCCTCAAGGGCGTTGCGAAGGCGAGCAAGGGCTTCCACCACAAGATGAAGGTTCTCGCGCTTGTGGGCCGGGATACGGGCCGGTGCCGCACGATGGTCATTGGCCGCGTGAACGCCGAAGCCCTGATGCCGATGGTGCTGGCCGACGTCGCTCGCGAAGCTTCGTTTACGACCGATGAGCATTGCGGCTATCGTCACATCAAGGTTCACTTTGCGCGCCACGGCACCACCCAGCACAACGCCAATCAGTACGTCGATTTTAACGACCGCACGAGCCACAGCAACACAGTGGGAGGCTATTTCAGCATCTTCAAGCGCGGGATGCGAGGCATCTACCAGCATTGCGGTGAGCAACACCTTCATCGGTATCTGCGCGAGTTTGATTTCAGATATTCCAACCGCAATGCGCTCGGCATCAACGACGCGGATCGGGCTGTGATTGCCGTTCGTGGAACGGTGGGCAAGCGTCTGACCTACGCGCGACCTCACGGAAGCACCGCGAACTAAGGACGCGGGAAAGCGCAACAGGCGGGCCGAGCGCTGGCGGACTAAGTCTTAGGCTTGGCGGGCTTCTTGGGAGCGGGCGGGGTGGCCAGCATTCGCCTGACCACCGCGTCGCGGCGGCGGGCGATTTCATCCTCTGAGAGTGTGTCGTCGTCGCTTTCCTTGGCCATCGCTCGCCTCGCTATGCCGCCATGCCCCGGAATGGGCGTACTTCATCGGGAATGTTCAGCGCGTCGCAATACACCATAACCTCAACGCCGTCATAGCTGCGGCCGGCGGTATAGCGAAGGTCGAATGAATGTTGCCGGTAGCGGACGTAAAGCTCGCGGATCGGCTCCACGTTGTCGTACGACACGATCCACTTCTGGCGAATGTCCCCTACCTGGCTGGCAATCCGCGCGTGATCGTCATGCTTGTAAGTGGCCTTATAGAGCCGATGGCGCTGGTAGTACGGCGGGTCCAGATAGACTAGCGCCCGCTTCGAGAGCGCCGGCAACACCGTGGCGATCAGCTCGGACGCGTCCTGATTGTACAGGCTGATCCGGCTGCCATAGCTGGCCACCTTCTCGATCCGTTTGCCAAGGTCCGCCCGGTTGTAGCGAGCGTCCATCTTCCATCTTCCGGTTTGGCTGTTCCCGCCAATGACGCCGCCCCGGATGATTCCCGACCGGCTCGTTCGGTTGAGGTAGAAAGTCGAAAAGCCGAGCGCCAAGGTTTCGACCGGCTCCTTCGCGAATTGCAGCGTCCGTTGCTTGCGCCATTCCTCAACGGTCAAGGGGGTATCCCGGACAAGCCGGGCAAACTCCTCTGTGTGGTTGAGTGCGCTGTGCCAGAAGGCGTGAACCGACGGGTCCAGATCGTTGAGGTGAACGTGGTCAACGTACTCTAGGTAGAGGAGCGAAATGGCGATGCCCGCGCCCCCGGCATAGGGCTCGACATATTGCGCGCCCACAAGATCGTTCAGCTCGATCAGATCTATGACGTGCTGGGTGAGCCGTCCCTTGCCGCCGGGGTATCGGAGAGGGCTACTGAACATAGCCATTTATCGCCCGAATGGGCGGGTGGTCAGCGAATTATCGCGCTGCATGAACCGCGCTCAAATAGGGCTCCCAGATGTCCCACGCCTTCATAAGATCGCTGGCTTGGGGCGTGAGCCGACGATTGTGAAAATAGCCGTGCAGAATGTTGATCGAGGCCAGCGAGTGGCTTTGCGGGTCAAGCGCCAAGCGCATGGGTTGATAGACCTTCGAAACCTTTGTTGGGTCGAGAAAGTCGATGACGGTCTGAATTTTCGCCGCGAGCGGAATCCCGATGTCGTCCCACTCGGTCTTGCCCGCCTTCCCGAACCTGTGGGGGATGGCCACCTTCTTTTCCGCAAGAAGGGCTTCGCTGCTTAGCTCGATGAATACGCGAAGTAGGAACGCTGCCGCGTTCTCGTTCCGCAGGACTTTCAGCTTTCGGCATTCACCGTAAATGCCGTTCAACCTGGCGCCGTGCACAACAAAGAGCCGAGCGCTGGTGTTCGGCGCAAGGGTTTGCCTCTTGCCTGTATCGGCTCTCGGCTTGCGCCTTGGCGTCGCGGGAGATGGTGCAGGTGTCGGCGGCGCTGGCCCAGCAGGTGGGCTCGACTTTGGCTTGGCCTTCACCGCCATGCCGGTAAAGCGGGTGAGAAACGCCTCCCGATTCTCAAATCTCTCGACTTCCGCGAACTCGAAACCGGGTGCCGCCATGGTGGCGAGGATGGCGCGCAGCAGCTTCCTTCCCGCGTTGCTGTCGCCGTTCTCGAAAAACACTTCACCCGTCTTGGTGTCTATGTCGATACCAAGAGCCGCCTTCATCGGTCTAGCGTTGAGGACGCGCTCAACAGTAGTCCACCTCGGATCAAGCGACATTTCTATCTGCTGCCATTCATCCGAATCATCTTGGAGAAATTCCACGACAGTAAGGACGCGCCGCGCCTTTTCGCCGTGGTCGCGGTCAGCCCGCGCCTTCGCCAAGGTTTTCCAACCCTCAAGGCCAACGCCGGAACCGGAAGTCAGGTGGCGACGGCGGCGCCATGGCGCTGCTGCGTCGTAAGACGGGAAAACGGCAGCAGTGACTTCCCGAATGGGGCTCGCTGCGAATTTAGGGGCAAGGGCGCGAAAGCCTCGCTCGACGATTGTGCCGTCTGCCAGCAAGGGATTGTCCATCAGCTTTAGGGCGGCCACCCGGCGGTTGCCCTCAACGACAACATAGGTGCCGCTGGAGGATTCGCGATAAACCCATAGCGGCTCACCGGGGCTTGTCCCTCCCATCTCCAAAATATCTTTGGCGAGGTTGACCAGCTTCTGTTTCTGGTCTGCGATGATAGCTTGCAAGGCTTCGCGTTGGCCGTTCACTGGCCCGGTGCGGTAATTCTTTTCGTCCAGCCGCAGCTCCGACAGCTTGAACGTCTCGAATTTTGTCATTGCCGCGCCGCCCCTTAGCGGGGCTAGAGCTATCCTATGGGCGGTGGTATGTCAAAGGCACAATCGACCACCAGTGACTGTCCCCGACCCCGGTCCCCGACCCCAGGGGCGGCGATCGGAGCTAGGCGACCGCTTCGGTATCTGCCGGCGGGAGAGCCTTGACCGCGGTCCAGTCGCAGCGGGTGAGGCTGATCGGATCGAGGAACATTCCGCCCATCGTCATCCCGATCTGCCAGCGCACCTGGGCGTGGACCGGGCCGACGCCCGGGACGTCGAGCGAGACGTAGCTGCCGATCTGAACCGGCTGCGCGCATTCGGCCATGAAGCCGCAGGTCGAGACGTCGCGCACCTTGACCTCGATCTGGTACCAGTTTTGCGAGCGCATCCTGGCGGTCTGGTCGACCGGGAGCCGCTGCGTGCGGCGCGGCTTCAGGGTCGCCCCCTGGTCGGATTCGCGCGGCGGTCTTGAAGGGATGCGGCTCATCGCCCTCGCCTAGCCCCAAGAGGTGAAAGACGGGTAAAGGCGGGGCTGCATTTCCGGCCCCAGCGGCTACAAGGGCCGCGGGCGACCATGGCTTCGGAAACGGCGAGACAGGCTTTTGCGTTCTTCACCCTCGCCGCGGGGCTGAGCCTGCTCGCCGGCTGCGGCGAATCCGAGACCGGCCCGATCGCGGTCAGCGCGATCGGCGGGCCGCCTCTGGCCGGCAACCCCAACCTCCAGCTTCTCGACGCGCCCTCGGCCTTCCTCGCCGAGGCGGCCGCCCAGGGGCTGGTCCGCTTCGATTCGGCCGGCGAGATCGAGCCGGCGCTGGCGCAGAGCTGGATCGTCTCGGACGATGGCCTGCGCTACACCTTCCGGGTGAGGCGGACGCAATGGGCTGACGGCAGCCGGGTCACCGCCGAGCAGGTCGCCTCGCGGCTCCGCGCCGCGGTCAGCCGGGCGAGCCGAAACCCGCTCAAGCCGGTGCTCGGAGTGGTCGAGAACGTCGTCGCGATGACCGACCAGGTGCTCGAGATCAGCCTTCGCGGACCGCGGCCGAACCTGCTCCAGCTGCTCGCCCAGCCTGAGATGGCGATCCGGCTCGACGGCCGCGGCACCGGGCCCTATCGCGAGGCGCCGGGGCCGGGCGGAGCGATCCTGCTCAGCGTCCCTCGCCCCGACGAGGACGAGGAGCCGTCGCCCGAGCTGCCCGACATCCTGCTTCGCGGCGAGTCGGCGGCCTTCGCGGTCGCTCGCTTCGCCGCCGGGGAAGCGGAGCTGGTCGCCGGCGGCACGATCGGAAGCCTTCCCATCGCCCGCGCCGCCGGGGTCGCCCAGGCCCAGCTCCTGTTCGATCCGGCCGCCGGCCTGTTCGGCCTCGCCTTCACCGCCGCCGAGGACGGACCGCTCGCCGATCCGGCCGTCCGCCGGGCGATGAGCATGGCGATCGACCGCCAGGGGCTCGTCGCCGCCCTCGGCGTGCCGGGGCTTCAGCCGCGCACCGGCCTCGTCCCGGTGATCGCCG
>DATMVG010000260.1:0-3860 GCA_035563315.1 Allosphingosinicella sp. | reverse complement strand
TTCTGATCCGCACGGTCGCCGAGACCGGCTCCACCAATGACGACGTCGCCGCGCTCGGGCGCGGCGGTGCGGAAGAAGGCCTCTGGCTCCGCGCCGACCGCCAGACGGGGGGGCGAGGCCGCCAGGGCAGGGCCTGGGAATCGCCGGCTCGCAACCTTCACGCCAGCACCCTGATCCGCTTGCGGCCCGGAGATCCTGCGGCACCGACGCTGGCTCTGGCGGCCGCGGTCGCTCTTCACGAGACGGTGTCGCATTGGGCGCCCGGGGTGCAGATCAAGTGGCCTAACGACCTCGTCGTGGACGGCGCCAAGCTTGCCGGCATCCTGCTCGAGCGCGAGGGCGACGCCGTCGTCGCCGGTTTCGGCGTGAACCTTGCCGAGGCTCCGCGCTTCCTCGAACGGCCCGCCACCAGCATCGCGGCGCTTACCGGAAAATCGCCGGATCCCGACGCCTTCCTGGAGATCCTCGTTGCCGACTTCGCCCGGGTCCTCGAGCAGTGGCGGCGGGAGGGAATTGCGCCGATCCGCCGGCGCTGGCTGGAGTCGGCGCATCCGATCGGGACCGCGCTGGCGACGTCCGACGGCGCCGGGCTGTTCGACGGCCTCGAGGAAAGCGGGGCGCTAAGGCTTCGTCTCGACGACGGCAAGGTGCGCGTCGTCCACGCCGGCGACGTGTTCCTGATCTAGACGCTTGCGCCCCGACCCTCCAATAGGAGGTGCAAAGGCGCTGGCCGCTTGGTAGTCCGCTGCGCCGGAGGAAAGTAGCGATGCGCCTGTTGCCGGCGGCCCTGACGATCTTCGGCCTGCTCGCGGGATGCGCCGGGAACGTCGCCGATTATGTCGGGCCTCGTACCAGCATCGTGGCTCCGCAGCTGGTGCGCTACGGCATGAACGAAACCGAATCGCAATGCGTCAGCCAGCGTCTCGCGATCAGCCTGACGCCGCTGCAGCTGCGTCGGTTCACCCGCCTCGCCGGATCGGTCCGGCAGGGCTTCTTCGATCCCGAGCGGCTGACGGTCCGCGACCTGCTCCACGTCGCCGGTTCGATGAACGATCCCCAGATCCGCCTGGAGCTCGCCAGGGCGACGGAAGGCTGCGGGGTCGTGGCCGACCCGGCGGCCGCTGCCGCGGCGCCGCCGGCGACGCCCGAGCCGAGCGCGCCGAGGGCACCGGCATGGCTCAATCTCGGCGCCGCCCCGACCGGCCAGGCGATCGCGGTGGACGCCTCGTCGCTCGAGCAGGACGCCTCGATCCGCAAAGCCTGGTTCCGGCTGACCAATCCGAACGAGCCGGCGCCGACGGGCGTTTCCTACCTGCTTCGGATCGACTGCGCCGGGCGGACGATCGAAGCGCTGGCGCATCGAGTCCAGGACGAGGCCGGCGCGGTCACCGAGCACCGTGAATATGCCGTCGACACCCAGGGCCCGCTGCCGATCGAGGGCGGGACGGTGATGGAGATCGCCTATCTGGCGCTCTGCACCTGACGGGCTGGATCAGGACGAAAGGCGCCGCGCCAGCGCCGACAATTGCCCGCGGCAATCCGCGCCCGCATAGCTTCCCGGCGCCGGAACCGGGCCCCGCGCACGGGTCGCCGGCGAATCGCCGCTCGGCACGTGGAGGCCCGCTTGGGGCGCCAGAAGCGCGGCTTCCGCGAGGCTCTTGACCTCGAGCTTGGCCATGATGTGCGCGCGGTGCATCTCGACCGTCCGAACGCTGATTCCGAAATCGTGGGCGATCGCCTTGTTGAATCGGCCGCCGAGCAGGGCGAGCAGCACATCCATCTCGCGCGCGGTGAGTCGGCCGAGCCGCTGCTGCGCGGCGCGCCGCGATTCGCCGGCTTCCACCACCCGTTCGAGCGCTCGCCAGGCCGGAGCGAGCGCCAGCGCCAGCAGCTCCCGGCTCAGCGGAAGGCGAAGGAAATCGAGCGCGCCCAGCTTCATCGTCTCGATGACCAGCTGGAGCTCCTCGCGGCCGCTGATCGCGATGACCGGCCAGGCGATGTCCCGCGCCCCCATCTCGGCGAGTATCTCGAGGCCCGAGACGTCGGAACCGTCCATGTCGAGCAGCACGCAGGCCGGCCCGAGATGATCGAGGATATCGAGGAAGTCCGCCCCGCTCGCAAACGGCCAGGCTTCCGCACCGACCGACCCCACATGTTGCGTCAGCAACCTGCGCACTTCTTCATTTCGGCCTACGACGTAGACCTTTCGCTGGTGCGACATAAGCCCGCTCCCCGCTCCGACCAGAACACACGGCCAGTCCCCCAATGTCTGAGTCGCTAGGCAATTGTGCAACCTAGGAAAAATACGGTTAACGAAAGCTTAGCGCCTCGTTCATGGAACGTGCCGCCTGGTAGGAGGGGAGCGGCAGCGCGTGCGGCGTCGCCGCGGTCCCGGAAGACGGAACAAGCCGGTCCCGCGCGCCCTCGCCGACAAACGGAGGTCAGTATTTACACCGTCCTCCAAGTTCGGAGTCGGCCTCGCGCCAGTTCAAGCAAAAGCCGAACTCCGCCGGTACGAATACGTTGGTAAAACTCCGATCAAGCCGAGCGTGTCCCGCCGGTCTAACCTGTCCCTCGCACTCATCGCGGTTTCATCCGCGGGTGCGGGACGGGGCGGGTCTCGGGCATGTATACGGACAGTCTGTTCAGCGGCAACGCGCTGCGACCGGTCGACGGCAAGGGCCGCACCTATTTGCCCGATTTCGTCTTGCGGGTCCTCGAAGGGCGCCGCTCCGGCGCCGAGCTGATGCTCGGCCCCCACGAGGCCGATCCGTGCCTCAGCGGCTATGATCCGGACTATCAGGCGGTGCTCCATGCCGAGATCGAGCGCCGGCGGATCCGCGACGAGGATCAGGGCGGCGGGCCGGCGGCGCACCATGTCCGGCTGCGGCGGACGTTCGGCGCGGTCGAGCGCGCCGCCTATAATTCGCGCGGCCGACTGACCCTTCCGCCGATGATTCGGCGCCGGGGCAGGATCGGCGACGCCGCCTTGTTCATCGGCGCCGGCGGAAGCTTCGAAATCTGGAATCCGGATCTCGCCCGCGAAGCCGAGGACGAGGAGGTCCGCGAGCTGGCGCGATTCGCGCTTCGCCAATCCAAGGCCGAGGAAAGGGAGATTGACCAATGACTCTGGGATGCACCATCGCGGGGCACAAGGCCGCGGCCGACGCGGTGTACAATTCAGGCTATTATTTCAGCGCGTGCCGGCGCTGCGGCCGCTCCCTGGTCCGCTCCGCCGCCGGCGCCTGGGGCCCCGTCCCGCCGGGCCACCGGGTCATCTGGAAGGCCGGGCGCCACAGCCATTCGCTCGAGGCGGATTATACCGGCGTGCTGCCGATCGTTCAGGACGAGCCCGCCTTGCCCAGGTCGCGCAGCCCCGCGCTCGCCGCCGGCCGCTCGCTGATCCGGATGAGGCCCTCCTGGTCGGCGGCCGCCGGCGGTAGCGGTCCCGCCGAGGAGAACGGGGACTATCAATATCCGCGCCTGCTCCTGCTGGCGGTGCTGCTCGGCGCCGGCGTGAAGATGCTGCTCGGCCTCGCTTCCGGCCGCTGAGGCGCGGGCGCGACGGCCAATGTCAAACGAAGGAGACTGGACGATGATTGAGTTCGCCTCGGAGCTTGAGGAGCTTCGCCCCCGGATCAGCGTCATCGGGGTCGGCGGCGGCGGCGGCAACGCCGTGGCGAGCATGATCCGAAGCGGCGTGCGCGGAGTCGACTTCGTCGCCGCCAACACCGATGCGCAGGCGCTGCGGGCCTCGCCGGCGGAACGGATCGTGCAGCTCGGGCGGCGGACCACCCAGGGGCTCGGCGCCGGATCGTGCGCCGAGCTCGGCCGCGCGGCGGCGGAGGAATCGCTTCGGG
>DATMVG010000259.1:0-11047 GCA_035563315.1 Allosphingosinicella sp. | reverse complement strand
CACCGCGCCGCGAAGCTCTTCAGCCGCGCCTCGGCATCGGCGCGCACGTTCGCCCAGAACAAGACGTAATCGTAGACGTGGTAATTGTTGCCGGGCAGGACATAGGGGCCGAGATCCGGCGCCTCCTCGCCGATTAGCAGGAAGCCGCGCACGTCGCAGCGCGCGGCGACGGCGCCCCTGGTGAGCGTGCCGTCGCTGAGCTCGGCGTTGGGGACGAGGGTGCCCCGATTGGCCGCCGCCGGCGCGTCGCCGCCGCGTTCGCCGGTGAGCGGATTGACGCACAGCATCGGCGAGCCCGCCCGGCTGGTGCCGTCGAAGCCGGTCGAGGCGTCGTAGACGTCGGTCACCGCCGTGGTCTCGGCCGGCTCGGCGAAGCTCTGCCAGGAGAGCAGGCATCCCCCCTGGTCGGGGCGCTCGCAGGGGGGGAGGGGCAGGCCGGGCAGGTCGGCCGTCTCCGACACGGGCCAGCCCACGACGTAGGCGGCGGCGATGCGCCCGGCCTCGGGCGCGCCGCGGACCCGCTCGCCGAGCAGCCGGAGCAGGTGGAGGCTGCCCTGGCTGTGGGCGGCGAGGATGATCGGCCGACCGGCCGGGGCCTGGCGGAGGAACGCCTCGTAGGCGGCGAGCACGTCGCGATAGGCGAAGTCGAGCGCCCGGCGGGCATTGTCCTCGCCGGTCAGGAACGCCCCGAACGCCGCCTGCCGGTATTTGGGCGCCCAGATCGCTCCGACCGAATTGAACGCGCTCGCCTGGTGGCGGACGAAGAGTCGGGCTCGGGTCTGCGATTCCTCGTCCTCCAGGGGCGCGTTCCAGCCCGAGGATTCGAGGAAGCTGGTCGGGTGGACGAAGAAGACCGAGGCCCTCGGCGCGCTCGCCGCCGCGAAGCCGGGCGGTGCCCACAAGGCAGGGTTGCGCTCGATGTCCGGCCGGGCGATCCACAGCCCCGGCTGGTCGTAGCTCGCCCCCGTCGGCATCGCCACTTCCTTGAATTCGCCCTTGGGCACCATCGCCAGGCGCATCAGATCGTCCTGGAAGATGCGGTAGGCGAGGGCGCCGGCGATGAAGAGCACGGTCAGGCCGGCGACGATCCACAGGAAGCGCACGGCCGGGTGTGATCTTTGCTTCGCCACCCGCGCCCTTGAGCGCAAGCGCGCTTCGCTTGCAACCCTCTGACCGCCAATGCTAGCGGCGCGCGCATGTCCGTCGACGCCGAGATCGTCCGCCACATCGCCAAGCTCGCCCGCATCGCCGTCAGCGACGAGGAAGTGGCGGCGCTTGCCCCGGAGCTGTCCAACATCCTGGGCTGGATCGAGCAGTTGCAGGAGGTGGACGTCGAGGGCGTCGAGCCGATGACCGCGGTGATCCCCAACCGCTTGCGCCTTCGCGACGACGCGGTCACCGATGGCGGCATCCGCGAGGACGTGCTTCGCAACGCTCCCGCCGCCGAGCACGGCTTCTTCGCGGTGCCCAAGGTGATCGAATGACCGGGCTCACCGAGCTTGGCGTCGCCGCGATCCGCGACGGCGTGCGCGAGGGCGAGTTCAGCGCCCGCGAGGTCGCCCAGGCCTATATCTCGGCCGTCGAGAAAGCCCGCCTGCTGAACGCCTTCGTCGTCGAGACTCCGGAGCATGCGCTCGCCGCCGCCGACGCCGCCGATGCGGCGCGGGCGAGCGGCGACCTCAAGCCGCTGTCGGGAGTGCCGCTCGGGATCAAGGACCTGTTCGCCACCAGGGGCGTCCAGACCACGGCGGGGAGCCGGATCCTCGAAGGCTTCGAGCCGCCCTATGAATCGGCGGTCAGCGCCCGGCTGTTCGCCGCCGGCGCGGGCATGCTCGGCAAACTGAACATGGACGAGTTCGCGATGGGCTCGTCCAACGAGACCAGCGGCTACGGCGCCGTCATCTCGCCCTGGCGGCGGAGCGACGGCGGCAACGCCCCCTTGGCCCCGGGCGGCAGCTCGGGCGGCTCCGCGGCGGCGGTGGCGGGCCGGCTGTGCCCCGGGGCGACCGGAACGGACACGGGCGGCTCGATCCGCCAGCCCGCCGCCTTCGTCGGCATCTCCGGGATCAAGCCGACCTACGGCCGCTGCTCGCGCTGGGGCATCGTCGCCTTCGCCTCGAGCCTCGACCAGGCCGGACCGATGGCACGCGACGTCCGCGACTGCGCCGCTTTGCTCGAGGCGATGAGCGGCTTCGACCCCAGGGATTCGACCTCGCTCGACCTGCCGGTGCCGCGCTGGGAGGCGAGCCTCGATCCGGACCTTCGCGGCAAGCGCGTGGGGATCCCGCGCGAATATCGAATCGAGGGCGTCCCCGACGAGATCGGGCGCGTCTGGGACGAGGGCATCGCCTGGCTCGAGGACGCCGGCGCGACCATCGTCGACGTGTCGCTCCCCCACACCCGCTTTGCCCTGCCGACTTATTACATCATCGCCCCTGCCGAGGCCTCCTCAAACCTCGCCCGCTATGACGGGGTCCGCTACGGCAAGCGGGTCCAGCCGGAGCAGGGCGGCCTCACCGACATGTACGAGGCGACCCGCGCCGCCGGCTTCGGCGCCGAGGTCAAGCGGCGGATCATGATCGGCACCTACGTGCTCTCGGCCGGCTTTTACGACGCCTATTTCAACCGCGCCCAGAAGGTCCGCAGCCTGATCGCGCGCGACTTCGCCGACGTCTGGGAGAGCTGCGACCTGCTTCTCACCCCGACCGCTCCATCGGCCGCCTTCGCGCTCGGCGACAAGTCGGCCGATCCCATCGCCATGTACCTGAACGACGTCTTCGCGGTCCCGGCCAGCCTCGCCGGCCTTCCCGCCATGTCGGTTCCGGCCGGTCTCGACGACCACGGCCTGCCGCTCGGCCTGCAGATCGTCGGCAAGGCGCTGGACGAGCAGGGCGTCCTCGACGCCTCGCTGGCCCTGGAGGAACGCGCCGGCTTCACGGCAAGGCCGGAGGCATGGTGGTGAACGGGGAAGGGGACCCGCCTGTGACCGAGTCTTCCTATCGGATACGCGGCGCGACCGGCGACTGGGAGGTGGTGATCGGCCTCGAGGTCCACGCCCAGGTGACGTCGAAGGCGAAGCTCTTCTCCGGCGCCTCGACCGAGTTCGGCGGCGAGCCCAACAGCCAGGTCAGCCTGGTCGACGCCGCCATGCCCGGAATGCTTCCGGTGCCGAACGCCGAGTGCATCCGCCAGGCGGTGCGCACCGGAATGGCGCTGGAGGCGAGGATCAACCCATGGTCGCGCTTCGATCGGAAGAATTACTTCTACGCCGATCTGCCCCAAGGCTATCAGATCAGCCAGCTCTACCACCCGATCGTTGGCGAGGGCGAGATCGAGATATTGCTCGACGACAAGGACGAGGCGAGCGCCAAGAGGATCGGCGTCGAGCGCATCCATCTCGAGCAGGATGCCGGCAAGCTGATGCACGACCAGCATCCCAGCTTTTCTTATGTCGACCTCAACCGGTCGGGCGTCGCACTGATGGAGATCGTCTCGAAGCCGGACTTGAGAAGCCCAGAGGAAGCAGGGGCTTACATCCGCAAGCTCAGAGCGATCCTCCGCTATGTCGGGAGCTGCGACGGCAATATGGAGCAGGGCTCGATGCGCGCCGACGTCAACGTCAGCGTGCGCCGGCCCGGCGATCCCCTCGGCACCCGGACCGAGACCAAGAACGTCAATTCCGTCCGCTTCATCATGGCCGCGATCGAGCATGAGGCCAGCCGCCAGGTCGATGTGCTCGAAGGCGGCGGCGTCATCGTCCAGGAGACCCGCCTGTGGGATCCCGACAAAAGCGAGACCCGAAGCCTGCGCTCAAAGGAGGAGGCGCACGACTATCGCTATTTTCCCGATCCCGACCTGCTCCCGCTCGAGCTTTCCGACGCCTTCCTCGAGGAATGCCGCGCCAGCCTGCCGGAGCTTCCGGACGCCAAGCGCCGCCGCTACGAAGGCGCGCTCGGCCTCTCCGCCTACAATGCCGGCGTACTAACCGCCGACGTCACCACCGCGCGCTGGTTCGAAACTTTGCTCGAGGGGTTGGGCGTAAGCGGCTCCCCGGCGAAGGCCGGGGCCCAGTCGAGCGCGGAAGGCTGGGCCCCGGCCTCCGCCGGGGAACAGGATCTGGCGAAGCGGGCGAGCAACTGGGTCACGTCGGACCTGTTCGGAGCCCTCAACCGGCTCGGCAAGGGCATCGAGGAGAGCCCCGTCACCCCCGCCCAGGCCGCGGAGCTGCTCCGCCTCACCGCCGACGGCACCCTTTCCAGAACGCTCGCCAAGCAGGTGTTCGAGGTCATGCTCGAGACCGGCGAGGATCCGGGCGCGATCGTCGAGGCGCGGGGCCTGCGGCAGACCAGCGACACCGGCGCGATCGACTCGGCCATCGCCGGCGTGCTCGCCGCCAACCCGGACAAGGTGGCCGAATATCGCGGCGGCAAGGACAAATTGTTCGGCTTCTTCGTCGGCCAGACGATGAAGGCCATGGCGGGCAAGGCCAATCCGCAGGTCGTCAACGAGCTGCTTCGGAAAGCGCTCGGTTAGGCGGGTCCGACGCTAGCGCGGCCGCTCCTCGCGCCTCGCCTGGTCGACCGCTTCCTCGAAGGCGCGATCCGCGGCCTCGTCGGCCTCGACCTCGCCGATCTTCTCAGCTTCGCCTTCCTCCTCCTCGACGATCAGGCCGCCGGTGGCGGCCTCGATCGGCACCGGCGGCTCGGCGATCGGCCGGGTGACCGACCAGCTGCCGTCGCCATGAGCGATCATCGCCGAGTCGGCCGGCGAGGGGGGCCCGCTGGGCTCGCCGGCCGCGGCGTCGGCGCCGCCGGCGAGCGTGGCGAGAGCAAGAAAGGCGAAAGCTGGGCGGCGCATCGGGCTCTCCGGGAGGCTTCGCTCCTCCCATCCATCGCCCCGGCGGCGCCGGCAAGGGCCTGATCGCCGCCGTCCCGGCGCGGGACGGGGGCTCGGCAAAGTCTTCGAGATTCAGAGCAAGCGAAGCTGAGGCCCCTGCGGCGGCTCGAACAGGTCGCAGCGCAACGGCCGCCTCTCGCTATTGAAGCCGTGCTTCCTGACCGCGCGCTCGAAGCGCGCCTTGAGCAGCTCCGCCCACGGCCCGAAGCCCTGCATCCGGGTGAACCAATTGGGGTCGTTGTCGCGGCCGCCCCTCAGCTCGCGGATGATCGCCATCACCTTGCCGGCCCGCTCCTGGAAATGCTCGTCGAGCCAGGCCCGGAAGAGCGGCGCGACCTCGTGCGGGAGCCGCACCGGCAGGTAGAAGACTCCGTCGGCTCCGGCCTCCGCCGCCGCCTCGACGATCGCTTCGAGCTCATGGTCGGTGATCCCCGGCACGACGGGCGCGATCGCCACCGTCGTCGGCACGCCCGCTGCCGCGAGCCGCTTGACCGCCGCCAGCCGCTTCCTCGCCGCCGGCGCGCGAGGCTCAAGCGTGCGGGAGATTTGCGCGGTCAGCGAGGTGACCGACAACGCCACGCTCGCCAGCCTCTGCTTGGCCATGTCCTCGAGCAGGTCGAGGTCGCGCAGCACCCGGTCGGACTTCGTGGTGATCATCACCGGATGGCGAGTCTCGGCGAGCACCTCGAGCACGCCGCGGGTGATCCGCCATTTCGCCTCGATCGGCTGGTAGGGATCGGTGTTGGTCCCCATCGCCATCGGCCGGACCCGATAGCCGGGACGGCCGAGCTCGGCCCGAAGCAGCCGAGCCGCGTCGGGCTTGGCGAACAGCCGGGTCTCGAAGTCCAGCCCGGGCGAAAGATCGTGAAAGGCGTGGGTCGGCCGGGCGAAGCAATAGATGCAGCCATGCTCGCACCCGCGATAGGAATTGATCGAGCGGTCGAAGCCGACGTCCGGCGACCGGTTGTAGGCGATGATCGTCTTCGGCCGCTCGACGGTGACGCTGGTCCGGAGCGGCGGCGGCCCGCCATCCTGCTCGTCGCGCTCTTCGAGCCAGTCGCCGTCGGCCTCGCGGGCTGGCAGGTTGAAGCGGGTCGGCGTCCGGTTCTCGGGCGCGCCGCGGCCGTGCTGGGCACCGGGTCGGAGCATCGCGCAACCTTACGCCCGGATAGGGAACGGATCAAGAACATCGTGACCCGCGGAAAGCGGCTCAGTCCCGACCCATCGCCGTCTGCGGGCGGCGCGGCTCGATGCGAACCGCGCTGGGCCCGGAAAGGCCCGGGAAGCGCGGCCACAGGCCCGCCGCGAGCGCGCGCCGGCTCGGCGAGCGGTCCGCCGTGCGCTCCTCGTAGATCCAGTAATTCCTGAGCACGATCGGGACGTAGCCGCGAGTCTCCCAATAAGGGATGGTCTCGAGGAACAGGAGCGGATCGCTCTGGTCGAACCGGGTGTTCCACTCGGCGATCGGGGCGGGGCCGGCATTGTAGGAAGCGATCACGCGGGGCAGAAGCCCGCCGGTGCTGGGCAGGTCGCGAAGATATTCGAGATAGGACTGGCCGTATTCGATGTTGACGCTGGGCACGAGCAGCTGGGCAGGCGAGACGCTCTGGCCGGTGCGCCGGGCCATCTGGCTGCCGGTCCCGGGCATGACCTGCATCAGCCCGCGAGCGCCGGCCGGGCTCACCGCGTCGGGCCTGAAATTGGACTCCTGGAGCGCGTGCGCGAAGGCGAGGGCCGGCTCGACCCGCCAGCCGCGCGCCGGCCGCCAGCTCGGGCTCGGATAACGGTCGTGGGTATCGGTGCGGGTGCCGCGCGGGCCGTTATGGGCGAGCCACATCTGAGCCCCGGTCAGGTTGAGCCGTCCCGCGAGATGGAGCAGGGCCTCGTGCTGGCGCGGCTGGCCGATCCGCGCCTGGTGCCGGATCAGCTCGCTCGCCACGCTGGTCTCGCCGATCTCGGTCAGAGCGACCGCGGCGCGCACGTTCCTGAGGTCGGCCAGCGCCCGCCAGTCGTCGGCGGTGAAGGCGTTGAGCTCGGCGGCGCGCCGCCGGACTCCGAGCGCGCTCTGGGCGAGCAGGCCGTAGAAGGTCTCGCTGTGCCGAGCCGCCGCCTGGAGATGACCCTGGACGCGCTGCGGCCGCTCGCCCGCGGTCTCGGCTCGAGCCGCCCAATAATGGCCGGCGGCGGCGAGCTCGACGTCGCCGGAACGCCCCGCGACCGTACCGAAATGCTCGGCGGCCGAGGCATAGTCGCCCATCCGCCAGGCGGCGAGCCCGGCCACCCAATTGGCATGGAGCGCCCATTCGGTGACGCCCCGGCGGCCCTGCTCGGCAAGGCGCCGCGCGTCGCGGTCGTTGCCGTTCAGATAATAGACCCAGGCAATGCGCTGCTGGAAGGCGGTGCGCGCTTCCTCGCTGAGCTCGCCGCTCCGAGCGTTGAACAAGGTCTCCGCCTCGAACGGCTGGTCGGCGACGAGCAGCGGCTGGATCAGCGGCTCGAGCGAGTCGGCGACGGCGTCGCCGCGCACCGGCCGCGCGCGCTGCCGGCGCGGCTGGCCGGCGAGACCGGCGAGGCGTTGCGCCTGCGGCACATCGGGAAGCTCGGTCGCGCCCCTCGCCGTCGCCAGCCGGGCGAGATCGGCGGCCTGCGGCAGCTCCGGCGCGCGCCGGAGCAATTCCATCAGCGGCTCGAGCTCGACCCGGGGCGATCCCGGCATGGTGTAGAGGCTCGCCCGGGCGAGATCGTGGAGCGGCCCGGAGCGCATGCCGTCGAGTCGCCCCGCCGCGCCCGCCCAGTTCTGCGCCCGCAGGTCGGCGAAGACCGCCTGGTAGTTCTGCCGCTCGGAGGCGCTGAGCTGGCTCGGCACCGGCGCCGCGCGGGCCGCCGCGGGAGTCGTCGCCGAATCGTCGGCGACCGCCGGACTCGCCGACAGGACGAGGCCGGCGGCGAGCAAGGTCGGACGGAGCATCCTCATCCCTTCAATCCTTCCCTGAGCAGCTGGAGGTCTTCCCAGGCATGCTTCTTGAGATTCGGCTGTCCGATCAGCTTTTCGGGCCTGATCGTTGCCAAAGTCCTGACCGGGCCTGTCGGAGTCGCCAGTTCGTGCCACCTGGCGCGGGCCCGCGGCACGGTACAGCCGAGCAGCGCCTTGGCGCAGGCGTCGCCGAACAGGAGCAAGGCGGCCGGGGCGACGAGGCCGACATGGTGGCGGGCGATTTCGGCGAGCGTGGCGGTATCGTCGCCGTCCAGCTGCCCGGTCGGAAACCGGATCGGCGACAGCGAGGCCAGGTAGAGGGTGTCTCGGCCTCGGCCGATCGCGCCGAGCATCCGATCGAACAGCCGCCCGGGCTCGCCCGACAGCAGGGTGCCCGCGGCGACATCCTCGGCGGAAGGCATGTCGACCATTACCATCAGGCCAGCGGCGGGGTCGCCGGCCGGCCCGACGCGCGTTCCCCCGCCCGAGGCGCCGGGAAGGCCGTCGGAGCTGAGCAGCCAGGCCTGGAAGGCGGCGAGGTCGGCGGGCGGAGCCTCGCGGGGCGCGGCCTCCACTCGGGCGGGTGCCGCGGCGGGCCTCGGGTTGAGCCAGTCGCGCGGGGCTTCGTCGACGAGCGTGTCGACGCCCGCTTCGTGCCACCATGCCAGGGCGCTCGCCGCCCAATCCGAGGACATGTCGGTCCTACCCCCACGCTTGCCCGCCGCCCATTGAGTCAGCCGCGGGCGGGCTGGTCAATCGCCAAGCGGCTGTTTATCTGCCAGGCGTTGGCGGTTTGCGACGACAGGAGCGCGCGAGAGACGGAATGGCCGAACGGGAGTCGATGCCCTACGACGTCGTGATCGTCGGCGCCGGCCCCGCCGGTCTCGCCGCCGCCATCCGTCTCAAGCAGCTCGCCGCGACCGAGGGCCGCGAGCTTTCCGTCTGCATCCTCGAAAAGGGCTCCGAGGTCGGCGCCCACATCCTGTCCGGCGCCGTCGTCGATCCGCGCGCCCTCGACGAGCTGCTGCCCGACTGGCGCGAGCTCGGCAGCCCGCTCACCGTGCCGGTCACGCGCAACGAACATTGGCTGCTGACGGCGAAGAGGAAATATTCCTTTCCGCATGCCCTGATGCCGCCGTTCATGAGCAACAAGGGCACCTATACCCTGTCGCTCGGCAATCTCTGCCGCTGGCTCGCCGGCCAGGCCGAGGCGCTCGGCGTCGAGATCTTTCCGGGCTTCGCCGCGGCGGAAGTGCTGTTCAACGAGGACGGCTCGGTCAAGGGGGTCGCCACCGGCGACATGGGGGTCGCGCGCGACGGCACCCACCGCGCCGATTATCAGCCGGGCATGGAGCTTCACGGCCGCTACACCTTCTTCGCCGAAGGCGCGCGCGGCCATCTCACCAAGCAGCTCAAGCGGACCTTCGAGCTCGACAGGGACAGCCAGCCCCAGGTCTACGGCATCGGCCTCAAGGAATTGTGGGACGTCGATCCCGACAGGCACGAGCCCGGGCGAGTGGTCCACACCCAGGGCTGGCCGCTGGCCGACGCCTGGGGCGGCGGCTTCCTCTACCACCAGGAGAACAACCAGGTCGCGTTGGGCTTCGTCGTCGCCCTCAACTACCGCAACCCGCATCTTTCGCCGTTCGAGGAATTCCAGCGCTGGAAGCAGCATCCGGCGATCCGGCAGTTCCTCGAGGGCGGCCGCCGGGTCAGCTATGGGGCGCGGGCGATCAACGAGGGCGGCTGGCAGGCGGTGCCGAAGCTCGCTTTCCCCGGCGGAGCTCTGGTCGGCTGCGCCGCGGGCTTCGTCAACGTGCCGAGGATCAAGGGCAGCCACACCGCGATGAAGTCTGGCATGCTCGCGGCCGAGGCGGCTTTCGCGGCGATCGTCGCCGGCCGCGGCGGCGACCTGCTGGCGGACTATGATTCCGCGCTGCGCGACAGCTGGGTCGCCGACGAGCTCAAGACGGTGCGCAATGTCGAGCCTCTGGTGGCGAAATGGGGCGGCACGATCGGCACCCTGCTCGCCGGCGCCGACATGTGGATGCGCCAGCTCGGCATCGGACTGCCGTTCACGATGCGCCACCATCCCGACAACACGACCCTGTGGCGCAAGGACCTGGTGGCGCCGATCCCCTATCCCAAGCCCGACGGCCTGATCAGCTTCGATCGCCTCTCCTCGGTCTTCGTCTCCAACACCAATCACGAGGAGGACCAGCCGGTCCACCTGACGCTCAAGGATCCCTCGATCCCGATCCGGATCAACCTCGATCTCTACGACGGTCCCGAGCAGAGATATTGTCCGGCCGGGGTCTACGAATTCGTCGACGAGGGCGGCCGTCCGCGGCTGCAGATCAACGCCCAGAATTGCGTCCACTGCAAGACGTGCGACATCAAGGACCCCGCCCAGAACATCAACTGGGTGGTACCCGAAGGCGGAGGAGGGCCGAACTATCCCAACATGTAGGCATTTGGCGGCCGCCATGGCCGGCGCCGCGCTCGTCCTCGCCGGGGCCGCCCAGGCGCGGGTCGAGCCGACGACGCCGCTCGCCGGCTATGCCCAGGCCCGCGCCGCCGCTTCGGCCGGAGCGCTCGAGCAGGCCAGCGCGGGCTATGCCGCGGCTCTGGCCGCGCAGCCCGACAACGAGGTGGTCGCCTCCCAGGCGCTGACTCATGCCGTCGGCGCCGGCGATTGGCCGCTGGCGCTCCGCGCCGCCCATGCGCTCGAGCGGCGCAACGCCTTGCTTCCCGACGCTCGCTTCCTGCTCGTCGCCGAGGCCTTCCGCGCCGGTGACTGGCGGGCCGCCGGGCGGCAGGTCGACGCCGTCGAGCAGGAGCAGTTGTTCGCCTTCACGGTGCCGGTGCTGCGGGCCTGGCTGGCCTTCGGGTCGCGCGAGGGCGATCCCCTTTCCTTCCTCGCCGCGGCGAGCGGATCGGCCGCTTCCGAAGCCTATGCCGCCGAGCATCGTCCGCTGCTGCTGCTCGCCGCCGGCCGCGAGGGGATGAGCGCGCCGATTCGCGAAGCGATCGAGGCGGCCGGACCGCGCGCCTTGCGGTTGCGCCTGGCGGCGGCGGCGACCCTGGCCCAGCGCGGCGATCGCGACGAGGCGCTTGCCCTTCTCGCCGGCGACGATTCCTCGCTGGCCGCCGCTCGGCGGCTGGTCGAGGCCCGCC
>DATMVG010000258.1:0-3762 GCA_035563315.1 Allosphingosinicella sp. | reverse complement strand
ACAGAATGGGGACAGTCACTTTCGGCCGCCGCGCGTGAAATCTCGAACTGAGCGCGGAAAGTGACTGTCCCCTCGCCGGCAATCGAGGGGTGACGGAATGGGGACAGTCACTTTCGGCCGCCACGCGCGAAATCTCGAACTCAGCGGCGGAAAGTGACTGTCCCCTCGCCGTGACAGAATGGGGACAGTCACTTTCGGCCGCCGCGCGCGAAATCTCGAACTCAGCGGGAGAAAGTGACTGTCCCCTCGCCGGGCATAACGGTCTTTCCGGTCAGTCCCCCGGCCAGCTCTCGAGCAGCTCGACGAAGCGGCTGAGCCAGGCGTTGGTCTGGTGGCCGTCGACGACGCGGTGGTCGATGGTCAGCGAGACATAGGCCATCGGCCGGATCTGGATCGCGTCCTGGCCGCCGACCTCGCGGACGACGACCCGCTTTTCGAGCTTGCCGACGCCGAGGATCGCCGATTGCGGCTGGTTGATGATGATCGGCGCGGCGAACAGCGAGCCGGAGACGCCGTGGTTGGAGATGGTGAAGGTGCCGCCCCTGATATCGGCCGCATTCAGCTTCTCGGCGCGGGCCCGCTCGATCAGATCGTCGAGGCCCGAGGCGATCCCCTTCAGCGACAGCTTCTGAACCTCGCGGAGCACCGGCACGATCAGGCCCTTCGTGCCGAGCGCCGTGCCGACGCCGATATTGATGTCGTCGTAAAGCTCGAGCCGGTCGGCGTGCCAGCGGCTGTTGATCGCCGGAGCGACCTTCATCGCCTCGGCCGCGGCGGCGACCAGATAGGCGGTATAGGTGAGCTTGACGCCCTTCTTCGCCCAGGCCGCCTTGTGGCGGTCGCGATGGGCGACGATCGCGCTGAAATCCGCCTCGAAGACGGCGGTGACGTGCGGCGCCCGGGTGACCGAGGCGTGCAGATTCTCGGCGATGGCGAGGCGCATGCGGTCGTGCGGGACGAAGTGCGAGCGGATGTCGCCGGCCGCAGCCGGGATCACGCCTTCGATGGTCTTGCCGACGCGGGTCGCCTCCTCGACGGCGCGGTCCACGTCGGCGCGGGTGATCCGTCCGCCCCTGCCCGTGCCCTCGATCCGCGCCGGGTCGATGTCGTGCTGAAGGATCGCTCGCTTCACGGAGGGGGAAAGCCTCGTCTCGGCTTGCGGACTGTGCCCCGGCGAAGGGGCACCCCGCAAAGTAGTACTTTGCGGGGACCCCGAAGGCCGGGGCCCAGGCTTTTCCTGGTCGAGCTGGGCCCCGGCCTTCGCCGGGGAGCTGCCTTTCTCCGATGCGGTCGCGGGCGCGATTCGGCCGAGGACGGCGCCGGGGACGGCATCCTCGTCGCTATGAAGCAGTATCTCGCTGAGCACGCCCGCGGCCGGGGCCGGCACTTCCATCGCCACCTTGTCGGTCTCGAGCTCGACGAGCGGGTCGTTCTCCTCGACCCGCTCGCCGACCTGCTTGAGCCAGGCGCGGACGACCGCCTTGGTGCCTTCCTGCTCGGCCGGAACGAGGACGTCGATCACGCTCAGAACCCCACCAAATCTTCGATCCTGGCGCGGATCTTGGCGACCGACGGCACCGCCCAGTCGAGCAGCAGCGGATTGTGCGGGCTCGGTATGTCCGGCATCGTCACCCGCGCGACCGGAGCGTCGAGATCGAGAAAGGCTTCGTCCGCGACCACGGCGGCGATCTCGGCGCCGAAGCCGCCGGTGCGCAGATCCTCGTGGACGATCAGGCAGCGGCGGGTGCGGCGCACCGATTCGAGCACCGACTCGCGGTCCCAAGGCATCAAAGTGCGCAGGTCGATGACGTCGGCCGAGAAATCCCTCGCCGCCTGCTCGCAGCGCGGCACCATGGCGCCCCAGGTGACGATGCTGATCCGGTCGCCCTCCCGGGTCTTCCTCGCCCGTCCGAAGGGAAGCACATAATCGTCGCCGGGATAGGGCCGCCGGGCCCAGGGATCGTCGAGCATCGCGCGATGCTCGAAGAAGACGGTCGGGTCGTTGCCGCGAAGCGCCGTGCGAAGCAGCCCGACCGCGTCCTCGGCGTTGGACGGCGCCGCCACCAGCCAGCCGGGATTGTGGACGAACTGCACCTCGTTGGTCTGGCTGTGCCACGGGTCGCCGCACTTGAAGAAGCCGACCGGCATTCGAAGCACCATCGGCGCGGCGAAGCGGTTGGCGGTGCGCCAGCGCATCGTCCCGCAATCGTTGATCTGCTCGAGCGCCGGCTCGGCATATTTGCGGAACTGGATCTCCGGCACCGGCATCAGCCCGGCCAGAGCCATGCCGACGGCGCGCCCGATTATGCCTTCCTCGCTGAGGCTGGTGTCGAACACCCGCTCGACGCCATATTTGTCCTGGAGGCCGAGAGTCACCGCATGGACTCCGCCCTTGGGGCCGATATCCTCGCCGAACAGCAGGACTCGCGGGTTGATCTCCAGCTCGAGATCGAGGGTGCGGCGGATCGCGGTGACCATGTTGATCCGCTGGCCCTGAGGCTTCGGCTCGTCCGTCGAGGAAGGGGCTCGATAGCCCTTGGTCCACTGGCCGCCCATGCGCTGCATCTCGCCCTCGTAGAAGACGTGCTCGACCACGCTCTCGGGCTCGACCACCCCCCTCGCCTCGGCCTCGGCGCAGGCCGCCGCGACCTCGGCCTCGGCCTCGGAGGCGAGCGCGTCCCATTGCGCCTCGTCGAGCAGCGATCCGACGAGATAGGATTTGAGCTTCGGCAGCGGATCGCGCGCCCATTCCGATTCGACGAAGGCCGGGTCCTTGTAGGTCTGGGTATCCTGGAAGCTGTGTCCCTGGAGGCGCGGGACAGTGAGGCGAAGGAGCGCCGGGCCGTTGCGGGCGCGGACATGGTCGACCGCTCCGGCGAGGAGCGCGGCCGCCTCGGCCGGCTCGGTGCCGTCGCCGGAGAGGACGTGGAGGTTGCCGAAGCTCGCCAGGTTGCGGGCGATGTCGCCGCCGGGCGTCTGATGGTCGGAGCGGACCGAGATGCCGTATTGATTGTCCTCGATATAGAAGAGCATCGGCAGCTTCTGGGTGGTGGCGATGGTCAGAGCCGACCAGAATCCGTTGGTCGCGCACGAGGCGTCGCCGCCCAGAACCACGGCGATCGCTCCGTCATAGCTTTCGTCGCCGAGCACCTTGCGGTGATATTCGATCGCCTGGGCCCAGCCCGCGGTCGGCGTATATTGGGCGCCGACGCCGCCGGACATGGGCAGAGCGGGGCAGCCCGCCGGGTTGGGATAGTTGAACACCGCGCCGATGTCGCGGCCCGAGGAATAGCCGCCGGCCCGGCCCATGTTGGAGCCGAGCGCCTCGACCGGAGGAACGCCGAGAGCGAGCAGGAAGGGACGCGACCGGTAATAGCCGCAGGCGGCGTCGCGGCGGTGGGCGAGGCGGCTGCCGAGCATGATCTGCGCCATGTCGTGGCCGCGGGCGCTGAACTGGTAGAGGATCTTCCGCTCGGGGACGAGCCGCTCCTCCTCGAGCCGGTCGAGCGCCCGGCTGACATGGACGAGCCGGGCGATCTTCGCCCAGTCGTAGGCGGGATCGGGCGCGTCGGCGCGGCTCGTGCGCTCCCTCGCCGGAGCGTCAGCCATCCATCTTCTCCACCACCGCGGCGGCGAATCGCTCGACGCTGGCGTCGGACAGGCCGACGACGTTGAAGCGGCCGCTCGTGGCCATGTAGATGCCGTGGCTTCGGCGAAGCTCGAGCACCGCCTCGGCGCCGAGCGGAAGCATCGAGAACATGC
>DATMVG010000257.1:0-8611 GCA_035563315.1 Allosphingosinicella sp. | reverse complement strand
TGCGCGAGCCGGATCTGCCCGGCGTCCAGCTTCGTCTCGCCGCCCTCGACGGCTTCGCCGAAGACGATGCTGTCGTGGCCGCCGCCGGTGGTGATCGTGTCGATGCCGCCGTCTCCGGCGATCAGGTAATTGTCGGCGTCCGCGCCGCCGAGCAGCTGGTCGTTGCCGCGGCCGCCATAAAGGACGTCGGTGCCGCTGCCGCCGCGCAAAGTGTCGGCGCCGTCGCCGCCGACCAGGGTGTCGCCGCCCGCCCCGCCGTACAGCGTGTCGTCGCCGTCGCCGCCGATCAGGGTGTCGAACCCGCCGCCGCTGCCGAGCAGCTGGACATTGTCGATCGTCGCACCGGCGCCGTCGGCGGCGCCGAGGCCGACGAAACGCAGGCTGTTCGCGCCCGAAGCCGAGCCCTTGAGGACGAAGCTGTAGTCGCCGCCGACGCTGATCGTCTCGATCTTCTCGGAGTTCCACCACAGCTCGAACGCGCCGGAGGCTCCGGCCGCGTTGGCCGCGTTGAACGTCAGGGTCACCGGCTGTTCGGCGCCGAGGCCCTCGATCGCCTGGGTGACGGTGAGGTTGGCGGTTCCGCCGTCGAGGGCGAGGCGGCGGCTGCCGGCCGCTCCGGTGACGAGGAAGGACGCGCCGGCGAGAGTCTGCCATCCCGGCAGGTCCGTCGTCCGGGTGCCCCCGGTCACGGCCGTGTCGCCGGCCGGATCGCCGAGATCCTCGAAATCGCCATTGGCGATGCGCTGATAGCCGCTGACGTCGGCCGAGCCGCTGGCCTCGGCGGTGTCGTGATCGCCGCGCAGGATGTCGTTGCCGACGCCGCCGAGCAGAACGTCGTTGTCGGCGCCGCCGGTCAGCGTATCGCCGGCCTCGCCGCCGTCGAGATGGTCGTCGCCCGCGCCGCCCTCGAGGATGTCGGCGCCGCCATTGCCGAGCAGGGTGTCGCGCCCGTCATGCCCGCGCAGCGTGTCGCCGCCGTCATTGCCCTGCAGGCTGTTCGCGCCGCCGTCGCCCTCGAGCGTGTCGCCATGGTCGGTGCCGATCAGATTCTCGATTCCGGCCAGCGTGTCCGCCGCGATTCCCGCCTCGCTGCTCGTGCCGGTTTCCAGGGAGGCGGCGACCGCGACGGTCGAGCCGAACCAGGTGGCGGTGTCGACTCCGGCTCCGCCGACCAGGGAGTCGACGCCTTCGCCGCCGGCGAGGAGATCGTCGCCGGTGCCGCCGTCGAGGCTGTCGGTGCCGTCGCGGCCGCTCAGGGCGTCGTTGCCGGCGCCGCCGGTGAGGATGTGGCCGTCGCCGGCCGCCATGTCGACGACGAGATTGTCGCCGCTCGTCCCGGCGGTGAGGAGAACGCCCGACGAATTGAAGACGAGGCCCTTGAGCGACACATGCTCGCCGTCGGCGAGGACGAGGCTTTCGACGCCGCGCGCGGTATCGAACGTCGCCGCCGCCGGATTCCTGAAATTCTTGAGCGTCACCGTGTCCGTCGTTCCGTCGATCGAGACCACGAGGTCGGCGCCGACGAAGGCGAAGCTGAGGTCGGTGAGTCCGATCGTCTGGAGGCCGGTGGCGGTGCTTCCGCGGCGGCCGCTGACGTCGTCGAGGAACAGGGTGTCGTCGCCGGCCGCCTGCTGCGGCGCGGCTTCGGTGACCGCGGCTCCCGTGAAGGTGAATTGCGGCGTGCCGTCGTCGTTCAGAACCCAGCCGTCGGCCGCCCGCGCCGGGGCGAGCGGATTGATCGAGCTGCTGATGAACTGCTTGCGATAGACGACCTCGCCGGTCTCCGCATTCTCGATGCGGTGCATGAACTGGTAGGTGGTGCCGGACTTCGAGACCATGTCGACTCGGTCGACATAGCCGGCGGCGAGGACTCCGGCGGCGTCGACGATCGTCGTTCTCACCTCGGCGAACTGGTCGTAGACCTGGTCCTGGCCGTCGCCGCGCCCGAAGACGTAGGTATCGTCGCCGAGATTGCCGGCGACAACGTCGGCGCCCTTGCCGCCGGTGAGCTCGTTGGCGCCCTGGTCGCCGTTCAGCGTATCGGCGAAGTTGGAGCCGACCAGGCCTTCGATCTCGGAATAGGTGTCGCCCTGGGCGTCGCCGGAATTGGCCGCGGCATTGGCGAGCAGCGCCTGGACGCCCGCCGTCGCCGTCGCATAGCTGGCGACGTCGTAGCCCGCCCCGCCGACCAGGGTGTCGCCGCGCGCGACTCCGGCCTCGCCGGCGAGGACATTGCCGAGCGCATCGCCCTGGTCATGGTCGTGGAAGGCGCCGTTGGCGCCGCCGTCGAGGATATCGTCGCCGACCCCGCCGAGCAGGATGTCGGCGCCCGCGCCGCCCTTCAGCCAGTCCGCGCCGGAATTGCCGGCGATCAGGTCGTTGCTGCCGCCGCCGGTGACGCTATCGTCGCCGGTGCCGGCGGTGATCCAGGCTGCCCCGGTCGCTGCCGCGGCGATCGTGTCGGACCCGTCGGTGCCGCCCTGCAAGGTCAGCCTCGACACGTCGACCGTGCCCGAAGCGAAGAAGCCGAACTTTTCGATATTCTTGGCGGCGGCGCCCGAGGCCCACTCCTTGAGGACGATCCGGTCGGTGAGGGTGGCGAAGGCGCCGAGCGTGCCGCCCGCGGATTCGACGCCGACGACGACGTCGCTGCCCACGACCCGGAACTGGAGGTCCCCGACGTCGATTCCGATTCCGAATTCGACGGCGTCGACGCCGCTGTCGGCGGCGATCAGGGCCGCGTTGGCCGGCTTGTGGTGCGACAGGATTCCGGTCGCGATGTCATATTCGACCCGAACCAGCCAGTTCTGGCCGTCGAAGATCTTCACCGTGCCGTCGTAGATGTGCTCGGCCTCGGAGCCGGTGCCCCAATGATAGGGCGACTGCAGTCCGCTGCCCGAGACCCAGACGGTCTCCCATTCGTTGCTGAGCTGGTCGACGAACGTGTCCGCCCCGTCGCCGCGGCTGAACTTGAAGAGGTCGTCGTCGCTGCCGCCGACGACGAAGTCGTTGCCGGCGCCGCCCGAAACGACGTCGGCGCCGAGCCCGCCGCGCACCTCGTCATTGCCGCGGCCGCCCGAGACGCTGTCCGATTCCGAGCCGCCGAGGACGATGTCGTCCCCGTCCATGCCGACGACGATGTCGCGCCCGGGATCGCCCGAGACGAAATCGTTGCCGTTGCCGCCATTGCCGAAATCGTTGCCGAACAGCAGGTAGACGACGTCGTTGCCGTCGCCGGCATGGACGAAATCGTCCGCGTTCGTGCCCCAGATGAAGTCGGCGCCGGTCGTCCCGAGCGTGAAGGTGTCGAAATCGGCGATTCGCAGTTGCTGGCCGTCGGCGAACTGCAGGTTCTCGATCTTGTTGAGCGGGTTGAACCAGTCCTGAAGGACGATCTTCTCCCCGGTCGTCGTGATCTCGATCGTGAGGTCGGTCTTGGTGTCGTTCGCGAGGATGCTGATGTCGCCGATCGTGATGCCCGCGCCGAGGACCAGCGTGTCCTCGCCGCCGGCCTGGACCTCGCTGCCGGAGACGACCCGCGAATCGGTGGCGACGGCGTTGCCCGTCCAGCTGCCGAGGCCGAACCGGCGGAAGAGGGCGTCGCCGATGGCGGTGCCGACGTCGATCGCCATCGGGCTCACCTTGTCGACGAGCTGCTGGACGGTGAAGCCGCTCTCGTCGCGAACCAGGTCGGCGTCGGCGGCGAGCGTGCTGCCGTCGGAATCGCCGGCGCGGAAGATATATTGGTCGTCGCCGGCGCCGCCGTGGAGAATGTCGCCCTTGCCGGCGCCTCCGGCGAGGATGTCGTCGCCGCGGCCGCCTTCCAGGACATCGGTGCCGGTGCCCCCCTCGAGCCAGTCGGAGCCTTCGCGCCCGATCAGAGCGTCGTTGCCGGCGCCGCCGTCGAGATAGTTGCCGTCGCCTCCGAGGCTGGTCCCGGTCGACGAGCCGGCGTTCAGCGAGTCGTTGCCGTCGCCGCCCAGCAACCAGTCGTCGAGGCGGCCGCCGAAGAGCGAATCGTCGCCGCCGCCGCCGAAGACGTTGTCGCCGCGGTCGGAGGCGTGGACAGTGTCGTTGCCCGCGCCGGCATCGATCAGGGCGGCGACCTTGATCTCCACCGCCGCGCCGTTATGGGCGGCGCCGTCGACGTTGAGGCCGACATTGGTCGTCGAGCTGGTCGCGACGAGCTGGTCGCCCGCCAGCCGGATCGTATCGACCCCCGCCGTCCCCCGGATCCGGATTTGCGAGCCGGCGTCGATCGTGTCCGCGCTGGAGCCGAGCAGGACGGCATTGTGGTCGTAGACCGCCCACGAGCGAGCGCCGATGTCGAGGTCCATCTGCGCTTCGAGCTGGGCGGCGTTGACGGCGAGGCCGTCGATCGCCCCGTTGAGGACTTCGTCGAAGAACAAGGTGTAGCCCCCGACCCAGTCGGTGGCGGCTCGGCGGTTGAGCCCCAGCTCGACGGCGCGGGTCAGGGTGACGAGCCAGCCGGCCGCGAACGGAGTCTCCGGAGCCGCGGCGATCAGCGCGTTGATGATCTCGGGATCGGCGAGATAGGCGGAATAATCCTGCCCGACCTTGATGTCTCCGAGCAGGGTGATGACGTCGAATTCGCCCGAGGCCCCGGCGCCGTCGGACTGCGGGTTCCCGCCCGCGCCGGCCAGCGATCCGGCGACGGCGCGCTTGACGTAGATGTCGCCCCCGCCGAGCTGCCCGATCATGCTCGAAAGGCCCAGATAGGTGCCGTGGGCGATCAGGTCCTGCGCCGCGGTCGCGCCGGAGAAACGCGCGGTGATCGCGTCCTTGTCCTTGGTCGCGGTGGGACGATAGACATATTCCTTCTTGCGCATCCCGTAATTGCCCGACTGGACCGACGCGGGATCGAGCAAGGTGGCGCCCGAGGCCTGGAGGACGGCGTTGAAATGGCTCGCCGTCGCCATGGCGAGGCTCTTCGCGGCCTCCTTCGACCCGCCCTTGCGGGCGTAGATGTTGGCCGCGACGAACGAGCCCGAGGACGAGTCCCAGGCGACGTCGGCGCCGGATCGCGGCGTCCCCCCGAAGATCGAGCCGATGAAGCCGCCGATCAGAGTGTCGATGAAGACGACGGCGGCGACGATGGCGACCGCGACGAGGGGGTTGGTGATGCCGAGCGCGGCGATCGCCTTCATCGCCGCCCAGCTGCCATAGGCCGCGCCGACGGCTGAGCCGATCTGGCCGCCGACCGTGTCGAAGGTCTTGACCTCGGCGGCGAGCTTCGAGCCGATCAGCGATCCGATCGCGTTCGCGAGCAAGAGCGGATTGACGCCGGCGAAGAGCTGGTCGGGGGTGAGGACGTTGGCGCCGCCGACGACGTTGGTGAGGATCTTGTTGATGACCGCGCCGCCGACCGAGCTCAGCGCCTCGCCGAAGGTGCCGCTGGCGCCGACCGCCTTGAGCAGCTCGGCGGTGATGTAGGACGATACCGCGCCGACCGCTCCGCCGACGAGATTGTCCTTGAAATTCTCGAACAGCCCTTCGACGCCCGAGCCGAGGATGTTGGTCGAATGCTGGCCGCTGTCCAGGGCCTCGCCGAAGGCGCCCAGTAGCGTCTTGAGCGCCGCCGAGGCGGCGATCTGCCCGAATGGGTTGTCGGTGACCCGCTTGCCCAGGACGGAGCCGAGCGCGATTCCGAGCTGCGCTCCGTCGAACGTGGTCAGCGCTCGGATGGCGCCGTCGTAAAATTCCTCGACCGCGACCTGGAGACCGTTCGGTCCCTCGATGGTGACGGTGACGCCGACCCGGCTGGTCAGGCGCTCGGCGTCGCGAACCCAGCCCTGGGTCACTGCGTTCTTGAGGTCGCCGACCGTGGTGATGGTGGTTCCGGGGTGGGCGCGCTGGATCGCCGCGATCAGCCCCTGCAGCCGCGCATTGTAGCCGGTGGCGCGCGAGTTGAGATAGGCGGTGCCGGTGCCGACCAGGTCGCCCCGGGCGAGCGCCGCGGTGAAGGCCTTGCCCTCGACGGGGTCGTTGCGAACGTGGGTGCCGGTGACGGCTCCGGCGAGCGGAGTGCTGTCCGCCAGGGCGAGCACCTGGGTCAGGATCTGGTTGTGGCCGCCGAAATGGTAGGCGGGAGCCGGACCGGGGCCCGGCGTCTCGTCGATACCGGGGTGGACGACCAGCTCGTGCTCGGCCGTAATCCTCAGATAGGCGGCGGCGTTGGTGATCCCGAGATGGTTCTGGAAGAAGCTGTCGGCGAGGTCGAAGATGTTGAAATATTTGGTTCCACCGACATCGTAGATGGTCGAGTTGGCGGTGACGCTGTTCTGAAGGAAGGCGGCTTCCGCGGCGGCGTTCTGGAATCCGATCGGGATCAGCAGGTTGAGGAAGGCCCTCATGTCGGCGGCGGCGCGGTTGGCGGCGTAGGTGCCCTCCCCCATCGCTCGGACCACGTCCCTGATGACCTCGTCGAAGCCGAAGCCCACGCCGCCGGCGATCTCGGAGATCGGCCTCGTGTTGAGATGGGTGACGGCGCCCTGGTTCGTCGTCGTCTGGCGGCGGATGTCGAGCAGGATCGTGGTCCCGCCATTGTCGGTCGCCGGCCGCGGCAGGAATTCGGGGCCCTTGCTCGGGTCGTTCGCGTCGTAATTGGGATTGGGCACGGGCTGGATGACGGCGAGAGCGTTGAGGTAGGACAGGAACGAGCCCGAGCTGGCGGTGCCGCCGTGGATCATCTGATCGAGGATCCCGATCACCTGCTCGGTGGCGTTGATGACGACCAGGTTGGGCAGGTTCCTGGTGGTGCGCACCGTCGCGGGGATCTCCCAGCCCTGGCGGGTGGCGTTGTAGACGAAGATGCCGTTCGTGCTGGCCGTATTGGCGGCAGGGGCCGCCGTCGCCGCCGGCTCGTTATATTGCGGGGTCGCCGTCACGGTCGTGAAGACGCGGGTGGCCGGGGGCGTGGGCGGGGGCGGCGTGCTCATGGGGTCACCTTGTCTCGTTGAGGTGCAGCGCGGCGATGGTGCGGCACACTTGTTGCTCGGAATGTCTCGCGGTCAGCGGGCCGCCGTCGAGGCTGCCGCACATGATGTGCCACCAGGAGGTGCCGACCTGCGGCTCCACCGGGGGGCTGACCTCGATCGCCTCGCGCATGGCGAGGAAGGCCAGCGAATCCTCGGCCGGGGCCGCGGTCGCCCGGTCGAACAGGGTCCAGACGTCGTCCAGCTCGCAGCGCGAAGCCTCGGCGCAGCGCCGAGTCTGCTTGATTCCGAGCCATAGCGACCAGACCAGGCGCGCCTGCTCGGCGCTGAGCGTTCCGGCCGGCTCGTCGAAGATGCACTGGCGGGTGCGGAACCGGCGCTCGGTGTCGACGGCGTTGAAGATGAAGGAATAGGGATTGGCCCCGGCATCGCCGAGATTGGCCCTGATCCGGCACGCGCGGAAGTTCGTCTCCAGGCGAACGAGGTCGACAAGAAGGTCGAGCTCGGCCCGGTCGCACGCCCGATCGTCGCCGGCCCCGGGAGCGAGGCCGCACAGCCTCAGCAAGGCGGGGATGCGCGTCGGGCCGTAGCCCGAAATGTCGGCGATCGAGCGCGGCCACAGTGGAGGCTCGCCGATCGCCGTATTTTCGGGCGCGACTCCGCCGGCGGCGGGGACGAACTGGGTCTGGAAGCCCGCTCCGTCCAGGCTTCGCCGGTACAGGCGCCTTGCCATGGCCGGATCGCGCTCGACCCCACGGCCCTCTTCATAGCGGATGCCGAGATCGAGCTGCGCCTGCTTGTCGCCCCCTGCGGCGCGGCGGGCGATCGACTGGAGCTCGGGATCGGCGGCACCGGCGGCAAAGGAGATGCCGGCATAGGAGCCGACGGCACAGGCGACGAGGAAGAGCGGGACACAAAGCGAAATGAGCGCGGAAACAGGCCCGCGCGCAATGCGCATCAAGTTTCGGTGACCCCCCACAGGACACTTTCGTTTCGGCCGACGCCGAAACAAATCCGACTCAGCAGTTCTTGACGCTACATGCTCATGCCCCAAGACTGGCGTCAAGCGAAATAAAGCTGTAAAATCATCGACAAAGCCGTCTTGCAGCTTTCCTCGGAAAGCACGGATTCCTCAGCAACGGCCCACTAGTCTTCTATCGAGGACGGCTTGCAACTGGGCCTTCGAACGGCTTGCGGCCGACGCAATTCCGGCATGATTTCCCCGCAGAGCTCGAGGACGCACCGGATTCCGGACGCCAGGGGACAGTCACTTGGGACAGTCACTGGTGACTGTTCCAAGTGACTGTCCCCAACCTCTGTCCCCAACCCGCTTCAGAACCGGATTCTGAGGCCGGCTCGGAACGACTGGCCGTCGACGTCCTCGCCGAACAGCATTTCGCCGCGGGCGAACAGCTCGACATGGCCGGTGATCACCGACAGGCCGCCGCTGAGCTCGCCATAGGTGCCCGGCGCCTGGTCGGTCAGCTCGATCAGGGTGCCGAGGTTGAAGTCGGTCCGGTTCTCGCCGTCAAACTCCTCGATTGCCCGGATTCCGACGAACGGAGCGAACGTGCCGTCGCCGGTCTCGAACACTCCGCCGAAGCGGAGCCCGGCATGGCCGCGAAGGCTCTCGGCATCCTCGAACCGGACCTCGG
>DATMVG010000256.1:0-26498 GCA_035563315.1 Allosphingosinicella sp. | reverse complement strand
GCAGGGCGGGATCGCCGCCAGCCTCGGCAACATGGGGCCGGACCATTGGACCTGGCACATGTACGACACGGTCAAGGGTTCCGACTGGCTCGGCGACCAGGACGCGATCGAATATCTGTGCCGCGAGGCGCCCGCCGCCGTCTACGAGCTCGAACATGCCGGCGTGCCGTTCAGCCGCACCAGCGAAGGCAAGATCTACCAGCGCGCCTTCGGCGGCATGATGCAGAATATGGGGGCGGGACCGCCGGCCCAGCGCACCTGTGCTGCCGCCGACCGCACCGGCCATGCGATGCTGCACGCGCTCTACCAGCAGAGCCTCAAATACGATGCCGATTTCTACATCGAATATTTCGCGCTCGATCTGATCATGGAGGGCGGCGAATGCCGCGGCGTCGTCGCCTTGTGCATGGAGGACGGCTCGATCCACCGCTTCCGGAGCCACGCCGTGGTGCTTGCGACCGGGGGCTATGGGCGCGCCTATTTCACCGCCACCTCGGCGCACACCTGCACCGGCGACGGCAATGCGATGGTGCTTCGCGCCGGGCTGCCGCTTCAGGACATGGAGTTCGTCCAGTTCCACCCGACCGGGATCTACGGGGCCGGCGTTCTGATCACCGAAGGCGCTCGCGGCGAGGGCGGCTATCTGACCAACTCGGAGGGCGAGCGCTTCATGGAGCGCTACGCCCCCTCGGCCAAGGACCTGGCGAGCCGCGACGTGGTGTCGCGCTCGATGGCGATGGAGATTCGCGAGGGCCGCGGAGTCGGCAAGGAGAAGGACCATATCTACCTCCACCTCGACCATCTCGATCCCGCCATCCTCGCCGAGCGCCTCCCGGGGATCACCGAGACCGGCAAGGTCTTCGCCGGAGTCGACCTCACTCGCCAGCCGCTGCCGGTGCTGCCGACGGTCCACTACAATATGGGCGGGATTCCGACCAATTATCACGGCGAGGTGGTGACTCTGAGGGACCGCGATCCCGACACCGTCGTCCCCGGCCTTTTCGCCGTCGGCGAGGCGGCTTGCGTCTCGGTCCACGGCGCCAACCGGCTCGGCTCGAACAGCCTCATCGATCTCGTCGTCTTCGGCCGCGCCGTCGGCAACCGGGTCGGCGAGCTCATCAGGCCCGGGACGCCGCTGCCGGCGGCTCCGAAGTCGGCCGACGATCTCGCCCTCGCCAGGCTCGACCGGTTCCGCTTCGCCAAGGGCGGCAGCCCGACGGCGGAGATCCGACTTCGCATGCAGCGGGTGATGCAGGCCAATTGCGCCGTCTTCCGGACCGAGAAGACCCTGGCCGAAGGAAAGGCGAAGATCGATTCGGTCTACAAGGAGATGGCCGACATCCGGGTGACCGATCGCAGCCTGATCTGGAATACCGACCTGATCGAGACCCTCGAGCTCGACAATCTCCTCGCCCAGGCGGCGGTGACGATGCACTCGGCCGCCAACCGCAAGGAGAGCCGCGGCGGCCACATGCACGAGGATTATCCCAGCCGCGACGACGTCAACTGGATGAAGCACAGCATCGCCTGGTTCGACGGCTGGGGCGGCGAGAACGGCGCCGTCCGGCTCGATACCCGCCCGGTCCACGACTATACGCTCAGCGACGACATCGCCTACATCAAGCCCAAGGCGAGGGTCTATTAGGCCCCGGCCGTCGTCTCGAAAGCTTCCGGAGGCGAATCGCTAGCCTCACTCGCGCGACCGGTGGCTGCGCTTCGCTCCGAGTGACCCCCTGCCGACCGGGGAGTACGAAATCGCCGGTTTTCGAGCTATGCTTGCCTGTGGCGTGACCGGGGGGGACGCGATGAAGCTGGCGCTTAAGATCATCGGGGGCATTGTCGGCCTCCTCATCATCCTGGCCGTCGCGCTGGCGACCTACGTCGACGCCACGGCGATCGAGCCCGAGCGTCCCGTCGGCTTCCAGCAAGTGGCGGCGCCGGACCCTGGCCGCCCGTCGATCGCGGTGACCCTCTGGTATCCGACCGACTCCGAGCCCGGCTTCATCCTGCTCGGCTCCCATGGCGAGCGGGTCGCGTCGGACGCGCCGGTGGCAGGCACGGGGCTTCCTCTCGTCGTGATCTCTCACGGCACCGGGGCCGGACCGATGAGCCATGCCGACACCGCGATCGCCCTCGCCGAATCGGGCTTCGTTGTCGCCGCGCTGACCCATGGCGGCGACAATTATCGCGACGACAGCATCGTCGGCAGGCCCCAGTGGATGGCCGATCGCTCCCGCCAGGTCAGCCGGGTCATCGACTTCATGCTCCGGCAATGGGGCGGCGCCGACCGGATCGACCCCGATCGCGTCGGCCTGTTCGGTTTTTCCGCCGGCGGGACGACCGCTCTCATCGCCTTGGGCGGAGTCCCGGATCTCGGCCGAGCCGGGGCGCATTGCGCCGAGCGGCCCGAGTTCGTGTGCAACCTGATCAGGCCGGGGCCGGGCGGCCCCGGCTCGGCCCCTCCGCAATGGGTGCATGACCGGCGCATCGGCGCCGCCGTGGTCGCGGCTCCCGGCCTCGGCTTCGCCTTTTCGCCCGCCGGCCTGTCGAACGTCCGTGTCCCGGTGCAATTGTGGGCCGGCGCCGAGGACCGGACGGTGCCCTATGCGACGAATGCCGCGCTGGTCAGGAGGCTGCTCGGGCGGCCGCCGGAATTCCACGGCGTGCCCGGAGCCGCTCATGCTTCGTTCCTGATGCCATGCGGCCTTATCGGCCCGCCCGCTCTATGCCGCGACTCCGAGGGCTTCGACCGGCGGGCCTTTCACCGGGACTTCAACCGGTCCGTGACGGACTTCTTCCGCCGCCACCTCGTCGAGGCGGACCGCGCTTCCTCCTCGCCGGTTCGAGCGCGGTGAGCTGGCCGGCGATCCGGAAGGGCCTCGCCTGGGGCAGCCGCGGCGTGCGGCGACGCCGCCTTCCCGCGGGGCCGCCGCCCCCCGCCCCTAGTCTGCTTCGGCGCCCAACGCGACCTTGAGGACCGCGAAGAGGGCGAGGGCGGCCGCCAGGACGGCGGCGAAATTGACCACCATCAGCCAGAACAATTTGCTGCCCTCGTCGTGGACGTAATCCTCGATGATCACCGTCAGCCCGTGCTTGATGTGCTGGAAGGTGACGACGATGAGCAGCAGCATCGGCACCGCCGCCACCGGCTGCGAGAGCCACTCCCTCACCGTCCCGTAATCGAGGCCCGGCAGGCGGACGAGAGACACGGCCAGCCAGACCAGCAGGAGGAAGAGAGCGGCCGAGGTTGTCCGTTCGTGCCACCAATGCTGCCCGCCCGCGCCCGCCGCGCCCAGGCCGCGCACTCGGGCCAGCGGAGTTTCCATGCTCATGCGCCCCTCCCGTAGACGATCCACGCCCAGAGCAGCGCGGTCAGAAGGACCGATCCGACGAGGGTCATGTTGGCCCAGAATTTGTTGGTCGACAGCTCGTAGCCGGCGCCGGCGTCCAGAACAAAGTGGCGGAGCCCCGAAAGGGTGTGCTGGAAAAGCGCCCAGCTGAGCGGCACCCAGAAGATGAGCGCCCATTTCCAGGTCGCCCAGTCGGTGAAGTCGGCGTAGGAATCGGGTCCGCCGGCGGCCGCGAGAAGCCACCAGACGAGCACCGCTCCGCCGGCCGCCGCCAGGCCCGCTCCGGTGACCCGGTGGACGATCGAGACGAGCATGTGCGGCCCCCATTTCCAGATGGTGAAGTGGGGCGACATCGGACGGTCGGGATTGCGGTGCATGAGGCGGGGAAGGCTCCGTGGTCGGACGGGGCGCTTTTAGGACCTGCGCGGGAGGTTGCAAGGGCGCTCGCAACGCGAAGAGGAGGCGGCCGCCGCCGCCTCCTCCTCCCCTGTTGCCCCCCGCCCGGGGCGATTGCCCCCCTCCGCTAGCGGGCGATCCGCGCGGACAGCGTCCCCGAGACGAGGTTGATCGCAGCCGCGGTCGGGTTGCTGAGCACCGCCTCCACGGTGTCCGCCGCCGATACCGAGCCGGTCAGCTGCATCCCCTGCAGCGCCTTGTTGAAGCCGACCAGGACGCTGTCGCCGAGCTGAGCTCCCTGGACGGTGAGCGTGGTCGAGGTCGCCGCGCCGGCCGCGACGCTCGGCGGATCCCACGTCTTGCTTCCTCCGATGCCGGCCTTGCCGCCGGCGACGGCGACGAAATAATTGCCGGCGGTGTCCTGGTAGACCGAGAAGATGGCCGGCCCGTCGAAGCCGGACGCGCTGAACGTGCCGTCGACCACCCCGTTGAGCTGCCTGGTGCTCGAATTGTTGTGGAGCTGGAACGTCACCGTTCCGGTCGGGGCGCCATTGGGTCCGGTGCCGAAGAAGCAGAAGGTCTGCGCCCGATAGTTGAACAGCCTCGCCTTGCGGGTGTCGTTCTGCAGAGTGACGATTCGGCCGTTGCTGCGGGCGACGATCAGGTCCTGATTGCCTCCGACCTCCACATCGGCCCAGTCCGGGCCGTCCTTGAACATCAGCAGGTCGCTGCTCGACCAGAACTTCCATTGCTTGATCGGCGCGGTCAGCGAATTGTCGGCGGCGCGCGGCGCGCTGAGCGCGAACATGCGCCCGATATCGAGCGTGTATTCGCTCGAGATGGTGCCGCTGTTCTCCGAGGATTCGAAGTCGGTGAGGTTGACGTAATGCTCCTCGACATCCTCCATGTAGAAGCCGCGTATGTCGGTGCCGTTGCCGCAATTGTAGGTGTCCGTCTGCTCGCCGACGAGCAGGCCGATGCCGGAATCGTTCTGGATGACGAAGCTGTTGACGGTCGGGCCCTGGCCGCAGGCGGCGACGAGGCCGACGCCGACATATTTCATCTCCAGCTGGTTGATCTGCCAGCAATTGCAGTCGTTGCCGTGGAGGCCGACCGCGCCGCCCCAGATCCACTCCAGCGTCCCCGACGTCCCCGCCGCGCTGTCGAGCCAGGGGTAGAGGCTGACCGCGCCGGTCGACCAGTTGATCCCCGTGACCCGGTAGGGCCGGGCGTTGATCCGGACCAGGATCGGCAGGCTCTGGACGCTGGTCGCGCCGGCGACCGCGAGGATGTCGGCCGGCGGCAGCTTGTTGGTCGGCACCGTGATCGTGGTGCGCTGGCCGACGTCGGAGGCGAGGCCGCTCGGGGTGGCCCCGCTGAAGGTGGCGACCAGGCTCTGGACGGTCGGATTCTCGCCGGTGTCGCCGATCCCGCCCGAACCGATATAATAGATGATCGCCTTGTCGATCGTGCACATCGAGCTGTTGGTCGCTCGGTCGACCTGGATCCCGGCATACCAGAAGCGCTCGAGGAACAGGGCGTTGAAATGGGCGCCGCGGCAATCGTCCATGTAGATGCCGACGCCGGTGACGAGGCGGTCGTGATATTGCTGGCCCGTCTCGCTGGCCGGGCTGCCGCGCAGCAGCCAGCGGCCGCCGAAGCGGCAATCCTTCATGTAATGCATGTAGATGAGGTGATCCATCGGATCGGCTTCCTCGGTCGGCGCGAGGGAGAAGTTGCCGCCATGGTAGATTCGGGTCGACGGGGTCAGGTTGGCGGTCTTGCCGATCCGCAGGGTCGAGCCGATCGCGAACGAGCCGCTGAGCATGGCGCGGTAGACGACGTGATTCTCGCAATAGTCGAAGAAGGCGCGAAGCGGGACGACGTCGTCGCTGCCGCCGCCGACGGTTCCGAACATGAACGGGGTCACCTCCTGGTCGACCCGGTCGAGCGCGAAGATCCGGCTGTCGGCGGCCGTGAAGCCGGCCCTCGGATAGGTCGCTAGGTCGAAGCTCGGCTGGTAGGTGTACCAGGCCGCGCCGACGCCCGTCGAATGATAGCCCGAGGTGCAGACCCGCTCGACTCCGGAGTCGATGGCGATCCCCTCGGCGTTGTCGAACAGTCCGATGCCCATGGCATGTGTCATGATGTTTCTCCTTTTTCCCAGGCGGCCGGGACGGCGGCCTGCCGCTGCGGGAAATAGGAGGAATTTTCCTAGAAATATCCTACAATATTCCTATCGCGCGGTTTTGTAGGATTTCGCCGGCTGGTCAGCTGATCCTTCGGCCGGCCCAGACGACTCGGCCGATCACCTCGAGCGTGGCGAGGTCGCAGTCGCGCCATTCCGGATAGGCCGGATTGTCGCTCTTGATCGTCACCAGGCGAGCGACCGGGTTGATCGCGAGGCGCTTGACCATGAGCGCGTCCTCCCGGCGCAGCACGTAGATGCCGTCGCGCAGCCGCGCGGCGCCGTCGGCACGGTCGACGAGGATGTCGTCGCCATGGGTCAGCGTCGGCATCATCGAATCCCCCTGCACATGGATGAAGGAGAGTTCGGCCGAGCTGGTGCCGCACAGCTGGCGCAGCCAAGCCGGGTCGAAGCCGATATGCGATACGAGCGCTTCGGAGCCGTCGACCGCGCCGTGGCCGGCGGAAGCGCCGACGTCGAGTCGCGGTACCCGCCTCAGCCCGCCGGCTTCGCCGTCGAGGCGGCGGCCGCCGAGCTCGGCCTCGCTGACTCCGAAATAGCGGGCGAGGACCTGGACGTCCTCGCTGTCCAGCTTCCTGGGCACGCCGCGCTTGATGAATTGCTGGATGTAGGCGGCATTCCTGCCGAGCAGTCGCGACAGACCGGCATAATCGTCCCGCCGCTCCCGAATCAGCCGGTCGAGGGCTTGCCGCTGGTCGACGACGCTCACACGGAACCTATAGTGCGAGGAAAAATCCTAGACAAGGGAGAACAAAGAGGGAATCATGGGCCCATGATTCGAGTCGGCCCTTCTTTGCTGATCGAGCTGATCGAAGCCTATATGCGCCAGACCAAGATGAGCTCGAGCCGATTCGGCCGCGATGCCGTCGGCGATCCCAATTTCGTGACCGGCCTGCGCGACGGCCGCAGGCCACGCAAGGCCACGGTCCAGCGAGTCATCGCCTATCTCGAGGCGCCTGAAGACCGCCCCGACCGTCGCCATGGCTAACGCCATCTTAACCATTGACGACCTAGGAAGGGGCGAGAGCGGGCAGAGGGAAAGCTGGGCGAAATGATCGACAAGGGCGCAAGCCGGCACGAGGCCGACCTCAGGGAAAGGCTGAAGCTGTTCGATCCCGAAGGCACGCTCGAGGCCGACTGCCGCGAGATCTGGTCGCTGATCGAGCCTGAGAAAGAGGAGGTGGCCCGCCAGTTCTGGGTCGAATATGCGCGCGCCCCCAACCTGCCCTTCCAGCTCGATGACGAAAAGATCGAGGCGCTGACGCAGCGCATCATCCCTTATGTCGAGGCCAAGTACAGCAGGATCGCCGACCCGCAGTGGGTCGAGATGGCGGCGCAGTACGTCGCCGCCGCCACGGGGGCGAACATCGCCCTGAGCACGCTCTATGCCGGCATCGCCGCCGCCGCGAACAAGGGCCACGAGATTGCCGGCCGCAAGATACGCGACGATTTCGAGCGGCAGATGCGACTCGGCAAGGCGGCGACGCGCGCCACCTTGCTCGAGGTCGATGTCTACGGCGCCCATTTCGACCGGCTCCGCGCCACGGCCGAGCACGACCGTCGGCGCGCCCAGGGATCCGACTTCAACAAGGAGATCATGAGCGTCGTCGAGCGCACGGCGAGCGGGAGCCGAAAGGTCCGCGTCCAGGCCGCCGACGCCAGCCAGGCCGCTCACGGCATGCTCGGCAAGACCTCCGAGGTCGCCGCGGCGGCCGAACAGTCCGCCGTCGCGATGCGCGAAGCGGCGCAGACCGCCGCCGGCTTGATCATGGCGATCGAGGAAGCGCGCAACGAGGTCGAGGTCGCCGCCGGAGTCGCGGTCCGCGCCGGCGAGCAGGCGTCCAAGGCGGTCGAGGTCAGCCAGGCGCTTTCCGCCCATGTCGAGGCGATCGAATCGATCCTCGGCCTGATTCGCGACATTGCCGGCCAGACCAACCTCCTCGCCCTGAACGCGACGATAGAGGCGGCGCGAGCGGGTGATGCGGGCCGCGGCTTCGCCGTCGTTGCCCAGGAAGTGAAGAGCCTCGCCAACCAGACGGCGCGGGCGACCGACGATATCGCCGCCAAGATCGCGGCCATCCAGTCGGCCACCCGACAGACCGTGGAGGCCAATGATTCGATCCAGGCCACGGTCGAGGAGGTCCAGACCAGCGCCGACCGGATCCGCCGGGCGATGGAGATGCAGGCGCAGACGGTGACGATGATCACCGCGGCCGTCGACGAGACCGCGCTCGCCGCCGATTCGATGTCCTCGACCATCGCCGCGATCCGCGCCGACACCGAGAATGTCGCCAGCGAGATCGACGAGGTGGAGAAGAATTTCTCCGAGGTGGACGAGCAGATGGCTCGGTTCAAGGCGACCGCCGGGCAGTTCGTCCAGACCTTCGCCGCCTGAGGCCGCGCCGCCAATCGTCGAGCGAGGCGCGTTTCGGCACGCGCCATGGTGCCTTCAACCCGCGCAGGTGGTAAAGATCGGGCGGCATGGACCCCGACCGCCTCGCCAGGCTCACCGAGCAGCAGCGCACCTGCCTGCGCTACGTCTATTCGCACATGACGTCCAAGGAGATCGCGCCGCTGCTCGGAATCGAGCCGGGCTCCGTCGACCAGCATATCAAGGCGGCGATGCGGGTGCTCGGCGTCGGCGACCGCCGCAGCGCGGCGAAATTGCTCGCGGAGCACGAGGGGCCGCGCCCCTTCCGGCCATTGGTATACCAATCGCCGGACGTTGCCACCGCCCCAGAACCGGTCACATTCGCCCCATCGAGCGAGAGCGGGCGGCAGCAATATGAAAGGTCCTCCGGTCCGGCGTTAAGGGAAGAACAGGCTGCCTTCGAGGCGCCGACGCCGTTCCCGGCACCGATGCTGCCGCTTCCGATCGGGGGAGCGAGGCCGCATGACGTAAGATGGCTGACGAGGCTGGCGTGGATTGCCGGCATCACGATCGGAGGCGCCTTGGCATTCGGCGCCCTGGTCTCGGGAGTTGAAGCGCTGGTCAGGCTCTACGCGAGCTAAGTCCAGCATCCACCAAGTCGGAAGCAAGAAGCCGCGCCGCACCTGCTGCGCGGGAGGGAGAAGTCTTATGCTGAAGGATCGTCGTCAAGCCGCGATGAAGGTCGCGGAAAGCCTGTTCGCCGCCGAGGAAGCGATCGACACCGCATTGGCGCGCGCCGCCGAGCTCAACAGCACCCTGGTCACGGCGCGCACCGACGCGAAACTTTCGGCGCTGGTGGGCCAGGACGCTTTCGAAGTCTCGGCCGCCGCTTTCGCCGCTCTGGCACGGGCGCGCTGCGATATCGTCGAGACCCACAAGCGCCTGAGCGAGGCCAAGATTCAGGTCGGCCTCCGCACCATTGCCGTGGGCGACGGTGTGCCGAAACCGCCTGCGGAGCGCGGCGACCGCCGTCACCTGCAAGCGGTGGGCTGAGGATCACTTGAGCAACGTTAGAGGTGCAGAGCTTGTGCTGAAGGGTCACCTAGGCGCCGCGCGAAAGGTCCACCAACGCCTTTTCGCGATTGGCTGGGCGCCTAGCGATCCTTCAGCGCCGGGGGCGGGCTTGACCGGACGGCCACTGCGTGGTCCGGTCAAGCCATGTTCCAAGGCCGGATGTACTACGTACTCTTGGCGCTCTGTTGGATTTATGCCCTCCTCAGGGGCGGCATCCCAGAGCGCCTTGGCGCCTCGATTCTCGCAGTTGGTTCAGCTCTCACAGTCGCTGCAGTTTCTAGTCGCCCAAGTCGTTACGTGTCGGTCGAGGTCGGCATTCTTCTGGTCGATGCCGCGACGCTTCTTGCGTTTCTCGCTCTCGCTCTGCGCGCTGAGAGATTCTGGCCACTATGGCTGACGCCTTTGCAAGCCATTGGGACAGCAGGACATGCGGTCAAGCTGGTAGACCCGGGCGTGATCCCTTGGGCCTATCAGTTTGCCCTGGCCTTCTGGAGCTATCCGATGTTGCTTCTGATTGTAGTGGGGACCTGGCGGCATCAGCAGCGGTTGGCTCGGTTCGGTGCCGACAGATCCTGGTCGAGCTACTCCGCCCGCTCGGAGAAGCCGCGGGCAGCTGGACCGACAAGCTAGTCGATCAGTTCGGCTCGCTCGGCGCGGTGCTCGCCGCCGAGCCGCACGCCCTCGCCCGAACAGTCGGCGATGAAGGCGCCGTGCGCCAGTTGCGCGCGGTCCGGGCGGCGATGCTTCAGGCGCTTCGAATGGAGGTGCTTGCGGGGCCGATCTTCTCCAGCTCCCAGTCGCTCATCGCCTATCTCTTCGCCGAGATGGCCCATCTGCCGACCGAACGGCTGCGGGTGCTGTTCCTCAATGCCCGCAACCGGCTGCTCTGCGACGAGACGATGGCGGAGGGATCGGTCAGCGAGGCGCCGATCTACCCCCGCGAGATCATGCGCCGGTCCCTCGAAGTCGGCGCGACCGCCCTCATCCTCGCCCACAACCATCCCTCGGGCGATCCGCGCCCAAGCCATGGCGACATGGAGGCGACCCGCCGGATCGTGGAAGCCGGGCGGGCGCTCGACATCACCCTCCACGACCACGTGATCATCGCCCGGTCCGACTGGATAAGTTTTCGGGCGCTCGGATTACTTCACCCGGATTGAGCATAAAAATGCAGGAAAGAAAAAGCAGGGCCTTTATAACATCATCGAATCCGCTATTCTGTGGCGGCGGAAGAGTTCGGGATGCAGGAAGCCAGCTCGCAGAAGATCCAGGCGGCATTGGCCATCGTTCACCACGCGATGGCGCGAATCGCCGCGCTTTCCGATGCACTGAACACGGGGCTGCCCGGTTCCTCGCTGCACGCCGTGGCTGAGCGGCTCTATTCCGAGCGCCGGCGGCGCGACGAGCACTTCCCGCGGGGCATATTCGGCGAGCCGGCGTGGGACATGATGCTGGCGCTGTTCATCGCCCGCGAAGAAGGCCGCGAGGTCACCTTCGCCGAAGCCTATGAGGCGGCGGGAGTCAGGGCGGGCCCCGGACGCGCTTTGATTCGCAAGCTGGAGGCTACCGGCATCCTTCGCCGCGGCCCTGCCCAGCGGGACCGCAAATGCCAGTCGGTGTGCCTGACCGACGACGCGGTCGAGCGCCTCAGCGATTATCTCGCCGGCCTCCTTTGAGGCCCTGACGGAACGGCCGGACCATTCCGCCGCATGTTGGCGCCGGCTCGGCAGGCGCGGCTCCCCTTGTGGCTTCCGCAAAGCCCGCTACGGCATTAGGCAGCCGCCATGACCGAGCCCCTCCATATCCTCGTCACCGGCGCCAGCCGGGGGATTGGGGGGGCGGTCCTGGAGAGCTTATCAAGTCACCGTGCAATAGGTCACTCGACCAGGGGCGGCGGCGGACGGATCGCCGCCGACCTCGCCGGCCCGGGAGCCGCGCCCGGCCTGTGGGCGGAGGCGCTCGAGCGGCTCGAGGGGCGGATCGACGTGCTCGTCAACAATGCCGGAGTGTTCGAGGCCGCGCCGCTCGACGAGCCCCACTCAGCCTGGCTGGCGCAGTGGGAGCGGACGATGCGAATCAACCTCTATGCCGCCGCCGAGCTGTGCCGGCTCGCCGTGCGCCACTGGCGCGACCGGGGCGCGCCGGGCCGGATCGTCAACGTCGCCAGCCGCGCCGCCTATCGCGGCGACAGCCCCGACCACTGGCACTATGCCGCGTCCAAGGCCGGAATGGTGGCGATGACCAAGACGATCGCTCGCGCCTATGCGAAGGAGGGCATCCTCGCCTTCGCCGTCTGCCCCGGCTTCACGGTCACCGGAATGGTCGAGGAATATATCGAGAGCCGCGGCGGCCTCGCCGCGCTCGGCGACCTGCCGATCGGGCGGCCGGCGACGACCGGCGAGGTCGCGGAGACGGTGCGCTGGCTCGCCGTCGACGCGCCGCCCTCGGCGACGGGCGCCGTGATCGACGTCAACGGCGCCAGCTTTGTCCGCTAGGCGGTCGCGAGTCCGAGGCAATGCGGGGCTCGAACAGGCATGAAGACCCGCGCTCCGGCCCACCGGGAAGGATTGAGGTGGCGAGCTGGCGGGTCACTCTTCCCTGCACCCGCGCCGAAGCGGAGGCCCTGGCCGACGACATCTCCCCCTTCGCCGCGCTCGATGCCCCGCCGGTGCTGGTGACGAGCGAGGCCGAGGGCGACGCCTGGCGGCTCGACGCCCATTTCGACGCGAAGCCGACGGCCGCCATGCTGAAGCTGCTGGCGTCGCTGGTGCCGAGCGCGGCCGGGGCGAAACCCGTCGCCGAGCGCATCGCCGAGCAGGACTGGGTGACCCTGAGCCAGCAGGGGCTGGAGCCGATCCGGGCCGGGCGCTTCTTCGTCCACACCCCAGCCCATCGCGACCAGGTCCCGCCGGACTCGGTGGCGTTCGAAATCGACGCCGGCCGAGCCTTCGGCACCGGGCATCACGAGACCACCGCCGGCTGCCTGCTCGCGCTCGACCGGCTGAAGCGAGCCGGCGCGAGCTTCGCCAACGTCGCCGATATCGGCACCGGTACCGGTCTGCTCGCCTTCGCTGCGCTGCGGCTGTGGCCGGCGGCACGGGCGATCGCGTCGGACATCGATCCGATCGCGATCGAGGTGGCTCGGGAAAATGCGGCGATCAACGGCTTGCGCGCCGGACGTTCGCGGGGGCGGCTCGAACTGGTCGCCGCCGCCGGGATCGACCATGGCCGGCTGAAGTCGCGCGCACCCTACGACCTCGTTCTCGCCAACATCCTGGCCGGACCGCTGATCGAAATGGCGCCCGGCCTGGCGGCAGTCCTTGGCCCCGGCGGCCGGCTGATCCTGGCCGGCCTGCTCCAGGCGCAGGCGAATGACGTCGCCCGGGCCTATCGCCGGCAGGGGCTCAAGCTGGCGGCCACCGCCGATCGCGGCGAATGGCCTACCCTGCTGCTGAGGAAACGGTCGCGGCCGGGGCTATCGAAGCCACGCCGCCGGGGATAAGCTGCCTTTTTTTTGGGGAGGCTGGATGCGCCGGTTGCTCAGGATCGCCGTGCTGAGTGCGGTCGGCGCGATGGCGCTGTCGGCCGAGGCGGCGCAGGACTCGGCGCTGCAGACGCCGCAAGTCCCCGACGAGAATTGCCTCGACGCCGGCACCCAGGCGACAATCCCGACGAGCGAGCCGGCGCCGGTGCTGGTCGACGGGCTGGGCTATGCCGGGCTCGAGCCCGACACCCCCAACGACGAGGCGCGGGCCTGGTTCGCGCAGGGGGTCAAGCTGGTCTGGGCGTTCGACGAGGCCGAGGCGATCCGCGCCTTCCGCCAGGCCCAGCTTGTCGACCCCCAATGCGCGATGTGCTTCTTCGGCGAAGCCTGGGCGCGTTCCCCGACGATCAACCTGCAGCCGCGGACCGAGGAGCTCGCCGCCGCTCGGGCCGCCGCGCAGCGGGCGACGGCGCTGGCGGGAAGGCTCGGCGAGCGCGACCGGCTGCTGGTGCGCGGAATGGCGATCCGGACCGCGGCGGGAGAGACGTTCGACAATGCCGCTTATGCCGCCTTCATGGAGGCGGCCGCGCTTCGCCTGCCTCGCGACGACACCGTCGCGATCATCGCCGCCTCGGCCCGGATGCAGGTCGCCGAGGAGATGCACCCGGGCTCGCTCACCCAGCGGCTGATCGAGCGGGTGCTCGCGCGCAACCCCGATCATGGCGGGGCGATCCATTTCTACATCCACCTTACCGACTGGATCGACCGCCAGCACCTGGCCGTGCCGTTCGCCGAGCGGCTGGGGCGGATCGCGCCGGGCGCCAGCCATCTGGTCCACATGCCCTCGCACAGCTTCTACGGAGTCGGGCGCTACCGGGACGCCGCCGTCGTCAACGTGGCGGCGATCGCGGTCGACCGCGATTACGAGCAGCGGGTTCGCCCGCCTCGGTCGGAGTATCGCTGGGCCCTGCGCAGGCACAACATGCACTTCGCGATGAACAGCGCCCTCGCCCGCGGCGACGGCGAGACGGCCCTTGCCGTCGCGCGCCAGTATCGCGAAGAATATCTGAGCGGTGAGGTCACGCCGCCGTCGCGCCTGCTCGGCTCGTCGACCTTCTATGCGGCCGGCCTCCACGGCGACCCCGCCGAGCTGGCGGGAAGCCCGGAGCCGGAGCACGCACTGGACAAGGCTTATCGCCACTATGCGCGAGGCGAGGCGATGGCGCGGCGGAGCGACGCGGCTGCGGTGCGGGCGGAGGCACGGGCGATCGCCGCCCTGCGCGAAGGGACCGACGCGCCGTCGCTCGGCCCTTACGGGACTCCCCTGGTCGAGGTCCTGCAGCTTGTCCTCGAAGGGCGGGCGGCGATGCTCGCCGGGGACCATGGGTCGGCCGCCGCGGCCTACCGCAAGGCGATGGACCGCCAGCTCGCCGCCAATTTCGGCAACGATCCGCCGCTCTTCTGGTATTCGGTGCGCCGAAGCCTGGCCGCCGCGCTGCTTGCCGGCGGCGACGCCGAGGGGGCCCGCGACCAGCTGTTCGCCTCCCTGCGCCGCTGGCCCAACGACGCCCTCGCGCTCTACGCGCTGTCGCTGGCCGAGCGGCGGATCGGCAATTCGGCCTCCGCCGACCGCAACCTCGCCCGAGCGCGGGCCGGCTGGGTGGGCGACGTCACTCAGGTGCCGCTGACTCGGATCTAGAACGTGATCGAGCGAGCTTGTCCCCAACCCGCCATCCTGAGCAGGGCTGGATTGAGCTAAGGCGCTATCGGGCTAGCTTGACCCAAACCCGCTCAGGATGAGCGGTTCTGTGAAAGATGATCATGCTTTAGCGCGTCGCGCCTTAGGCGAGGTCTCGAGAGCCTGCTCGGCTGGGACTTTGCCGGCGGCTCAGCGGCGCGGGAGGCTGCGCAGCCAGGAGGCGGCGGCCGCCGCAACCTCGGCGCGACGATCGACTCCGGCGGGGTCGACCATGAAATGATCGTAGCCCTCATATTCGCGGTAGACGAAATCGGTTTTACCGCTGGCGACGACCAGGTCCCGCGCCGCCCGCGCGCTGGCGATCACGGCCGAGTCGTCCCGCGTGCCGTGGATCAGGAGCACCGGCGCCGGCGTCTGCGCCAGGCTGCGCGCCGGCACCAGATCGATCGCATCGGCCCACCACCGGTAGCTTGCGCCGGCCCACTGGCGCTCCCCGGTCGGGTTCGCTCGGGCTTCGGCGAAGATCCGCTCGGCCTCGGCCTGCATCGGCGGCGGCAAGGCCTGGCGGATCATGTCGCCGATCGGCAGGCCGATGCCGGAGGACCAGATTATGACGGCCCGAGTCTCCGGCACGAGCGGCCCGAGCATCGCCGCCACCGCGCCGCCTTCGGAACCCCCGAACAGGATCAGCTCGCCGTCCCACCACCGCTCCCGCCGAAGCGCGGCGACGACCTGGAGGGCGTCGAGCACGCGCTGGCGAAGCGTGTTGCCGCGCCGGAATTCGGGGGAGCAATGCTCGCCTTCGTCGCCGGGGGCAACGCCATATTTGTCGATCGTGAGCACGGCGGAGCGCGGCGCGAGCAGGCCGGCCGTCCACCCCAGCCGCGCATTGCGGGTGACCGAATCGCAGCCCGAGCCCTGCAGCATGAGGAGCAGCGGCTGGCGCCCGCGCGGCCGCCGCTCGAGATAATAGTGGATGGTGCTGCCGTCGGTGCGCTCGACCGCGAGGGGCGCGGGACCCTGCTCCTGGGCGGCCGACGGCGCGGCGCACCCGAGCGCCAGGGCGGCGAGCATCATCCGGATCGGCATCGTCATGTGGACCCTTCCACGCCCCAGCCTGCGCGGGGGCCGGCGGCCTGTCCAGCGGATTCACGCTGACAGCGGCGGCCCGCCGGTCTAGCGAGGACAGGGATGGGATTGCTGACGTTCCTGCTGTTCGGCGCGCTGATCGTGGCGCTGTTCGTCGCCAACCGCGACCTCAAGCAGCGCTTGGCCAGGCTCGAGCGGCGGCTGGCGGCGCTGGAGGAGGGCGAGCGCCGGCCGGCGGTGCTGGAGGCGGGTGGCCCGCGGCGGGTCGACGCGCAACCAATGGCCGAACGGCCCGCTGCGCCGCCGCTCGAGACGCCGAAGGCCGCCCCTGCCGGACCCTTGGCGGTCGCTCAAAGCAGCGAGCCCCCGGTCGGGGACGAGGTGCGGGTCGAGGCGCCACCCCGTCCCAAGGAGACGATCGGCGCGCTGTTCGAGCGGCTGGTCGGCGGCAACATGCTGATCTGGATCGGCGGCATCGCCCTCGCCGTCGCCGGCATCCTGATCATCCGGTTCTCCATCGGCCTGATCACGCCCGGCGTGCGCATGGCCGCGGCCGCCATTCTCGGCCTGCTGTTCGTGGCGGGTGGGGAATATGCGCGCGCCGGACGCCTCGCCGACGATCCCCGGATCGCCCAGGCGCTGGTCGGCGCCGGCCTCGCCGTCCTCTACGCCACCGCCTACGGCACCCACATCCTCTACGGGCTGATCGGTCCCGCCACCGCCTCGGCGGCGATGCTGGCGATCACCGCCGCCGCCCTGGGCCTCTCGCTCAGGCACGGCTCGCCCACCGCGGTGATGGGCCTGACCGGCGGCTTCCTGACGCCCCTTCTGGTCGGCGATCCGGACGCCGGGGCGGTTCCGCTGCTCGCCTATCTGGCGCTTCTCAACGTCGCCATCTTCCTGGTGGCCTGGCGCCGGGGCTGGACCTGGCTCGCCGCTGCCGCGGTCGGGCTGAGCTTCGTCTGGAGCGGCTACCTGCTCTATCAGCCCGCCGACGACGCCCTCGCCGCGGGCGCGTTCATCGTCCTTCTCGCCGTCGGGGCCGCGATGGTGCGGCCGGGCCGCGGCCGCGAGCTCGGGCTGATCCAGCCGCTGGCGATCGGGATCGTGCAGCTGGCGGTGCTGGTCGCTCGCACCGATCTCGGAATCGCCGCCTGGGCGCTGTTCGGCGCGCTCGCCCTGGCGAGCATGGCGCTTGCCCTGATTCGCCGCGACTATTGGCTGGCGCCTCCGCTCGCCGCCTTGCTCGCGCTCCTCCTGCTCCTCGCCAAGGCGACCACCGGCCAGGATCCGCTGGTGCCGGGCGCCGCGGCGGGAATCGCCGCGCTCTTCGGCCTCGGCGGGCTCGCCTTGAGCGCATGGCGGCCACGCCTGCTGTGGACGGCCATCGCCTGCGCCGGGCTCGCCGGACCGGCGCTGATCGTCCGCGCCGCGCGGCCGGAACTGCTCGACCGCCCCGCCTGGGGCGGGCTGATGCTCGCGCTCGCGCTCGGGCCGGCGGCGCTGGCGTGGCTCAACCGACGCCGAGCGTCCGCGAAGGCGCCCGCGGACCTTGCCTTGCTGATCGCCGGAGCGGACGCGGCCATGCTCCTCGGCGCGTCGGTCTGGGACCTGCTCCCGCCCGACCTGATCGCCGCCGGCTGGCTGGTCGTGGCGCTGGCGGTCGGCCTCGCCGCCCGGCGGCTCGGGGATGTGGCGCTGACCACCGTCGCCGCCGCGACGGCGGCGATCGCGGTGGCGCGCTCGGTCTGGATGGTGCCCGAGCTGTCCGCCGCCTCCTTCACCGCGCTGGTCGGCGATCCCGTGCTCGCCCCGGACCTGCCGCCGACACTCACCGCGCTCTACGCGCTCGCCTTGCCGGCACTGCTGCTCGTCGGCCTGCGCCTGGCGCTGCCGCCGCTCCCCCTCGGCGCTCGCCGCGCCCTTCCGGTCGTCGCCGGGCTGTTCGGAGTCGCCGCGCTCTATGTCTGGTTCAAGCAGGCGTTCGGCCTCGCCGGCACCGAGGATTTCGTCGCCCGCGGCCTGCTCGAGCGGACCCTGATCACCCAGGCGCTGTTCGCGCTCGGCTGGCTGCTCGGCTCCGGCCGGGTCCGCTCGATCGCGCTCGAGCCGGACCTCGTCCGTCTCGGCGGCACCCTGCTCACCGCCTTCGCCGCGGCCCGGCTGATCTGGTTCGACCTGTTCGTCCATAATCCGGCCTGGGCCGAACAGTCGGTGGGCACGGTTCCGGTGGCGAACCTCATCGTGCCGGAATATCTGCTGAGCGCGGTGTGGCTCTATCTCGCGCGGAGGCGCGCCGACCACGCCCCCCGCTCCGGCTTCTGGCTGGTCGCCTTCCTGGCGAGCCTCGTCGCCGGCGCGATGCTGCTGGTGCGCCAAGCCTTCCAGGGGCCGATCCTCACCGGCCCCGACATGCCGATCGCGGAATTTTACGGTTACTCGCTGGCTGGGCTGATCCTGGCGATCGCCTTGCTGGTCGCGGGGATGAGGCTGCCCGACAAGGCGCTGCGCCTGGCCGGCCTGCTCCTGCTCACGGCGACGATCCTGAAGGTTTTCCTGGTCGACGCCTCGGAGCTCGAGGGGATATGGCGGATCCTCTCCTTCCTCGGGCTGGGCGTCGCTCTGATCGGGATCGGCCGGCTCTACGGCCCGGTGCTCCGGGCGGAAAGGGCGAGCGAATGAACGACGAAACCGACCGCGAGGCGATCGCCGCGGCGGTCGCGGAAATGTACGCGACCATCTCGGGGCCGAAGGGGCCGCGCGACTGGTCCCGGCAGGCCAACAGCTTCCACCCCGACGCCCGCCAGATCCGGACCTGGATCGATGCCGACGGCAAGCCGGCGATGAAGATGATGAGCCTCGACGACTATGCCCGCGATACCGCGCCTTATTTCGCGGCCAACGATTTTCATGAGATCGAGATCGCCCGGCGGATCGACCTGTTCGGCAACATCGCCCACGTCTGGAGCGCCTACGAGGCGCGCGCCGCCCTCGGCGACGCCGAGCCCGAGCGGCGCGGAATCAACTCGATCCAGCTGTTCCGCGACCCCGAGCGCGGCTGGCGGATCGTCGCGATGATCTGGGACAATGAGCGCGAGGGCGTGGAGCTGCCCGGCTTCTGATCGGGCGCGAATGGTCGGGGCGACTGGATTCGAACCAGCGACCCCCACACCCCCAGTGTGATGCGCTACCAGGCTGCGCTACGCCCCGACCAAGGCGGGCGATGTAGGCTGGGGCGCCGCCCGAGGCAAGGCGGTTGACTCGGCGCCGACGCCCGTTAGTTGCATTTCGAAACCGAAGGAGAGCCGCTTGTGGACTACGGCCTCAGCACCCCCGAGCAGAGGCGCGATCGAAGCGGCCTCGAATTCCTTCGCGCGATGATCGACGGCGAGGTGCCGGCGCCGCCGATCGCCGAGCCGCTCGGCTTCCGCCTCGTCGAGGTCGAGGCCGGGCGGGCCGTGTTCGAAGGCGCGGCTCGGCCGCAGCTGCTCAATCCGCTCGGCTGGGTCCATGGCGGCTGGGCGCTGACCCTGATCGACAGCGCGACCGGCTGCGCCCTCCATAGCGAGCTCGACCCGGGCCTCGGCTACACGACGGTCGAGACCAAGGTGAACTTCGTCCGCCCGATCGCCGCCGACATCGGCCTCGTTCGCTGCGAGGGCCGGGTGGTGAGCCGCGGCCGGCAGCTCGCCACCGCCGAGGCCCAGCTTCGCGCCGGCGACGGCAAGCTGCTCGCCCACGGCACCTCGACCCTGATGATCCTCGCCCCGCAATGATTGGGGACCGTTACTTTCCCCACGGACGTGCCTATTGAGAGCGGCCGCGCGTGAAAGTAACTGTCCCCTTCGCTATTCGCCGATGACGTTCTTGAGATAGCGCGCCTCGTAGGCGGTGACGCTGATCCCGTCCATCTTCGCGTCGCCAAGGGCCGCCATCAGCTCGGGCAGCTTTTTGTTGTGGGCGTCCATCGACTCCTCATCGCGCCAGATTTCGGCGATCCGAAGCAGGTTGGGCTCGGTCAGGTCGACCGAATAGCTGTAGGCCTCGCAGCCGGCATCCTTGCGCGACGCCTCGATATTGCCGACCAGAGCGCTGCGCAGACGCTCGATCTCGCCGTTGCCGAAGCGGACGGCGCCGGTGACGATGATCATTCCAAGCCTCCCTGACCTGCCGCCGCCTTGCCTTGGCAACGGTGCGTCACCATGATAGTCGCCTCGCGCTTTCCGGACGAGCGTCTTTCGCGCCGGGCCCCAACCCAGAGGGAAGAATGTTCGCATCCCCAGCCTATGCCGCGGCCGGCGGCGCCGCACCGGGAGGAGCCGCCTCCTTCATGGTGCAGGTCTTCCCGCTCGTCCTCATCTTCATCATCTTCTACTTCCTCCTCATCCGCCCTCAGCAGCGGCGGGTGAAGCAGCACCAGCAGATGGTCGCCGCGGTCAAGCCGCGCGACACCGCGGTCACCAATGGCGGCCTGATCGGCAAGGTGACCAAGGTCGACGAGAGCGAAATCGAGCTCGAGGTGGCGCAGGGGGTTCGCGTTCGCGTGGTCAAGACGATGCTGAGCGACATCCGGCCCCACGGAACCAAGCCGGCGAACGACTGACCTCATGCTGGATTTCCCGCGCTGGAAGATCTGGGCCGTCACCCTGACTCTGATCGTCGGGGTCTGGTACGCGATTCCAAGCCTCCTTCCCGAGCGCATGGCCCAGCAGCTGCCGCCCTGGCTTGGGCCGCAGATCAGCCTCGGCCTCGACCTTGCCGGGGGAAGCCACCTGCTGCTCGAGGCGGAGACCGGCGGAGTCGCCCGCCAGCGGCTCGAGAATATGGAGGACATCGTCCGCCGCGAGATGCGCAGCGCCCGCATCGAGATCGGCGAGCTTTCGACCAGCGACAACCGGCTCAGCTTCCTCGTCCGCAACCCCGCCCAGGTCCAGGAAGCGCTGACCCTGGTGCGCGCCCAGAGCCAGCCGGCCGGCCTCACCGGCCAGCCGGACTGGGACGTCAGGGTCGCCGACGGCAACCGGATCTCGATGACCCAGACCGGCGCCGGCCTCAGCGCCGCCGTCGACCAGGCGATGGACGTGGCGCGCGACGTGATCGACCGCCGGATCAACGCGCTTGGGACGCTCGAGCCGACCATCATCCGCCAGGGATCGAGCCGGATCGTCGTCCAGGTCCCGGGCCTCCAGGACCCGGAGGCGCTCAAGGCGCTGATCGGGCGAACCGCCCGGCTCGAGTTCAAGCTGGTCGACCTCACCGCCACGCCCGAGCAATTGCAGTCGGGCCGGGCCCCGGTCGGAAGCCAGATCCTGCCCTATCCCGAGGGCGGCGCGACCGGCCGGATCGCGGTCCAGCGCCGGGCGATCATCACCGGCGACCAGATCGCCGACGCCCAGCAGGGCTTCGATCAGACCAGCGGCGCTCCGGTCGTGACGATCCGCTTCGACGGCACCGGCAGCCGGCGCTTCGCTCGGGTGACCCAGGAGAATGTCGGCCGGCCCTTCGCCATCATCCTCGACAACATCGTCCTCTCGGCGCCCAACATCCGCGAGCCGATCCTCGGCGGCGCGGCCGAGATCGAAGGCAGCTTCACCGTCGAGACCGCCAACGCGCTGGCCATCTCGCTTCGCTCGGGCCGGCTTCCGGTCGACCTCACCGTCGTCGAGGAACGCACGGTCGGTCCCGATCTCGGCAAGGAATCGATCCAGAAGGGCGCGATCGCCATGGCGATCGGAAGCCTTCTCGTCCTGATCTTCATGATCGCGACCTACGGCCGGTTCGGAATCTATGCCGACATCGCCATCCTGCTCAACGTCGCCCTGATCCTCGGCATCATGGCGATCATGAACGCGACCCTGACGCTGCCCGGCCTCGCCGGCTTCATCCTGACGGTCGGCGCCGCCGTCGACGCCAACGTCATCATCAACGAGCGCATCCGCGAGGAGCAGAGGCGCGGCCGCAACGTCATGCAGGCAGTCGAGCACGGCTACAAGGAAGCTCAGTCGGCGATCTTCGACGCCAACGTCACCAACGTCATCGCCGGGGCCCTGCTCTTCTATTTCGGCTCGGGTCCGGTGCGCGGCTTCGCGGTCGTTCTGATGATCGGCATCGTCACCTCGGTGTTCACCGCCGTGACCGTGACCCGGATGTTCGTGTCGATCTGGCTTCGCAAGCGCCCCAAGGAGCTCGTGATATGACGTCCTCCACCCTTCCCGAGCGAGGGACCTGTTCGGCCGGAGCGACCGCGAAAGGCCCGCCATGCGCCTGCTGAAGCTCGTCCCCGACAATACCAACATCGATTTCCTGCGCTGGCGGACGATCGCCTTCGCCATCTCGACGCTGCTCATCGCCGCGTCGATCGCCGTGCTCGCGGTCAAGGGGCTCAATTACGGGGTCGACTTCGCCGGCGGCCAGATGGTCCGGGTCACTTTCCAGCAGCCGCCGCAGCTCGAGGATCTGCGCCAGCGGATCAGCGGCCTGGGCCACGGCGAGGCCTCGGTCCAGGAGTTCGGCTCGCCTCGGGAAATCTCGATCCGGATGCCGCTTCCGGAAGGCGGCGAGGAGGGTGCGAACCGGGCGGCGAGCGATATGCGCCGCGCCCTTACCCAAGCCTATCCGGGCGTTCGGGTCGATGCCGTGGAGACGGTGTCGGGCAAGGTGTCGGAGGAGCTGGTCTGGGCCGGGGGACTGGCCCTGCTCCTCGCGATGGTGGGAGTGACCATCTACATCTGGTTCCGGTTCGAATGGCAATTCGGAGTCGGCGCGCTCTTCTCGCTGTTCCACGACGTCACCATCACGCTGGGCTTCTTCGCCCTCACCCAGATGGAGTTCGACCTCAACGTCGTCGCCGCGCTGCTGACCCTGATCGGCTATTCGCTCAACGACACGATCGTCATCTACGACCGAATCCGAGAGAATCTGCGCAAATACCGCAAGATGGAAATCGGCTCGCTGATCAACCTGTCGGTCAACGAGACGCTGTCGCGCACCATCGCCACCAACTTCGCGATGCTGCTGGCGCTGGGATCGCTCTTCTTCCTGGGCCCGGACGTGATTTTCAGCTTCACCGCGGCCCTTCTGATCAGCGTCATCATCGGCACCTATTCGACGGCCTATATCGCCGCGCCCTGGCTGATCTGGCTCAAGGTGACCTCGGACAGCTTCCTCCCCAAGGATCCGGTGAGCCGCGCCGAGCGGGGCCCGCGCAACGAAAATTATGACGGCGCCAAGGTTTGATCGAGACCGCCCCGCATCGGGGCCGGTCGTCCAGGGTTTCTCCGAGCGCGGTTTCGTCGTCGACGGCGAGAGCCATGCCGCAGTGCTGCTGACGCCGGAGCGGGGGACTCGGTGGCAGGCGCCGCGGCTCGCCGACCTGACCCCCGAGGACCTCGCGGAGATCGTCGCTCTCGATCCGCCGCCCGAATTCCTGATCCTCGGCACCGGCGCCGCCATGGCCTTCGCTCCGCGCTCTCTGGTTCAGGCGCTCGAGGCGCGCTCGATCGGAGTCGAGGCGATGGACAGCCGCGCCGCCGCCCGCACCTGGGGCGTGCTCCGCGCCGAGGGACGCTGGATCGCCGCCGCGCTCATGCCGCTCTAGCCGCGACCCCGGCGAGATGGTCGAACAGCTCGGCGCTGTTGCGGCCCCAGTCGAAGCTCTCCGCCGCCTTGCGCACCGCGCCGGGATCGGGCGGCGCGGCGAGCAGATCGCGAACCGCCGCGGCAATGGCGGCGGCATCGCGCGGCACGAGCCGCCCCGCTTCGGGCCGGTCGATCACTTCGCGGGCGCCGCCGACGTCGCAGGTCACGACCGGGGTCCCACAGGCGAGCGATTCGACCCAAACGTTGGCGAGTCCTTCGCTGGCGCTCGGCTGGACGGTGACGTCGGCGGCGGCGAACCAGGCGGCGAGCTCGGCATGGGGACGGCTGCCGAGCAGGCGAACGCGCCGCTCGAGGCCAAGCCGCCGCACCAGCCTTTCCAGCGCCGGCCGGTCAGGACCCTCGCCGACCAGCGCCAGCGTCGCCCCGGGGATCCGGCCGAGCGCCTCGATCGCGAAGCGCTGGCCCTTGCCGGGGACGAGGCCGCCGACGGTGAGGAGCAGCGGCCCGGACACGCCGAGCGCGGCCCTGGCGGCGGAGCGGCCGCCCGGGCGGAAGAGGTCGAGATCCACCCCGGTGCGGTGGATCCGGATCCGGTCGGCCGGAATGCCCAGGCCCGTCATCGCCTGCTTGAGCGGCTCGCTGACCGCGAGCAGCCCGCGAGCGCCGCGGCCGGCGGCGACGATCTGCCCCTTTATCCCCTCGCGGCCGCCCCAGAAGTGGATGTCGCTGCCGCGCGCCTTGACCGAATAGGGGACGCCGAGCGCGGCGCCGAGGCGCATCGCCGCCGGCCCGTCCGGCCAGAAGAATTCGGCGTCGATCACGTCGAACGGGAAGCGGCTGCGAAGGTCGCGGAGCATCGGCAGCAGAGCGTCGGCCATGGCGCGCGCCGTGTGCCGGGCGCCGATCAGCGGCCAGACCCGGTAGCGCGGCCGATGGACCTCGAGGCCTTTCCAGGACTCCTCCATCGGCAATCGCCGGAGCGGCGCATAATGCGGATGGAGCGACAGCGGCCAGGCCGGAAGGCCGACCGGAGCGACCACCTGGACGGCGACATCGCCGCGCTCGGCGAGGCCGAGCGTCTGGCGCTCCACGAACACGCCCAGCGTCGGACGTGCCGAGTTGGGGAACAAGGTCGCCAAGGTGAGCACCCGAAGCATCGCGGCGCCCTAGCAGAAAAGCGCTGTCGGCGGGTTAAGGCCGCGCTCCGCATTAAAGGCCGGTTCATCGGCCGGACGGCGATATCAAGTCCGCTTGGCCTCGCCCGAACCCTCAGCTAAGAAGCCCGCCATGTCCAAGATTTCGCGCCCGCTGCTGATCGTCGCCGCCGCTTCCGCCCTCGTCCCGCTCGCCGCCTGCGGCACCTTCGGCGGCGGGCGCACCAAGGCCGACACGCGCTACGTCGCCCGCGACGTCAACACGCTCTACAACGCCGCCTGGGAGCGCATGCAAAGCGGGCAATATGACGTCGCCGCGGCTTTGTTCGACGAGGTCGAGCGCCAGCATCCTTATTCGGTGTGGGCGCGCCGGGCTCAGCTGATGAGCGCCTTCTCGAATTATGCGGCGAGGGATCATACCAAGTCGATCGAATCGGCGCGGCGATTCCTGTCGATCCACCCGGGCAACCGCGACGCGCCTTACGCCCTCTACCTGATCGGCCTCAATTATTACGAGCAGATCACTGACGTCACCCGCGACCAGGCGGTGACCCGGCAGGCGCTCGATTCGCTCGGCGAGCTCGTCCGGCGCTACCCGACGACGACCTATGCCGAGGACGCTCGGCTCAAGATCGATCTGGTTCGCGACCATCTCGCCGGCAAGGAAATGGAGGTCGGCCGCTTCTATCAGCGCCGCAACCAGTGGCTCGCCTCGGTCATGCGCTTCCGGATGGTGGTCGACGAATATCAGACCACCAGCCATACGCCGGAAGCGCTGATGCGGCTCACCGAATCCTATCTCGCGCTCGGCATCCCGGACGAGGCGCGCCGCGCCGCGGCCGTGCTCGGCGCCAATTATCCGGGCACCCGCTGGTACGAACGCGCCTACAACCTGGTCCAGCGCCACGCCCCGCAGGCGGCGCCGGCGGCGGCGACGACCGGAACCAACTAGCCTTGAACCGCCATTCCCGCCTAATCGGGAATGCATGCTGACCAGCCTCTCGATCCGCGACGTCGTGCTGATCGAATCGCTCGACCTCGAATTCGGGCCCGGCCTCGGCGTGCTGACCGGCGAGACCGGGGCCGGCAAGTCGATCCTGCTCGACGCGCTTGGCCTGGCGCTCGGAGCGCGCGCCGACAGCGCCCTGGTCAGGGCCGGCCAGGCGCAGGCGACGGTCAGCGTCGGTTTCGACCTGCCCGGCGGCCACGGCGCCCTCGCCCTGATCGAGGAGAACGGCCTTGCCGGCGAGGCCGGCGAGCCGCTCGTCATCCGCCGAATCGTCAAGGCCGACGGCGGCAGCCGCGCCTTCGTCAACGACCAGTCGGTCTCCGCCGGCCTGCTGCGCGAGCTCGGCGCCCGGCTCGTCGAGGTGCATGGCCAGCACGACGATCGCGGCCTGCTCAACCCGCGCGGCCATCGCGCGCTGCTCGACGCCTACGGACGGATCGACCCGGCGCCGGCCGCGGCGGCGTGGCATCGGCTGCGCTCGGCGGATGAGCGCCTCGCCGAGGCCCGGCGGATCGTCGAGGAGGTCGGCCGCGACCGCGAGTGGCTCGACCATGCCGTCGACGAGCTCGCCCGGCTTCGCCCGGAACCGGGCGAGGAGGAAGCGCTCGCCACCCTCCGCTCGACGATGCAGGCCGGCGCCCGGCTCGGCGAGGAGCTGGGCGCGGTCGAGGCGCTGCTTCAGGGCTCCGAAGGCGGACTCGCCCGGTTGCGCCAGGCGGCGCGGCGGCTCGACCGCATAGCCGGCGAGCACGAACTGCTGGGCTCGACCCTGGCCGCGCTCGACCGGGCGGTGATCGAGGCGGCCGAGGCCGAGGATATGCTCGAGCGCGCGCGCGAGGCGCTCGCCTTCGATCCGGACCGGCTCGAGGAGGCGGAACGGCGGCTGTTCGAGATCCGGGCTCTCGCCCGCAAGCACAAGGTCGAGCCGGACGCCTTGCCCGGCCTCAGGGACGAGCTCGCCGCCCGCCTCGACGCGATCGGAGCCGGCGTGGCGCAACTGACCGAGCTCGAGGAGGCGCGCGCCGCGGCCGGCCGCGATTACGACCGGGCGGCCGAGTCGCTCG
>DATMVG010000255.1:0-8069 GCA_035563315.1 Allosphingosinicella sp. | reverse complement strand
TGATCGAGGTGTAGCCGGTGACGATGACGAGCGCAGCCATGACGAGGGCGAAGGCGGCATAGGGGCTCTGGACGGTCTCGAGCGCGGTGAAGAGCGGAACGGTGAAGACGAGGCCGAGGGCGCCGAACGCCGCCATCACCGGCTTTCGGCCGATCCGGTCCGACAAGGCGCCCGACAGCGGCTGAAGGCACATGAACAGGAACAAGGCGGCGGTCATCACCTGGCTCGCCGTCTCCCGGCCGAAGCCCGAGGTGTTGACCAGGAACTTCTGCATGTACGTGGTGTAGGCGTAGAAGGATAAGGTCCCGCCCGCGGTCAGCGCCATGACCAGCAAGGCCTCGCGGGGATGGTCGCGGAACAGGTTGGCGCTGCTCGACCGGGGCGCGTCCGAGGCCCGGGCGTTGTGGAAGCTCTCGGTCTCGGCGAGGCGGCGGCGGATATAGAAGACGACGACCGCGAGCACCGCCCCGATCGCGAACGGGATCCGCCATCCCCACGCCTCCAGCGCCGCCTCGCTCATCAGCTGCTGCAGAACCAGCAGCACGGCGAGAGCGATCAGCTGCCCAGCGATCAGGCTGACATATTGGAAGCTGGAGAAGAAGCCTCGCCTCTCGCGGCCGGCCATCTCGGAGAGGTAAGTGGCGCTGGCGCCATATTCACCGCCGAGGCTGAGCCCCTGCATCATCCGGGCGAGGACGAGCAGGACCGGCGCCGCCGCCCCGATCGTGGCGTAGGTCGGCATCAGGGCGATGATCAGCGAGCCCAGGCACATCAGGCTGACGCTGAGCGACAGGCCCGCCTTGCGGCCCCTGCGGTCGGCGTAGATGCCCATGATCCAGGCCCCGATCGGCCGCATCACGAAGCCGACCGCAAAGACCGCGGCGGTGTTCAGAAGCTGCGAGGTCCGATCGCCCTGCGGAAAGAAGACCGGCGCGAAATAAAGGCCGAAGGCGGCGTAGACGTACCAGTCATACCATTCGACCAGGTTGCCGGCCGAGCCGCCGATGATATTGCGGATGCGGTGGCGATGCCGTTCGTGGGCCGGTGGGCGATTCATGATGGAGGCTCGAAGCATCGCCGTCTCGACCTCCCCTCCCTGGAAGGGAGGGGCTGTGGATGGGTGCCGCCGAGGCACTCGGCGGCTTTCATGAGGATGGCCTGCGCCACACCCTCGGAATTCCCGGTGACCTCACTGTTCCAGAAGCGGATGACGGTCCAGCCTTCTGCTTCGAGGAACCGGGTGCGCTCGGTGTCTTGTGCGCAGTCGAGATGCTGGCTGCCGTCGACCTCGACGATAAGACGAGCCTGCCGACAGGCGAGATCGGCTGTGTAGGGCCCGACCGGGAGCTGGCGTGTGAATTTTGGGCGATAGCGGGAGAGGAGCCGCCAGAGCGTGCGTTCCTGGTCGGTAGCGCGAGTGCGAAGAGCGCGCGCTCTTCTTGTCGCTTTCAGGGGCACGCGGCGCGCTGTCATGCTGGCACGATAGCAGAAATGCGCTGCGCGCAACCCACCCCCAGCCCCTCCCTTGCAGGGAGGGGAGCTGCTAATAGTCCCGCGAGACGCGCAGGTTGACGCTCTCGCGGCCGATCGTCGAGATGCTCGACAGCAGGCTGAGCCAGCGCGTGATCTGATATTCGACGACCGTCGCCGAATAGCCGCGGCCGTCGGTCACCACCTCCACATAGACCCGCCGTCCGAGATATTTGCCCGCCGCGAGCTGGGTGCCGATACCCTGGGTCACGTCGGCCGGCAGGATGCGCAGCCGGTCGAGCCCGACCGAGCGACGCAAAGCGTTGATCGGGTCGAGGCCGCCGCCGGGATCGTTGAGCGAGGCCACCGCCGCGGCGAGCTGAACCGCTTCGGGCGCCGACAGGTTGGTGATCGACGTGCCGAACAGGATTCGCGACAGCAATTCGTCCTGCGGCAGGGCCGGGGTCGAGGTGAAGGCGATCTCGGGCCGCTGGCTTCGGCCGGTCACCCGGATCAGGGCATTGAGGCCGCGGACGCGCGCCTCGGCGGCGATGTCGAGCTGCGGGTTGACCGGGCTTTCGCCCTGGAACCGGATGTTGCCGCGGATGAGGTCGAAGCGACGGCCGGCAAAGTCGTAGGTGCCGCGGATCAGCTCGGCGTCGCCCGTGATCCTCGGCTCGGTGACGGTTCCCGCGACCCGCAGGTCGGCGCTCCACTCGCTGGTCATGCCGAGCCCGGTCACCATCAGCCGCTCCGGGGCGGCGACGTCGAGGGCCAGCCGCCACGGCTCGATTCGGCGCACGGCCGGAGCGAAATCGGACTCGAGCCGGTTCACTTCGCGGACGTTGAGGCGCGGCACCTGGGCTGCCGCGGTGGCGCTGCCGAGCCGGAAGCGCCCCTGGGTGACCCTCACGTCGCCCGAGATGGTTCCGCCGCGCCCGTCCGACCGGACGGCGATGCCGCCGGTCACCGAGGCCTGGATGTCGTCGCGGTCGAGCAGCTGGGCATTTTGGTTTTGAAGGTCGAAATGCATGCCGACGCCCCGAGCGGCGGCGAAGTCGAGCGCGCCGGAGCCGGTCACCGTCCCGCCCCCCGGCGTGGTGCCGCGAAATTGCTCGATCCGAAGCCGCGACCCGCCGAAGCGGCCGACCGACTGCAGATTCTCGATCACGGTGCCGGTGACGGCGCTTTCCAGCCGCGCATTGGCGGTGCGGACCGAGCCGTTGATGACCGGGTTTTCGAGAGTGCCGCGAAGGTCGGCCCCGATCGCCGCCGGGCCGCTCAGATCGATCAGTTCGATGCCGGTCAGCCGCCAGAGCGTGTCGGCCGCGCCATTATAGCGGACCTGCGCCCGCATCGGCGCCCGCGCCAGCCGGTCGAGCAGGCTGCCCGACGCGCCCAGCGGCGAGATCCGGGCTTGGGCGCGGCCGATCGTGCGCCCCTCGCTGACCGCCACAGCCCGGAGCGCGGCATTGACCCCGTCGAGCCTCGCGTTGAGGCCGATATCCATCGGCCGGGAGGAGAGGACCAGCCCCGCCCGGGTCAGCCGGCGGACTCGCAAATTCGCCTCGCCGGTGGGCGGCGCCGAACCGACGGCCGAGCGGTAGCGCAGCACCCCCGAGGCGATGCCGCCGAGGCCGAGGCGCGGATAGGCGATGTCGAGCACGGTGAGCGGCATCGCCTCGAGCCGCGCGTCGATCTCGGTGCGCTCGCCGAACAGGCCGGCGATGCTGGCGCTTCCCCCGGCGAAGCGGAAGCGGGTCGGACCGAGCCGCCACCCCTCCGGAGTACTGGTCAGGACCGCGGGGCTGACGAGCTCGATCGGACGCCGGTCGAGCGTTCCGCTGCCGGTGATCCGGTAGCTGCCGGGGGCGACCTCGGCGACGGCGTTGAAGGCGAAGTCGCGGCCGCGCGATCCGGCGATCCGCGCCCGCACCTGGCCGACTCCGCCGCGAAGCGAGGCGCTGGCGTCGAGGCCGGCGATCGAAAGCGGGCCTCGGCTGACCCCGCGCGCCACCACCCGGCCCTCGACCGACTTGCCCGCCGGATCGAGCAGGACCACCCCTTCGATCGTGCCTCGGCGGACGACGATCGCCGGCGGGCCGACGAAATTCGCCTCGTTGGCGGCAAGGCTGACCGCGATGCGCTGGTTCGTTCCGAGCGGGTTGAACAGCAGCCGCCCGGTCAGCCCGCCGCCGGCGACGTCGAGCCGTCCGGTGAAGCCTCCCGGATCGGAGCGCAGCGACCCGGCCGCGCGGGTGCCGGAGACGTTGAGGGCGGCTACCTGGATGATCGCGCGCTGGCCCGGCGTGAGGAGGATCGCGCCGGTGCCGTTGAACGGCCCCAGGGTCGAGCCCCCTTCCGCGCGCCACGCGAAGCCGGCGGCGCCGGGCTCGAGGTTGAGGAGCACGTTGGCAAGCCCAAGCGCCGGCACGGGGCGCTCCAGCCGCAGGGCAAGGCGCGGCCGCTCCAGCCTGCCGTCCAGGGTCAGCCGAAGCGGCCCGTAATCGCCGTGCCGGCCCGCCGCCTCGAAGGAATAGGTGTTGTCCCGCCGCCGGAAGCCCTGGGCGGCGAGAGCGAGCTTGGGGGCGGCGATGCGCAGGTCGGCGAAGCGGACGATTCCATGCGGCCCGCGGGTCAGCGCCGTGTCGAGCCTCGGCAGCCCGCCCGCGACCCAGGCGAGGAAGCCGTTGTCGAACCGGCGCACCTGGGCGCGCACCCGGCCCGTCACCATCGTGCCCTTCCGCCCCGGCCCGGGAACGGCGCGAAGCTGGCTCTGCATGTCGATCACGCCGAAACCGGGGATCGGATAGGCCTGCATTCCGGGGGTGGCGAGGAAGACGTAATCTCCCGTCCGGAGCACCACCGACAGGCTGGCGAGGCCGCGCAGCCGGGCGCTGGTCAGCGTCAGCCGCTCTCCGGTCAGCTGCCGCCCGGTCACCCGCAACATCCCCTCGAGCCGGAGATTGGCGAGGATCGCGCCGGCGACGTCGCCGACGCCGGTGACCCGCCGCGCCGTCACCAGCAGCGGCACCGCGACCGGCTCGCGCGACAGCCGCCCCCGCCCGGTCGCCCGAACCTCCTCGAAGCCGGTCTGGTCGAGAGCGATCCGCGGCGCGGCGAGACGATAGACGAAGTCGGCGCGCCCGAAGCGGCCGTCGAGCAGGGCCGTCATCCGGATCTGCCGGCCGGTCATGTTGCGGAACATGGCGGCGGGCCGGAGCAGCTCGGCGGCGACCTGGACCCCGTCGTAACGGCCGCGGCCGAGATCGACGATCCCCCTCCCCTCCAGCCTAAGCGACACCGAACGGAGCGACAGCCGGCCGTCGATCCGGCCGTCGTCGAAGGTGCCGCCGGCGTTGACCGCCAGGCGCGGCTCGGTCAGCCGCCGGCCCATCCCGCCGAGGAACGGCGAAGGCGCCGCCCAGCCGGTGACCCGGAAGCGCCCGGAATTCATCGCCAGCGCCAGATCGGCGGTCCGCCGCCCCGAGACGTCGAGCCTCGCCGCTCCGGTCCAGCGGGCCCAGCTGCCGTCGCCGCTGAGGTCGAGGCTGACCGGCCGGCGGGTGCCGAGCATCGCCCCCAGGACGCTCCCGGCCGGCGCGCGAATTCGGGCCTCGACGTCGAACCGGTCGCGCTCGGGCTCGGCGTCGATCCGGACCCGGAGCCGGTCGCCGCCGTCGCGGACCTGCGCCTCGAGCCCGATCAGCGCTCGGCCGCTCCGGATCTCCGCTTCGCCGCGAAGGCTGCCGATCCGCTCGCGCCCGGCGACCCGCTCGCCGATGCGCAGCTGCCGGACGTCGAGCCGGCCGAGGTGAATATCATATTCGGGAAGCACCGGCCCCGGCTCGTCGGCCTCGACGAGATCGGGCGAGCGGTGAAGGATGACGAGATCGGATTCCAGCTCGTGGATCAGCAGCCGGTTGAACAGGAAGGAGACCGGCCGCCAGTCCATCTCGATTTCGGGCGATTCGGCGAACAGCCCCTGGGGATCGTAGAGCCGCACGTCCTTGAGCGAGGTCCGGCCCCAGATCGAGCCCTCGATTCGTCCGATCCGGATGCGCAGGCCGGAGCCGGGCGTCATGGCGGCGATCCGGTCGACGATGAAGCGGTGTCCCGGGGCGGTGTCGAGCAGGACCACCAGCGCTCCGGCGACGAGCATCAGGCCGATCGCGGCGACGACGGCGGTCTTGGCGAGGCCGCTGACCAGGCCGCCGAGCCCGCGCCGCCGCCTTGGCTCGGGCGGAGCCGCGGCCGGCGCCGTCTCCGGCTCGCTGACGATCTCGACCACCTAGAAAGCCTGCCCGAGCGAGACGTAGACGGCGATTCGAGGGTCGCCGCTCTGCGGATTGACCGGCGTCGCGACGTCGACCCGGATCGGCCCGAAGCGGGTGTGATAACGCAGGCCGATGCCGGCGCCGAAGCGCAGATTATCGAAGCGCGGCCAGGGCGAGGTCGAGATGTTGCCGCCGTCGAAAAAGGGAACGATCCCGAAGTCGCGCCAGCGCACCCTCGCCTCGAGCGCGAACTCCGCCAGGCTGCGGCCGCCGATCGGGTCGTCGAACACCGGATCGCGCGGCCCGAGCGCCTGGAAGCCGTAGCCGCGCACCGAGCCGCCGCCACCGGCATAGAATCGCCGCGACGGGGCGATCCGGTCGCGGCCGGCGCCGAAGATCGTGCCGAGCCGGGTGCGGCCGGCGATCGTCACCGTCGGCGAGACCGGCTGGTAGAAGCTCGCGTCGAGCTGGGCCCGGGCATAGAAGAAGCTGCCCGACTGGAGCGACGCCTCGGGCGAGAACCGCCCCGAAAGGCGGAAGCCCGAGGTCGGGTCGAGCAGGTCGTTGGACCCGTCATAGCCGAGATAGGCGGGCAGCGCGCCGATGAAGAAGGTCCGCCGCCGGGTCGTGCCGCTGGCGAGGTCGACGTCGCGCTCGTCGGTGGCGGCGAGCTCGGCGCCGACCGACCAGGTCCAGGCCTTCTGCCAGATGATGTTGCTCTGCCGCTCGATCCCGGCGGCGAGGATCGAGGTCCGTGCGTCGAAGGCGGGCCGGTCGACGTGAGCGATCGCCACCTGGGCGTTCAGCACCTGGTCGCGGCGGCCGAAATTGTTGCGGCGAAGGATGGCGGAGACGAGCTGCTCGCGCGTGCCGAGGACTCCGCGAAAGGTGACCGCACCCTCCGGAGGGAGCAGGTTGCGATGCTGCCAGCTCAGCTCGGCCCGGAAGCCCTCGCCGGTGCCGTAGCCGGCCTCGCCGGCGACGGTGCGCATCGGCGCCGGCTCGAGCGCGACGGCGAGATCGACCAGATCGCTGCCGGCCCGCGCCACCGGGCGGATGGTGACGGTCGAGACGAGCCCGGTCGCGACCAGCGCCTGGCGCAGGTCCTCGACCAGCGGCGTCCGGTAGGGATCGCCCTCGGCGAAGCGGGCGATGGTCTCGATATGGCCGGCGCCGAACAGGGGGCGGCCTTCGACGACCACTCCGCCGAAGCGCCGGGCGCCCTGGGGCCGGACCGGAAGCACGAGGGTGGCGGTGCCGGTGTCGTGGTCGACGACGATCTCGGGCTCCGCGACCTCGGCGAAGGCATAGCCGCGCCGGCCGAGCTCGGCCCGCAGCGCCGCCTGGGCGGCGTTGACCGCGGCGGCATCGACGGGATCCTCCTCCGAAATGGCGAAGGCCTCGCGCAATCCCGGCGCGTCGGCGCCCGTCGTCTCGTCGAGCCCGGGCAGCCGGACCTCGGCGAAGGTGTAGACGAGGCCCGGCGCGGCGTTGAGGGTCACCGCATAGCCGCCGTCCGCCGCCGAATCGACCTGGGTGGTGACCAGCGCCGCATAATAGCCGTGGGCCCGAAGCAGCTCGGCGAGAAGCTCGGCGTCGGCCCGGGCGCGGCGGTCGACCTGGGCGGCATTGGCCGGATCGCCGCGATATTCCTCGAGCGCGGAGAGCTCGCGGAACTGGGCGAGCAACGCCGCGGCGTCCGCCTCGTCGAGGCCGGCTATAACGTAGCTGTAGGTCCGAGCCGCGCCGGAATCGGCGGCGGCCGCGTCCGGCAGGTTCGAGATCTCGCCCTCCGGGGCCTCGACGTCGGGCCATTCGAGGCCGAGGTCGGGCCAGGGATCGAGCGGCGCCGAGGGATCGAGCGGAACGTCTACCTCATCCAACGGGTCGGCCGGCTGCGCGAGGGCAGCGGCGCTGGAAAGGATGAGGGCAAGGGCAGCCGCGCGGGCCGCTGCACGCCGCCCCGCAACGACTTGCAACATAAGGGAATCCTAGCGGCCGCAAGTGTACGGCGCCAGAACGGATTTCCCTTTCTTCTCAGTAGGCCGCGATCAATGGAGGCTATGTCCCGCCGGCCCCGCGGCAAGCAGGAGGATGATCCGCTCCACCTGCCGCCACCGGCAGAAATGATGGACGTTGCCTATGTCCCGGCTGCGGTCGGCGCGCGCCGCCGCTTCGCTGGCGGCATAGTCGCCGAAGCGGGCGATCAACTCGGCGGCGTCGGCCGCCGCCGCCCGATCGGGCAGATGGACGTGAACCTGCAAGGCTTTCCCCACTCGACTGGCCTGGTCAGCGGCGTAGCATCGCCACCTTGCCAAATGG
>DATMVG010000254.1:0-3206 GCA_035563315.1 Allosphingosinicella sp. | reverse complement strand
CCGGGCACTCGCCGCCGGGCGCGGCCTGGGCGAGGCGGTGGACGACATCGCCGGCGCCGCCGCCGGCGCTCGCGGCGAGATCGACCCGGCGGAGAACGAGCGGCTGGTCGACTCCGCCGTCGTCGAGCTGGCCTTCGTCTGCCTCCAGTTCGTCGCCTTGACCTGCGTCTTCACCGGACTGACCATCCTCGACGAGGACTTCCTGCCAGGAGTGATGGAGGGCGCTTTGCCGCCCCAGCTCATCCAGAAGATCAATGTCCTCAACCAGGCCGGCGCCGAGGGCATCGGCCCGCTGCTTCCGCCGCGGGTCGAGCTTCCGGTCGAGGCGATCCTCGCCGGCGACCTCGTCGTCGAACCGGCGCCGCTTCGCGGCGCCCGGGTCCCGCTCGTCTCCTACGAGGATCCGGGCTTCGCCGACCGCGACAAGGGCCTCACCGTCGGCGGCGCCAATGTCGGAGTCTATGGCTGGGGCTTCGGCGCCCATTTTCCGGGCAACCTCGTCTACCTGCTGCTCCACCATCCCGAGCTGGCCCGCTACGAGCCGCCTTATTCGCTGCCCGTCCTGTTCAACGAGGACGAGTGGCGCAACGGCGTCCAGACCGGCGGCTACGTCTCGCGGCTCATCAAGGAGATCGTGATCCAGAAGGTCTACAAGCTCAACCGCGCCCGCTACGGCCTCGAGCATCACACCATGTTCCTGTTCAACGCCTTCGCCGACGAATATGGCGTCGGCCGGACCGCGCGCCCCGATTTCAGCGCCGAGGAACAGGCGGCGGCTCGGGCCGAGGCGTCGCGCCGCGCCGAGGGCGTCGCCGTCCACGTGCTCGACCATCGAGCGCCGGCCGCGGCGGAATTTTTCGGGCCGCTCGAGCTCGCCTTGCTCGACTGGACCGAGGCGCTGGTGAGCGCGCCGCATTCGGCCCATCGCTTCGAACCGGCCGCGCGCGCCGCCTTGAGGGAACGCAATTCCGCCGAGGTCGCCGCCGGCCTGCGCCGGCTCGACGATTCGCCCGGCGGCGCCGCCGGCGAGGGCAAGGCGATGGACCGGCTGGTCGACCACCAGATCGCCGATCTGTGCATGATGGTCGGCCATATGGACGGCCTCGGCAGGGCGATGTCGATCCTTCGCCTCGAGAGCGAAGGGCCCGCCCAGCTCGTCGAGGGCAAGCTCGGCCCGGACGGCCGGATCGCGCCCGATCTCGACGCCGACGGCTGCGTGCGGCCGACCGGAGCCCACAATACCCGCTTCGCCCTGCTCGACATCCTGCGCGCGGTCGGAGTGACCGAGGCGGCGCTCACCGCCAACGAGCTGCTCGTCAATCCCGCCGCGGCCGCCGAGGCGCGGCGCCGGCTCGACGCCGGCGAGACCGGCATCCGGGTGACCGCCGCCGACGCCGCCGCATCGGGGGAATTCTGAGGATCGCCGGCCGCGGCGAAGGGAGGCAGTGATGGACTATCACGACCAGGACGTCGCGCTTCTGCTGCTTCGCCTCGCGGTCGCCTGGGTGTTCCTCTACGCGGCCTGGATGAACTCGCGCGACCGGGCCGCCCGGGACTGGACCGCCAACGAGACGGCGATCCTGTTCCGCGGGACGCCGCTCGCCGGCCGGACCAAGCTGATCCGCTGGTTCGCCATGGCGGGGGTCGCGATCATGTACCTGGGCGGGCTCGGAATCCTGCTCGGAGTCCTGCCCAGGCTGGCCGGGCTGATGCTCTTCCTGTTCACCGGCCCCGGAATCGTCATCCACATCCGCAACCGCGCCGATTCGATGAAGCTGGGCGGCGAGGTCGCGGCCGCCGTCCCGGCCGCCCAGGCGGGATCGGCGAACGCGCTGATGTGGCTGGCTTATGCCGGCCACCACAGCAGCGCGCTCAAGAATTACGCCTTGCTCGGCGCCGCCGCCTTCTTCGTCCTCGCCGAGGAGCCGGTCGGCCGCTTCGCGCTTCGGGTCATGGTCTAGCCATGGCCAACCCCGCCGCCGCCGCCCGCCAGCTCGATCGCGCCGCCCTTCTGTCCCGAGCCCGCTACGATTTCGGCGATTACGGCTTCCGCTTCGACGCCGCGCTCGACGACGCCTTCGACATCAGGCCCTCGCGCGCCGACGGCGAGGAGGCCTTCTTCTTCTTCTGGCCGCGCGCCTTCCCGCCCGAGGCCGGCTTCGCCCTGTTCAACTTCCACTGCTTCCTCAAGAAGACGGGCTCGCTCGAATCCTTCGCCCGCGGGCTCGGGCCGAGCATGGCCGACGCCCCGCTCGAGCCCTGGCCGCTCCTCGGAGTCGAGGGGCTCGGCTATTCGCGGCGGATCGCCATGGGCGAGCTGTTCCAGGCCGCGCCCCAGGTGATCGACTTCATCGGCGGAAGCCCCGATCTCGAAGTGACCGACAGCCACCTCTATTTCTCCCATCGCCACGCCCACTTCTACACCGGCATGCTCCATTCGGCCGAGATCGACTCCGGGCGGATGGCGCAGCTCCGCGGGCAATTGCTCGCCGGCATCGGGCTGGTCTGACGGTGGCGACTCCCGCCGCCGATGCCGCCGCCGATCCGCTCGAGGTGCGGCTGGTCGAGGAGGTGGCGCGCTGCCGGGCCTGCAGCTGGTTCTGGGCGGACCCGCCTTACGGGCCCTATCCGACCTATGCCTTCGCCTCCGATTTCCCGCCGGAGGTCCGCGCCCGCGCCGAGGCGGCCGCGCCCGATCCGGCGCCGTGGCTCGAGGGCCGGGTCGGCGGCGGCTTCGTCGACCCCCAGATCCTCCACGGCTGCCGCAAGGCGCCGGTGATGACGATCGGGATCAACCCCAATCTCGCCGCCTTCTGGCCGGGCACCAAGGGCTCGCGCGCCGCCTATCCGCGCTTCGACCGGGCCGCCCAGGCCGCTTACCATTACCGCTATCGGACCCTCTACCAGGAGGCGGTCGACGCCGATTTCGTTCGCCGCCACGCCAGCCCGGACGGCGCCCTGCTCGCCGAGGGGGCGGGCCGGATCGACGACGTCCGCTTCGAATCCGACCGGCGGCGCTGGCAGGTGACGATCGCCTACGAATCGGCCGAGCTCGGCCGGCGGACCCACGTGATCGAATGGGATTCCAAGCGCAACTTCGTGCTCCTGTTCGACAGGGCCCCGGCCGGGGCTCCGGCCCAGTTCCAGGCCGGCGAGCCGGTCGGGGCGTTCCTCGACCTGCCGGCCGAAGCCGGCGCCCAGGCGCT
>DATMVG010000253.1:0-2152 GCA_035563315.1 Allosphingosinicella sp. | reverse complement strand
CTCCCCTTGCCGAGCTTCGTCCGCCTCATGCAGCGCGCCGACCTCATCCTCACCGATTCGGGCGGAGTCCAGGAAGAAGCGGTCGCGCTCGGCCGCCCGGTGCTGGTCATTCGCGACGTGACCGAGCGGGCCGAGGCCGTCGGCGCCGGCGCGGCGCGACTGGTCGGCCGCGACGGCGACCGCATCCTCGGCGAGATGCTCGCGCTGCTCGCCGATCCGGATCGCGGCTCCCGCTTCGCTCGCCGCGACCTGCTCTACGGCGACGGACGGGCCAGCGCGCGGATCGTCGACGCCCTGCTCGGCCGGCCGGTCCGGGAATTCTCGGAGCGGCGGCCCGGCTCGCCGCCGCCCGACGTCGACCCGCGCCTTCGAATGAGCTAGCGCGCCGCGGTGGACGGCGCGGACTTCCTGATCGTCGGCGGCGGAGTCGCGGGCCTTTCGGCGGGCGCGCGCCTCGCTCGGCACGGACGGGTCGTCCTGCTCGAAGCCGAAGCGGGGCTCGGCTATCACAGCTCGGGGCGAAGCGCGACCTTCTCGCATTACGGCATCGGCAACCGCACGGTGCGCTCGCTGACCGCCCATAGCCGCGCCTTCTTCCTCGAGAATGACGGCCGCCTGGCCCGGCGAAGCAAGGCGCTGTTCGTCGCCACCGAGGCGATGGTGCCGGTCCTCGAGGCGCTCGGCCGCAACATGGCGGCGCATACCGACTCGGTCCGTCCGGCGTCGGTGGCGGAGATGGCAAGCCTCTTTCCGCCGCTTCGGACCGGCGCCGAGGCCGTGGTCGCCGGGCTGCTCTATCCCGACGGCCTTCGCCTCGACGCCGACGCCATGCTCCAGGGCTTCGCCCGCGAGATCCGGAGTGCCGGCGGCGAGGTGCTGACCGGCCGGCGGGCCGCGGCGATCGGGAACGGCGGAGCGGGCTGGACTGTCCTCAGCGAGACGGGCGAGCAATGGTCGGCGCCGGTGGTGGTCGACGCCGCCGGCGCCTGGGCCGACGCCGTCGCCGCTATGGCCGCGGTGCCGCCGCTCGGCCTCAGGCCGCTTCGGCGGACGATCATCGTCGTCGACCCTCCCGCCGGCGCCGAGATCCGCGACTGGCCGTTCGTGAAGAGCGCCGCCGACGATTTCTACATCCTTCCCGAATCGGGCCGGCTGATGGCCTCGCCGGTCGACGAGGTCGAGACTCCGCCCTCGGACGTCCAGCCGGAGGAATATGACGTCGCGCTCGCCGCCTCGAAGGTGGAGCGCTACACCACCCTGTCCGTCGCCCGCATCGCCCATCGCTGGGCCGGGCTTCGCACCTTCACCGTCGACCGCACCCCCGCGGTCGGCTTCGCGCCCGGAGCGCAGGGCTTCTTCTGGCTCGCCGGACAGGGCGGCTTCGGCCTCCAGACCGCGCCGGCCCTCGCCGAGGCGGCCGAGGCGCTGATCACCGGAGCGGCCTGGCCGGAGGGGCTGGCGAGGCTCGGCGTGAAGCCCGCCGACCTGTCGCCCGGGGGGCCGTTCGACGCTTGATCGCAATGCGTGAAACATGCTGCTAGGCGCTTCGTTCAGCCGACGATGAAGATGATGCGCGCTGGGGAGGGTCCCGAACTGGAAAGCTCAGCCGTCGACACCGAAGAAGCGGTGCCGCAGCCCCCCTTGTCGCGCGTTCGCAAGGTCAAGCGCTTCGCCCTCGGCGCGGCGGTCATCTTCGCCCTGATCCTGGTCTGGCTTATCGTCACGGCGCCTTTGTCGCGCTCGCTCCAGCCGGTCGGGGCGCCGGGCCTCACCATCCTGTCGATCGACGGCGAGCCGATCGCCCGGCGAGGCGCGATCATCGGCGAGCCCGTCGCCGTCGAGCGGCTTCCGGCCCATGTCGGCCAGGCCTTCCTGGCGATCGAGGACCGCCGATTCTACAGCCATATCGGCGTCGATCCGTGGGGGATATTGCGCGCCATGGTCCGCAACATTCGCGCCGGCGGAGTGCGCGAGGGCGGAAGCACGATCAGCCAGCAGCTCGCCAAGACCAGCTTCCTCAGCCCCGACCGGACCGCGGCGCGCAAGATCCAGGAGGCCCTGATCGCGCTTTGGCTCGAAGTGTGGCTCAGCAAGGAGGAGATCCTGAGCCGCTATCTGTCGAACGTCTATTTCGGCGACAACGTCTACGGCC
>DATMVG010000252.1:0-13733 GCA_035563315.1 Allosphingosinicella sp. | reverse complement strand
GCCATGGCGAGGGCCATCATGACCGCCGCTCCCAGGCCTTGCGCCGAACGCGCCGCGATCAGCAGCGTGAGGGTCGGCGCGATTCCACACAGGGCCGAGGCGAGGGTGAACAAGGCGATGCCGGCGAGCAGCAGGCGCCGGCGGCCGACCAGGTCGCCGAGGCGACCGGCGCTGACGACCAGGGTCGTCACGGCGAGCAGATAGGAGAGCATGATCCATTGGACCTGCTGGAAGGAAGCGCCGAACGCCTCCGCCAGCGCGGGCAGGGCGACGTTCGCGATGCTGGTGCCGAGCGAGGAGAGCAGCATGGCGAGCGCGAGCGCGGCCAGCGCCACACGCGGCGGCACCGCGGGTTCGGAACCCGACCCGGAGCGCCGATCTTGTCCTGCGACGATTGCTGTCACCTGAGCCTCCCTTGTCCCGGCCCCTGAAGGAGCCAAGGGCAAGCTAGGGCCTCGCCGGACGTGGCGGAATACGCACGGTTTGCATTGTATTCGTGCATATGACGCCATATTAAGGCGCGGGACATGTCCCCACCCGACCTCAACCTGCTCGCCACGCTCGATGCGCTGCTCGCCGAAGGAAGCGTCGCTCGGGCGGCGCGACGGCTCAGGCTCAGTCCGTCCGCGATGAGCCGAGCGCTGGCACGGCTTCGCAAGGCCACCGGCGACCCGCTGCTGGTGAGGGCGGGGCGGGGCCTGGTGCCGACGCCGCGGGCGCTGGAACTTCGCGAGCGCGTCGGCCCGCTGGTCGAGGAGGCGCGCGCCGTGCTGCGCCCCGCCGACAGGCTCGACCTGGACCGGCTCGCCCGGACCTTCACCTTGCGGGCCAGCGACGGCTTCGCGGAGAATTTCGGACCCGGCCTCATCGCCCGGATCGCCGAGCAGGCCCCCGGGGTCCGGCTCCGCTTCGCCGCGAAGCCGGACAAGGACAGCGGTCCGCTGCGCGACGGCAACGTCGATTTGGAGACCGGAGTGATCGGCAAGGGGACGAGCCCGGAGGTGCGGGCGAAGAGCCTGTTCCGTGACAGGTTCATCGGCGTTGTCCGAAGCGGCCATCCGCTCAGCCGCGGCGAGATCACGCCCGCCCGCTTTGCCGGGGGCAGGCACATCCTCGTCTCCCGACGGGGGCAGGAGCGGGGGCCGATCGACGAGGCGCTCGAAGCGGCCGGGCTCGAGCGGGACATCGCCGCCATCGTCGGCGGCTTCGCGGCCGCCGTCGCGCTGGCTCGCTCCTCCGACCTGGTCGCCAGCGTCCCGGAGCGGCAGACCGCGAACCTTCGCGAGGGCCTGTTCGGCTTCCCGCTTCCCGTTGCGGCGCCGGAGATCACCGTCTGGCTGCTCTGGCATCCGCGGCTCGACGCCGATCCCGCCCATCGCTGGCTGCGCGAAACCGTGATGGAGATATGCGCACGGCCGCCCGCCGGCGCGCGGTCGACTTCCCCCAGGTCCGAACGCGCCGAAAAATCGGGCTAACCCTCTGCGAGACAAAGAATCCCGCTTTACTCGCGCGGTCTTGCGCGCCAGTCTGCCGGGAGGGGGGAAAGCTGTGACCGAAACCGATACTGGCCGTGCGGCCGAAGCGTTGCCGAGCTCGCCGGGCGCGAGCGCGCTTCAAAGGCGTCGGCGGACGCGCGCGGGCTGGCTCGTCGGAACCAGCCTGATCGTCTGCGCCGCGACTCCGGCCCTGGCGCAGAACGAATGCGGCCCGCCGCCGCCGGGCGGAGGCACCGTCACCTGCACTCCGGCCGGCAATCCCTATGAGGACGGCATCCATTACGACGCGGTCGCCGACCTCACCGTCGTGCTCCAGCCCGGGGTTCGGGTGAACGACACCGTCCAGATCAGCAGCAGCACGGCCGGCGTCGACCTCGTCCTGCGCGGCCCGACCGACACCGAGATCGATTCGGACCAGGCCGGCCCGTTCAACGGCGAAGGGGCGCGAGTGACGGCCTCGAACGGAACCGTCACCGTGCTCCTCGACGACGTCGCCACCAGCCAGGCCTATACTCGGGGGATCGCCGCCTTCGGCCGCCGGAGCGCGAGCGTCACCGTCGACAGCGTCGCCACGGCGGGCGACTTCTCGGCCGGCATCGTCGTCGGCGAGGTCAACGTCAACGCGGCCGTCGAAGCGGCCGGCGCCAGCGTCACCGTCAATTCGGTGTCGACCCAGGGCGAGGGATCGACCGGCATTTCCGCACGCTCGCGCTTCGGCGATGCCGTCGTCGATGCCGGCACCGTCGCCACCGGCGGCAACGACTCGATCGCGATCCGCGCCTGGAGCACGACCGGCGAGGTCAGGCTCACCAGCGACGCCCTGACCACCTCGGGCGGCGGTTCGTTCGGCATCCTCGCCCAGATCGAAACCCCGGACGGCGTCGCCGACCCCGACGGCACTATCGCCATCGACAGCGGAACCATCGCCACTCAAGGCGGCCAGGGCAGCGGCATCTGGGCCGAGACTCCGCGCGGCGGAATCAGCATTTCGAGCGACTCGGTCGTCGTCAGCGGCCCCTATTCCCAGGGCATCACCGCGTTCGTCGGCTCCCAATATGGGCCGGCCGACGCGACGGTCGACGGCGACATCGTCATCGATTCCGGCTTCGTTCGGACCGAGAGCAACGGCTCCATCGCCATCTACGCGTTCGGCCACAGCGACATCAGCGTCACCAGCGATGCCGTCGAGACGGCCGGCCCGGGAAGCCGCGGCATCCAGGTGCGGTCGGCGGAAACCGGCGACGTATCGATCGACAGCGGCTCGGTCGCGACGATCGGCGACGATTCCGGCGGCATCCTCGCGTCCACGGGAAGCAGCCAGATCGGCGGTCCCGGAATCCTCACCGTGGCGAGCGAGACGGTGACGACGGAGGGCGTCAATTCCGCCGGGATCTTCGTTCAAAGCCTCGGCGGGTTCACCTTCCCGGGCAATGCCGTGACGGTGACCAGCGGTCAGGTCACGACCACCGGCGACGGTTCGGAAGGCATCGTCGCGAAGAGCGCGATCTTCCCGGGCGGCGAGAGCGGGCTCGTCACCGTGACCAGCGAGTCGGTGGCTACGGCGGGCGACGATTCCATCGGAATCTACGCCAACAGCTTCGCCGGCGACACGGTGGTCGTCAGCGGCAGCGTCGCGACGGCCGGCGAGGAGGCCTGGGCGATCTACGCGCGCGGCGAGAACGTCTCCGTGACCAGCCAATCCGTCGCGACCGAGGGCACCTCCAGCTACGGGATCAGGGTCATCGGAAGCGCCGACTTGACCATCGACAGCGGCCTGGTCGAAACGTCCGGCGCCTATGCCACCGGAATCCGGGCGGTGAGCGAGCAAGGCGGCGCCGTCACCATCGTCTCCGGCACCGTCGCAACCGAAGGCTATGTCGGCCAGGGCATATCGGCATCCGGCGCCTCGATCTCGGTCACCAGCGGATCGGTCGCCACCGCGGCCGACATCAGCCGAGCCATCACCGTCACGGCGACCGCAGGCGACGCCGAGGTCGCGAGCGGCACCATCGCGACGGACGGGCGGTACAGCGGCGGCATTTTCGCCAGCGCACGAGAAGGCAATGCGCGAGTCGACAGCGAGACGATCTCGACCGGGGGCGGCAACTCGAACGGAATCTTCGCTGTTGCCGGCGGCACCGCCGAGGTGACGAGCGGCCGCGCGGCGACGTCCGGCGACGCTTCCTCGGCGATCGTCGTCGAGGGGAGCGCGGTGAGCGTCACCAGCACGACGGTGACGACGGCCGGGGAGCGGGCGAGCGGAATCGTGGCGCGCGGACGCGGGGACGGCCCCGGGACGGACGTGACGATCAGCAGCGTCTCGGTGACGACCGCCGGCAACTCCGCCGCAGGCATCCAGGCCCGTTCGGTCAATGGCGGGATCGATATTGCCAGCACCGGCACGGTCGCCACCGGCGGCGAAGCATCCGCCGGCATCTCAGCCGAGACCGGCGTCGCGGCGGACGGCGCCGGCGACATCGCCATCGCGAGCAGCGCCGTCATCACCGGAGGCTCGCAGAGCGTCGGGCTGGTCGCCGCGACCGGCATCGGCGACATCGATCTCACCAGCCTCTCGGTCAGCACGGTGGGGGAGGAGTCGTTCGGCATCTACGCCGCCAGCGACGAGGGCGCCGTCGTCATCGACAGCGGCGCCGTCGACACGGCGGGGGCGGGGGCGACGGGGATTCTCGCGCGTTCGACCTACGGCTCGGTGGCGATCGTCAGCGCCGATGTCGGCACCGGCGGCGCCGACAGCGACGGAATCGTCGGCACCGGCGCCCTGGTCGGAGTCGACAGCGACCTCGTCGTCACTTCGGGCGACGGCAGCACCGGGATCTTCGCTTATTCCTACGGGCCCGCGACTGACGGCGGCGAGGAGGAAGACAGCGCGAGCATCGCGGCCGCCGACTTGGGCGACGCGGCCACCTCGGTGACGAGCGGCTCGGTGACCACCGCCGGCGAGGCCAGCAGCGGCATCGTCGCCCGGTCCAACGTCGGCGACGTCGTCGTCGTCAGCGGCGCGGTCGTGACCGGCGGCGAGTCTTCGGACGGAATCAGGGCAAGCGCGGAATCCGCCGGCAAATACGATTCGGCGTTCGGCGACGTTTCGGTCACCAGCGGCAGCGTTGCGACGAGCGGCGGATCGAGCACCGCAATCTCCGCGTCGGCCGCGAACGGCAGCGTCGACATCGACAGCGGCTCGGTGACGACGGCCGGGGCCGATTCCGCCGGCATCGACGCCACGGCCAGCGCCTATACGGCTGGGGACGCCTTCGTCGCGGTGACCAGCGTGTCGGTGAGCACGGCAGGGGACGATTCGGGCGGGATCTACGCGTCCGGCGATTACGCCTCGGTCGACAGCGGCACCGTCGTCACAACCGGCGAGCGCAGCATCGGCATCGTTGCCGACTCCACCCAGATCAGGCGCAACAGCTATTATGCGGAGGACGGTTTCGGAGCGTTCGTCGTCAGCGGCTCGGTGACGACCAGCGGATCGAGCAGCACCGGAATCTCCGCTTCCGCTTATTATGGCGTCGGCATCGGCAGCAGCGGAACCGTCGCCACCGGCGGCCAGGGCAGTACCGGCATCTACGCTCGCTCCTTCGATCTCTATACCGAGATCGACAGCAACATCGTCACCACGGCGGGCGACGATTCGATCGGAATTCACGCCATCGGCCGTGACCATGTCGTCGTCACCTCGACCAGCGTGACCACCGCGGGCGACAATTCCGCCGGCATCTTCGCGATCCAGGGCAGCGGCGACGGGGTGGAGCAGGCCGCCCGCCCGAACGCGCTTGCCGACACGGAAGAGGAATATGTCGACGGCGTCCTCGTCACCAGCGGCTCGGTGACGACCACCGGCGACAACAGTCCCGGGATCCAGGCCTACTCCGACGGCGGCCAGGTCGAGGTGATCAGCACCGGGACGGCGTCCACCGCGGGCGCCAATTCGGCGGCGATCCTCGCCCGGACCGGCGAGGTTCTCGTGGGAACCTATGACGGCACCGGCACCGGGACGATCGTCGTCACCTCCAACGTCGCGACGACCGGCGGCGACAATAGCGACGGCATCTCGGCCTTCGCGTCGGCGGTGAGCGTGACCAGCACGTCGGTGACCACGGCCGGCGACGCGAGCCGGGGGATCGAGGCGATCGCCTTCCGCGACTCGGCGGGCGACGTTTCGGTGACCAGCGGCTCGGTCGCGACGGCGGGCGATTCGAGCACCGCCATCCACGCTTATTCGGTCGGCAGCGGCGACGTCGTCGTCCAGTCGACCAGCATCGCCACCACGGGCAACCGCGGCCGCGGCATCTTCGCCACGGCGACGACCGGCGACGTCAGCGTGACCAGCGGCTCGGTCGCGACTTCTGGGGCGACGATCTCGGAAGGGATCATCGCCCAGAGCAATGCCGGCGACGTCAATGTGACGAGCGCGAGCGTCGAGATCGGCGGAGGCACCGCTCCGGGCACGACCAACCGGGCGATCGTCGCCCTGAGCCGGGGCGCCGGCGACGTCGTCGTCGACAGCGGCAGCGTCGAGACCCACGGCGACGGCGCGCCCGGGATCAACGCCATCTCGGCGACCGGCGACGTCAGCGTCACCAGCGCGACCATCACCACGGACGGCACCGGCTCGGCGGGCATCCAGGGCCAGGCCGGGTTCGAGGCGGCGACCGGCTCGGTCGTCATCGACAGCGGCTCGGTCGCGACGACGGGCGGCCAGTCGCGCGCGATCTTCGCTTCGGCCGCGGTCGACGCGACCGTGACCAGCGACGAGGTCGCCACCGCCGGCGACGAGAGCCTCGGCATCCTCGCCTTCGTGACCTCGGGCGACATCGCCATCACCAGCGGCAACGTGACCACCTCGGGGGTCAATGCCGACGCCATCGTCGCCAATCGCGGCACCATCGCCATCACCAGCACCGGGACGGTGACGACGAGCGGCGCCGACAGCAACGGCATCAGCGCGACCACCGCGGACGGCGCGGTCGGCATCGACGCCAATGCGGTCTCGGTCGCCGGCTCGGGCTCCGATGCGATCTCGGTCAGCTCGGCGAGCGCCAGCGCCGTCACGGTCCGCGGCCTGGTCGCCTCGGCTCAGGGCTTCGCGGTGCGGGCCGACGGCGCTCCCTTGGCCCTCGCCATCCTCGGCGGGGGGACGGTTCGCGGCCGGATCGACCTTGGCGACGGCGCCGACTCGCTGAACAATGCCGGCACTTTCGACGCGATCGGAGCGAGCGACTTCGGCGGCGGCGCCGACGTCTTCAACAATATGGGCACGACCCGCTCGGTCAACGGCGCGGCGGTCCTTGGCGGGCTCGAGGCGTTCGCCAATAACGGCCTGATCACGATGGCCGACGGCGCCGCCAACGACCGGCTGACCCTGGGCGGCTATCAGGGCGGCGCCGGCGCCAGGCTGGCGATCGACGTCGACTTCAGCGCCGGAACCGCCGACGTCCTGGTGACCGGGGCGGCGACCGGGACGACCCTCCTCCAGGTCGGCGCCAGCGGTTCCTCGCTGGGCTTCACCTCGGGCATCCTGGTCGTCGACGCGTCGGCGGGCACGGCGGCGAGCGCCTTCACCCTGGAGGGCGGCAATATCGACAACGGCTACGTCACCAGCGGCCTGATCTTCCGCCCGGCCGACTTCGACTTCCTGCTCGTCAACACGCCCGACCAGCCGGTGTTCGAGACCGCCCAGGTCGGCGAGACGATCGCCAACGTCTGGCAGCAGAGCGCCGATGCGGTGTTCGCCCAGCTCGACTCGGCGGCCGACGCGGCTCAGGCGCCCCGGCGGCGCGGCAGCGGGCTCGGCGTGTGGGCCCAGCTTTGGCGCGGCGAGGACGAGCGCGAGGGCGCCCAGGCGTTCAGCGTCGGAACGGCGGCGAGCCAGTTCGACGTCGGCTTCGGCCAGGACCATGAGGGCATTCAGGGCGGGCTCGACTATGAGGGCGGGGCGCTCCAGGCGGGCCTCACCTTCGGCCTCGGCTCGTCGGACGCGACCTTCGCGGCGAGCGGCAACCGGATCGACATGGATGTGCGCAACCTTGGCGCCTATGTCGGGCTGAGCTCGGGCCTGTTCTTCGTCGACGCCCTCGTCAAATATGACTGGATGGACGTCACCACCAACCCCGGGCCGGGCCTTTCGGCCTCGTTCGACGCCCATGCCTGGGGGGCCCAGGTCGACGCCGGGGCGAGGCTCCGGTTCGGCCGGCTGTTCGCCGAGCCTTCGCTCGGGGTGTCGTGGATCACGGCCGAGATGGACGGCTACCAGAGCGGAACCGCCGAGGTCCGGTTCGAGGATGCCGAGAGCCTTCGCGGCCATGCCGGGCTCCGCTTCGGCGGAGTGTTCGAGACCGGCGACGGCACGTTCGCTCCGTTCGTCGGAATCAGGGCGATCGAGGAGTTTGACGGCGAGAACCGGACCGACTTCAACCTGGGCACCCTGATCGAGCTGACCGACCAGGCGCCGGGCACCTATGGCGAGCTCAGCGGCGGCCTGTCGGTGATCGCCGGCCATGTCGAGCTGTTCGCCCGCGGCGAAATGCTGTTCGGCGAGGACGTCGACGGCCAGTCGTTCCGGGCCGGCATGCGAATCCGGTTCTGAAGCGGGGTTGGGGACAGTCACTTGGGACAGTCACCAGTGACTGTCCCAAGTGACTGTCCCCTGGCGTCCCCTGGCGTGCCTAGTGACCGTCCCCTGGCGCCAAGGGCCCGAATTCGGCCTCGAAGGAGACCAGGCTCTGGATGTCGGGCGAGCTCACGCCGAGCGCCATCGGGCAGATCGCGTCGGGGATGACCGCCACGTCGAACAGCTCCTTGATCGCTCCGCTGAGCCGGATCCATTCGACCAGGTCGCCGCTCCTCAGGTCGACGATGCACACCCCGCACCAGGGCTCGCCGTCGCGCTTGGCCAGCTCGTCCTGGAGCGCCAGGCCGGCGAAGGCGCCGTCGCGTGGAAGCGACACCGTCACCACCGCATAGCCGCCGTGAATCGACAGCCCCCTCAGGAAGCCCGGGCAGAAGGCGACGTCGGTCCTCGCCCCGGTCTTGGGGTCGACCCGGGCCAGCATGCCCCGGCCCGAATCGAGCAGCCACACCCCGTCCGCCGCCACGCGCGGGCTGTGCGGCATCGACAACTGGTCGGTGACGACCCGGTCGGCGCGGACGTCGATCAGGACTCCGCCCTCGTGGCGCCGGTCGCGCCAGCCGTTGATCATGTCCGAGCGGCTGACCGCGGTCACATAAGCGGGAGCGCCTTCGCTCATGGCGAGTCCGTTGAGATGGCAGCGGTCCTCGGCGGCGAGGCGCGAGATGAAGGGCGGCTTCCACAGCGGCTTGAAGCCGTGGGTCACGCTCATCGTCGCCAGGCAGCTATATTTGGTGTTGACGAAGATGACCCGCCCGGCCTTGTCGACGTTGAGCTCGTGGACGTCGACGTCGCCCGTCGTCTGGGCGTTGCGCGGCACGTAGAGCCGGTCGAAATTCCCGTTCGCCCGCTCGTGAGGCGCAAGCACGTTCTCGAGCCGCCAGATCTGGAACAGCGAGCCCAGATAGAGTCGCTGAGCCGTGGCATGGACTCCCATCGCCCGGCTGTAATTCTGCTGGTGGAAGGAGACCCGGCCGTCCGGGAGCCGGCCGACCAGGAACAGCTGGCCGGTCTGGTAGGAGGTGAAGGCGAGGCTGCAGCGGGTCCGGCCCAGCCAGCCGCTGAAGCCGCGCGAGACGCTGATCTGGGTCTGGTCGGCGGCGAGCGGCGCCGGCTGCGGAGCCGCCTTGGCCTCTTCGACCGCGATCGGCGGCGATTCGGTGGCCGCGGCCTTCTTGCGTGTCGTCACCCTTGCCCCTTTTCGGCTCGGCCTGGTCAGCCCGCCTCCTGCGATCCCCCGGAACAGGCCGCGAGCGCCCGGTCGAGCGCGGGGCCGACGTCCTTCAGCCGGAACACGGTGTCGAAGCGGCGGCCTTCCATGTCCCGCGCCCTGATCACCAGCCGTTCGGCGGTGGCGAGCCGGGCGAGGAAGCTCGCCACCCGCCGGCCGCTCGACAAGGTGGCGTGGCGCCGGTCGGTCGCCCACAGCATCCGCCGCGGCGGATCGGAATCGAAGCGGTAGACGAGCGGCCGGGCGCCGCTCAGGATATGGCCGCGCGCCAGCCAGCGCCGCGAATGGAAGACGACCCGCCGGCCGTCATATTGGCCGGGCGAGCAGCTGACGACGAGCCGGTTGCCGTCGTCGCGGACGATCGCGGAGGCCCGGATCCGGTCGTTGATCGGGTCGCGAACGACCTCGACCGCCATCGCCCTCGGCGGCTCGGTCGCGATCAGCGTCAAGGCGATGAGAAACATCTGCAATTCACTTCCCCTGGAGCCGCATAGGTCGACCGCCCCGCCAAGGCAACCGGCCCATGCCCGCACCTTCGCTCCGGGCAAGCTTTGGCTTGCTTCGAATCATCCCCGGGCTTACATCGCCGGGGAGGCCGGCCGCTCCGCGAGGGGCGGCCCTTATTATTTCCGGAGGATTTCGTGGCCCAGCCGCTCATGCCCCATGCGACGGCCAGCTGGCTGGTCGACAACAGCTCGCTGACCTTCCAGCAGATCGCCGATTTCTGCGGGCTCCACATCCTCGAGGTGCAGGCGATCGCCGACGACACCGCCGCGACCAAGCTGACCGGCCGCGATCCGCTTCGCTCCGGCGAGCTCACCATGGAGGAGATCGAAAAGGGCCAGAACGACCCCAATTACCGACTCCAGATGCACCGCGAGCCGGACAAGGCGGTGCGCACCCGGGGACCGCGCTACACGCCCGTCTCCAAGCGCCAGGACAAGCCCGACGGAGTCGCCTGGCTGATCCGCAACCATCCCGACCTTTCCGACGGCCAGATCGGCAAGCTGATCGGAACCACGCGCACCACCATCCACGCCATCCGCGACCGAAGCCACTGGAACATCGCCAACATCCAGCCCAAGGACCCGGTCACCCTCGGCCTCACCTCGCAGCGCGAGCTCGACGCGGCGGTGGCCAAGGCGGCCAAGGCGGCCGGCACCGAGGCGGTTCGCGGCGACGCCAATATCGAGCGCGACCGCGAGGCCCTGATCGGCGAGCTTCGAGCCGAGCGCGAGGCCGCCGCGCGCGAGGCGGAAGCGGCCGCCGAGGGCGCCGGCGAGGGCGCGGGCAGCGAAGCCGGCCAGGGCTTTGTCGACCCGTTCCGCAGCTGAGCCCGCTTCGCCGGACGAGGCGCTCGCCGCCGTCGCTTATTCGCATCGCGGACTGACCTACCCGCTCGGGCGGAGCGGGCCGGAGCCGGGCACGACGATCGCGCTCGCCGAGGGCATCGGCTGGACCCGTTCGCCGGTGCCGGGATCGCTCAACCACATCAACCTTTGGATCCTCGAGGATGAGGGCGGAGTCGCGCTGGTCGATTGCGGCCTCGACATCCCGCCGGCGCGCGAGGCCTGGGAGGCGCTGTTCGCCGGGCCGCTCGCCGGCCGCGCCGTCACCCGCCTCATCGTCACCCATTTCCATCCCGACCATCTCGGCCTCGCCGGCTGGCTCTCCGAGCGCTTCGCGGTGCGCCTGTGGATGACCCGCGGCGAATGGCTGTTCGCCCGGATGCTGACCGCCGACGTCCGCGACTCGCCGCCGGCCGAGGCCCTCGCCTACTGGCGCTCCGCCGGCTGGAGCGAGGGGCGGATCGCCGCCGAGGCCGAAAAGGGCTGGGGGCGCTTCGCGGCGATGGTGAGCCCGGTGCCGGTCAGCTTCGTCCGGCTCCAGGAGGGCGACGTGCTTCGCGTCGGAGCGGCCGAATGGCGGGTGGTGATCGGCAGCGGCCACTCGCCCGAACATGCCTGCCTCGTCGACCATGCCCGCAAGGTGATGATCGCCGGCGACCAGGTGCTGCCGCGCATCACCTCGAACGTCTCGCTGAGCCTCAGCGAGCCCGAAGCCGACCCGCTCGGCGACTGGCTCGATTCGATCGCCAAGCTGCGCGCGCTTCCCGACGACCTCCTCGTCCTGCCGTCGCACGGCGAGCCCTTCACCGGCCTCCACGCGCGCCTCGATTCGCTGGCCGAGGGCCATCGCGGCCGGCTCGACGCCCTCCACGCCCACCTCGCCGAGCCGCGCCGGGCGGTCGACTGCTTCTCCGTCCTGTTCGGCCGCAAGATCGAGGACGGCTCGCTCGGCCTCGCCACCGGCGAGGCGCTCGCCCATCTGAGGCGGCTCGAGGTCGAGGGGAGGGCGGTGCGCGCCGTCCGCGACGGAGTCCACTGGTACTCGCGATCCGAGTCGCCTTGACCGTCGAGCGCGGCGGGATCAATGCTCGGCCGATGGCTGACCAACCCGAGGATTTGACGGGCCTCTCCTTCGAGGCGGCGCTGAAGCGGCTCGAGGAGATCGTCCGCCGGCTCGAGAGTGGCGAGGCCTCGCTCGACGAGGCGATCGCCCTCTACGGCGAGGGCGACCGGCTCAAGCAGCAATGCGAGGCCCGGCTCCAGGCGGCCCAGGCCAGGATCGAGCAGATCCAGTTCGGCCGCGACGGCGCGCCCTCGGGCACCGCGCCGTTCGGCGGCGACTGAGCGGGGGTGGCGGGCTCGCCGGTCTCCCTGAGGTCAGCGCTCGCCGAGGTCAGCGCCGAAATCGACCGCGCCTTCGAACGGCTGCTCGCCGTCCCGGCCGATCCGCGCGCCCGCCTCTACGAGGCGATGCGCTATTCGGCGATCGGCGGCGGCAAGCGCATCCGCCCGCTGCTCGTCGTCGCCGGCTGCGACCTGTTCAACGTCGCCCGCGACGGCGCTCTTCGGGTCGGAGTCGCCGTCGAGTGCATCCACGTCTATTCGCTGATCCACGACGATTTGCCCTGCATGGACGACGACGATCTTCGCCGCGGCAAGCCGACCCTCCACCGCGCCTTCGACGAATGCACCGCCATCCTCGCCGGCGATTCGCTCCACGCTCTCGCCTTCGAGGTGCTCGGCGACGAGGCGACCAGCGAGGATCCCTTCGTCCGCGCCGAGCTGGTCGTCGAGCTCGCCCGCGCCGCCGGGCCGTCGGGGATGGCCGGCGGGCAGATGATGGACCTGGCGGCGGGCGGGACGACCCTCGATCTGGCCGCGGTGACCCGGCTCCAGCAGCTCAAGACCGGGGCCCTGATCGGCTGGTGCCTCGAGGCGGCGGCGATCATGGGCCGGGTTCCGCCGGAGGGCCGGACGGCGCTTCGCGGCTATGCCCGCGACATCGGCCTCGCCTTCCAGATCGCCGACGACCTGCTCGACCATGAGGGAAGCGAGGCCAAGGCCGGCAAGAGGGTCGGCAAGGACAGCGACGCCGGCAAGGCGACCTTCGTTTCGCTGCTCGGGCCGGACCGGGCGCGCCGCCAGGCCCAGGCCCTGGTCGACCAGGCGATCGGCCAGCTGGGCAGCTTCGGCGAGGAGGCGGACCTGCTCCGCGCCGTCGCCCGCTTCGCCGTCGAGCGCGACCATTAGCGGCGGGAAAAGGGGCGGCCGGCGCTTTTCCTTTCCTTTTGGGCCGGCACGGGTGAAGAAGGCGGCTCGGCGCGGACGACGGAGATTTGAGGATGCGGATCGGCGTCTATCCCGGCACCTTCGATCCGATGACGCTCGGCCATATGGACATCATCCGGCGCGCCGCGGCCCTGGTCGACCGGCTGGTCATCGGAGTGACGACCAATCCGGCCAAGTCGCCGATGTTCTCGCTGGCCGAGCGGCTGGCGACGGTCACCCGCGAGACGGCGGGGCTGAGCGGGGCGGACGTGCGCATCGTCTCGTTCGATTCGCTGCTGATGGACTTCGCCGAGCGCGAGGGGGCGGCGGTGATCGTGCGCGGTTTGCGCGCTGTTGCGGATTTTGAATATGAGTTCCAGATGGCCGGAATGAACCAGCAACTCAACGCCAGGATCGAGACGGTTTTCCTGATGGCGGACGTGGCGCTCCAGCCGATCGCATCGCGGCTGGTCAAGGAGATCGCGCTCTACGGCGGCGACATCTCGAAGTTCGTCACTCCGACGGTCGCGGCCGAGGTCGCCGAGCGGGTCGAGCGGATCGGCCGCAAGGGAAGCTGATCCGCCCTTGAGGCGCGGGCAGCGGCGCACTAGAAGCATGAACTTCGGGAATCGGGGTAAGCAAATGCGTCCATTGTCTTTTCTGACCGGCCTCACGGCCGTCTTGGCGGCCGGCGCGCTCGCGGCGCAGACGCCCGTCGAGCAGCCCGCGCCGTCGCC
>DATMVG010000251.1:0-5390 GCA_035563315.1 Allosphingosinicella sp. | reverse complement strand
TCAGACCGACGGCATGCTCTTCGCGAGGACCGAGCCCGAGATCAGGTCGCTGCGCGCCGCCGTCGTCGAGGCCGTGCAGGGGCACATCGCCCAGCTTCCGCCGCCCGACCCCCGCCACCCGGTGCTGGCCCGCCGCGGCGGCGACGTCCGTTTCACCGGCTCCTGGTCGATCAGGCTCACCGCGGGCGGCTCCCATACCAACCACATCCATCCGGCCGGCTGGTTCAGCTCGGCGCTGTACGTCTCCCTGCCCGATCCCGCCGAGCGGGGCCCGGAACCGGCGGGATGGCTGACCCTGGGCGAGGCGCCGTCGGAGCTGCAGCTCGATCTCCCGCCGACCCGGCTGGTCGAGCCCAAGGCCGGCCGCCTCGTCCTGTTCCCCTCGATCATGTGGCATGGGACGCGGCCCTTCGCGGCCGGGGAGCGGCTCACCGTCGCGTTCGACGTCGCCCCGCCCGTCTAAAGGAGGATTTCGGCGCCGGCGGCCTTGCGGCGTCCGGGCCGTGCGGCCAGACCGGATCGATGTCAGACTCTCGGCCGAATTGGGAGAATGCCCTGGCCCTGTATCGCCGGGGCGAGGCCGATGCGGCGCGCAGCGAAGCGCTGGCCGCCCTCGCGATCGCGCCGTCGGATTCGCGGCTCCTCCATTTCCTCGGTGTCGTCAGCTGTCGCGCCGGCTTGCTCGACGAAGGCGCGGGGCACCTCGCGCGGGCGGTCGAGATCGATCCGGCCGACAGCGTCGCCCGCTTCGACCTGGCCATGGCGCTTCACGCTCTCGGCCGGGCCGAGGAAGCGCTCCGACTGTGCGGCGAAGCCCCGAACCGGGATCCGCCGCTCCGCCGGCTCGAAGGGCAGCTGCTCCAGGCGCAGGGCCGCTTCGCGGAAGCCGCGGCCGCCTATGAATCGGTGCTCGCCCAGCAACCGGACGACTGGGAGATTTGGAACAACCTCGGCAACAGCCGCCGCTCGTCCGGCGACGTCTCCGGCGCCATCGCCGCGCTGGAAAGGGCCGTGTCGATCCGGCCGGACGTCGCGCCGATGCAAGCCAATCTGGGCGCGGCGCTGGCCCGGGCCGGCGAGTCCGAGGCGGCGGTCCGGCATTATCGGCATGCACTCGCGCTCGAGCCGAAGCATGGCGCCGTCATCCTCGACCTCGCGCGATTGCTCCGCCACCTCGGCCGGTTCGAGGAAGCTCTCGAGCTCCTCCGGACCGCGCCCGGCGAGGCCGAGGCGGAGCTGGAGAGGGGGCGCGCGCTGGCTGCGATGCACCGGCTCGACGAAGCGCAGCAGGCCTATCGTTCCGCCTTGCGCGGGCGGTCCCGCTTCAGCGAAGCCTATCTCGAGCTCGGCATCCTGCTCGAGCGGGCCGGCCGGATCGCCGAGGTGCCGCCGCTGCTCGCGGCGGCCCAAGCCGACGGGGTGGCGCCCGACGTACTGGCCTATCTCCACGCACTGGTGCTTCAGCGGCAGGGCCGGATCGGCGACGCCTTGGCATGGCTGGAGCGAGCCCCGCCCGAGCTTGAGCCGGTCCGCACTCAGCGCCTGACCGCAAGGCTCGCCGACAAGGGTGGCGATGCCGCGCTCGCCTTCGCGGCGGCCACTCGGGCCAATCGTCTCGCGGCCGAGCAGCATCCCGGCGCCGCCGTCCGCGCCGCCGCCTATCGCGAGCACGTCGCCGCGCTAGCGCAGATGGCCACGAACGGAGCCCGCGCGGCTGCGTCGCCTCTGGCCGTGACGGGCAGGCCGGCGCCGGCCTTTCTCGTCGGCTTTCCCCGCTCCGGAACGACCCTGCTCGATACCCTGCTGATGGGCCATCCGGGCACCCACGTGCTCGAAGAGGTACCGCTGCTCGAGCGGGTCATGAAGGAAGTCGGCGACCCGGCGCGCGTCCCAACTTTGGCCGAAGCCGAGGTCGAGCGGCTTCGCGCCCTCTATTTCAGCGCCCTCGACGAGGCCGCGCCGCCGCCGCCGGGCGCGCTCGTCGTCGACAAGCTGCCGCTCAACATCCTCGGAGCGCCGCTGATCCACCGGCTGTTCCCCGACGCGGCGTTCATCCTCGCGCTCCGCCATCCCTGCGACGTCGTGCTCAGCTGCTTCATGCAAGGCTTCGAGATCAACGACGCCATGGCGAACTTCCTCGACCTGGAGGATACAGCGCGGCTCTACGACGGAGTGCTGAGCTTCTGGCAAAGGTGGAGCGACGAGCTTCCCCTTCGCGTACTCGAACTGCGCTACGAAAGCCTCGTCGGCGACGTCGAGGCGGAGATGCGCCTGCTCGTCGAATTCCTCGGATTGCCCTGGTCCGACTCGGTTCTCGACCATCGCCGCACCGCCGCCGAGCGCGGAGTGATCCCGACGCCGAGCTACAATCAGGTGACCGAGCGGGTCTATAGCGACTCGAGCGGACGCTGGCGCCGCTATCGCGAGCAGCTGGCGCCGGTGCTTCCGATCCTCCTGCCCTGGGCGAAGCGGCTCGGCTACGACGACTGACCGGGGAAGCGAAGCTCGGCGCGGACGGCGTCGAGATGGCGCTCGTAATGGCGCCAGCGGCCGGAAGCGCGGCGATAGAGCGGCTCGCGCACCTGCCACGCGCTCGCCGTTCGAACCGCGTTGGTCGCGGCATGGAAGGAAAGGCACGCCTCCTCCCATTCGAGGCCGCAAAAGCCGAGCAGGTCCCCGATCGCCGGCCGCGGATCGGCGACCAGCCGGTCATAGTCGAGGTCGAAGATGTCGTCGGGGTAAAGCGTCTTCCAATGCGCCATCAGCCGCCGATATTCGCGATAATGATGCGCGGTGTCGGCGAGATCGAGCGCATAGGCCATGGCCGGATCGAGGTGGAGGAACCAGATCGACAGCACGTTGTCGAGCGGATCGCGCAAGGTGTGGACGATCCTCGCGTCCGGAAACATCCGCTTGATCAGGCCGATGTGAAGGAAATTGTCGGGCCTCTTGTCGGTGACCTTGTCGGCGCCGGGATGGATCGACCGAACCGCTTCGAGATAGGCGGAGCGAAGCCGGTCGATCCCGGCCTCGTCCGCGGCCGCCGCCGCCTCGGGATAGGGACGAAGCTCGCCGGCGATCAGCGCCGGCAGCAGGTCGAGCTCGCCGCCGGGGCTGACCCGGCTGTGGCGAGCCAGGATCTGCTCGGCCAGGGTCGAGCCGGAGCGGAACATGCCGCAGATGAAGATCGGCGCCTGCCCGCTCCGGCCGCGAGCCGGAGCGGCGGGCCTCGGGAAGGCGGCGATCAGGCGGTCGATCAGCCCCTCCTGCGCCCGCCGGTCGTAGCCCGGAAAGCCGGAACCGAAGCTGGCGCGGTTGGCCCGGTTGGCCTCGGCATAAGCGGCGAACGCCTCGTCATAGGCACCGGCCGAATCGAGCGCCCGGCCGAGCGCGAAGCCGAGATCGGCGCGGTCGGCGGCACTGGCCTCGGGCCGTGCCAGGGCCCGGCGGAGGCGGTGGATCAGCGGGTCGCCGGGGCCCGAGATCGCGGCGATCCCGGCGAGGCGGGCCAAAGCGAGGTCGTGGTCCGGGTCGATCGCGAGGACGCGCTCGTAGGCGGCGCGCGCCTCGGCCCGGCGGCCGCGATCCTCGTGCAGATTGCCGAGGTTGAGGAGGGCGGGAACATAATTCGGGTTGAGCGCCAGCGCCGAATCGAGCTCCGCCTTAGCCTCGTCGCTTCGGCCGAGATGGTCGGCGAGGATGACTCCGCGGTTGAGATGGACCTCTTCCGGCTGGCTGACGCGTCGCTCCAGGGCCTGCCGGTAGGAGGCGAGCGCCGCTTCGAAGCGGCGCGCCCGGCGCTGCAGGTAAGCGAGGTTGTACCAGCTGTCGGGCAGGTCCGGGCGGAGCGCGAGCAGCCGCTCATAGGCGGCGATGGCCTCGGCCACGCGCCCCGCCTGGCGCAGGCGCGACGCCTGCTGAAGGAGCGCTTGCGCTGTCTCGTCCGCTGCCACCGCTCCCGCCTAGCGCGCGACGGGGCGGCCGAGAAGGGCAAGCGGCTCAGGCCGCTTCGCGCTGCTCGCCGACGGTCAGCGCCAGCGCGCCGTCCCCTTCCTCGACCCGGACCGACTGGCCGTCCCTGACGTCGCCGCGAAGGATGGCGTCGGCGAGCGGGTCCTGAAGATATTTCTGCACCGCCCGCTTGAGCGGCCGGGCGCCGTAGACCGGATCGTAGCCGACCCGGCCGAGCCAGGCGCGAGCGCCGTCGCTGAGGTCGAGCGCGATCTTGCGGTCCTTGAGCAGCGCCTGGACCCGCCCGACCTGGAGGTCGACGATCGGGCCCATATGCTCCTGGCTGAGCCGGTGGAAGAGGATGATCTCGTCCAGCCGGTTGAGGAATTCGGGGCGGAAATGGCCGCGCACGACCTCCATCACCTGCGGCTCGACGTCCTCGACCTTCTGGCCGTCGGAGAGGCCCGAAAGGTAGGTGCTGCCGAGGTTGGAGGTGAGGATGATGATGGTGTTGGTGAAGTCGACCGTCCGGCCCTGGCCGTCGGTCAGCCGGCCGTCGTCGAGCACCTGGAGAAGGATGTTGAAGACGTCGCCATGCGCCTTCTCGACCTCGTCGAACAGGACGACCTGGTAGGGCCGGCGCCGAACCGCCTCGGTCAGGACGCCGCCTTCCTCATAGCCGACATAGCCGGGCGGCGCGCCGATCAGCCGAGCCACCGAGTGCTTCTCCATGAACTCGGACATGTCGATCCGGACCATGGCGTGCTGGTCGTCGAACAGGAATTCGGCGAGCGCCTTGGTGAGCTCGGTCTTGCCGACTCCGGTCGGGCCGAGGAACAGGAAGGAGCCCATCGGCCGGTTGGGGTCCTGAAGGCCGGCGCGGGCGCGGCGGATGGCCCGGCTCACCGCCTGAACCGCCTGATCCTGTCCGATCACCCGCTTGCCGATCTCCGCCTCCATCGCAAGCAGCTTCTCGCGCTGGCCTTCGAGCATCCGCTCCATCGGGATTCCGGTCCAGCGGGCGACGACGGCGGCGATATCCTCGCTGGTCACCTCCTCGCGCAGCATGGCGCTGCCGCTCGCCGCTTCAGCCTCGGCGAGCTGCCGCTCGAGGCCCGGAATGACCCCGTAGGAGAGCTCGCCCGCCTTGGCGAGGTCGCCCGAACGCTGGGCCTGCTCGAGCTGGAGCCGGGCGGCGTCGAGCTGCTCCTTGACCTTGGCCTCGGCGTGGATCTTGTCCTTCTCCGCCTGCCAGCGCTGGGTCAGTTCGCTCGACTGCTGCTCGAGATTGGCGAGCTCCTCCTCGAGCGCCTTGAGGCGGTCGCGGGACGCCGCGTCGCTCTCCTTCTTCAGCGCCTCGCGCTCGATCTTGAGCTGGATGATCCGGCGGTCGAGATTCTCGATTTCCTCCGGCTTGGACTCGACCTCCATCCGGATCC
>DATMVG010000250.1:0-9972 GCA_035563315.1 Allosphingosinicella sp. | reverse complement strand
GGGCGGTCGCCGACCTGACGGTCAGCTTCTGACGCCGTCGCCAGGCGGGAACGGGCCCGCGGCCGAACCCTCGGCCGCGGGCCTTCCCGACAGGTTCGCTTCCATCCATTCCGCTCCGAAGGCGACCAGGTCCGCGGCGTCGATGAGCTCGCTTCGAGCGCGGCCGACCAGGCCCTGCTGGCCGCGGCCGTCGGCCAGGTAGGTCTTCAGGATCAGCGCGAAATAGTCCTCGCCGCCCCAGTCGGCGATTCCGGAGAAATCATCGAGGCATTCGATCCAGGCGTGCGCCGGGCCGTCGCTGCCGTTCAGCAGATAGTCCCAGCGCGTGCGCCTCTTGTCCGGCAGCCGCGCCAGATATTCGGCATAATGGAGCGCGGTCACCGTATCCTCGTTCGCGCCCAGCCGAAGGATGAGGCCGCCCATGTCGCATAATTTGTGAAGCGGCGAGCCTGGCCCGTAATAATCGTGCCAGGGCTGATCGCTGAGGAGCGCCTCGGCGCGGGCGCCGCGCGCGCCGAAGCGGCCGCTCGGATTGTCGCTGACGATCGTCCCGCGCCGGCGGCGGAAGGCCTCCGCCAGCCATCCCACCTCGCCGATCGCCGGCGCCGAGCGATAATCGAACGGTTCGGTCCCGGCGAGCAGCGCGGCGCGTTCGGCCGCGGGCTTCTGGTTGACCCAGTCCTGGGGATATTCGGTGCCGAGCACCATCAGCAAGGTGCCGCCCGGGCCGACCGCGGCATCGAGCGCGCGCAGCAGCAGCTCCGCCCCGCCGTCGCCGAAAAGGCTTCGCGACAGGCCGAGGCGGCGCAACGAGGCATGGACCATCACGACGTCGCCCGGCCTCACGCCGAGCCGGCGCAGATCCTCCAGCAGTCGCGCTTCGGTCAAGGCGGAAGCGTCTCCGCCCGGAAGCGGTCAGCTGAGGTGGCGTGAGAGATGCTTGTTCATCTCGAACATGGAAACGCGGTCCGTGCCGAACACGGCGCGCAGCTTGTCGTCGGCGACGATTTCGCGCTTGTTCTGGGGATTCTGCAGATTGTTCTTCTTGATGTGATCCCAGATCTTGCTGACCACCTGGCTGCGGGGCAGCGCGTCCGGGCCGGTAATCGCGGCGAGCTCCTTCGACGGCGTAACCGGCCTCTGCAAGCCACTCTGCCTACCTTGTGCCATATCTTCCCTCCCTGTGAGTTTGACATGGGATAGGCGCAAATCCGGCGGCTTTGCAACCGCCATGACGCTCCATCCGCCGCGATTCCGGGAGGAGAGGGCGATTCGCGCGCAAGGCCTGCTCACAGCCGCCCGAAGGGCACGATCTTGTTGTCGGAATCATGGCCGATGTCGGCGGTGCCGAGCAGCGCTATCCCCGCTTCGCCGCACCAGCGCTCGAAGATGGCCTGCGCCGTCTCCCCGAAGGGGCGCTGGTCGCGGTCGGCCTTGACCGCGATGCGGCCGCGGCGGATGCCGGCGACCTCGCGCACGGCGGCGTTGCGGGTGATGTGGAACATCGCTCGGTCGGTGGCATAGAGATGCTCGTCCACATCCTCGAGCATCAGGACATGGCCGGCGAGCGGCGGCTGCAGGGGCGTGCCGAGAAGCATTCCGAACACGGTGATGTTGAAGGCGAGGTTGGGCCGCTCGCGATCGACCTCTTCGGCGAGCGCTGCCCGGGAGCCGTCGACCAGCCAGTCAAGCGCCCGCTTCACCGCCTCCGCCCCGTCGGCGCGCAACGCGTCCTTCGGCATCGGACCGTGGGCCAGCCCGGCATAGCCCTCGCGGTAGAGCCCGGCGAGCAGGAAGCCGGCGTCGCTGTAGCCGAGCCATTTCTTCCGGCGCGCCGCCGCGTCGAAGCCGGCCAGAGCGCGCTCGGCGATCCGGTTCGACCCGTAGCCGCCGCGCGCGAACCAGATCGCGTCGTAGGCGGGGTCGTTGGCGACTGCGACCAGCGCTGCGGCGCGGACGTCATCCGCTCCGGCGAAATGGCCGGCCTGATCGGCGCACTGGTCGTGGAACACGATGTCCGCGCCGGGATGGTGCTCGGCGGCGACGTGCCGCACCCGGCGCTCGGTCTCGCGGACCTGAGCCTCGTCGTCGAAGCACGAGCTCGGCGCCACCACGGCGATGCGCATGCCTTGCTCCCTCCTCCGCTCCTCAATAGGGCTTGGCGATGGCCGGGACCAAATCCTATTTCTTCTGCGGCATAGGCGGCAGCGGCATGCTGCCCTTGGCCCTGATCGTCCACGGGCTTGGGCACCGGGTCGCCGGCTCGGATCGGACCCTCGACCAGGGCCGGCTCGCTCCCAAGTTCGAGTTCCTCGCCGGCCGCGGGATCGCGCTTTTCAAGCAGGACGGCAGCGGGCTGACCAGCCCCGACCAGATCCTGGTGACCTCGGCGGCGGTCGAGGAGACGGTGCCGGACGTCGTCAAGGCCGCCGAGATCGGCGCGGCTCGGATCGGCCGGCCGGAACTGCTCGCCGAGCTGTTCAACGCGGCGCCGACCGGGATCGCCGTCGGCGGCACCAGCGGCAAGTCGACGGTGACCGGAATGATCGGCTGGATCCTGCACTCGGCGGGCCGCGATCCGACGGTGATGAACGGGGCGGTGATGAAGAATTTCGTCAGCGCCGAGCTGCCCTACGCCAGCGCCCTGGTCGGCCGAGGCGACGCCTTCGTCAGCGAAGTGGACGAAAGCGACGGCTCGATCGCCCTCTATCGCCCGGAGGTGGCGGTGCTGACCAACATCAGCCTCGACCACAAGTCGCTCGACGAGCTGCGCCGCCTGTTCCGGGATTTCGCCGGCAGGGCCGAAGCCCTGGTCGTCAACACCGACGACGACGAGAACCGGCTGCTCGCCGCCGCCCTCGCGCCCGAGCAGCTGGTCACCTGCGGCTTTTCCGGCGATTCCGATCTGTTCGGCTCGGGGCTCGTCGAGGCCCCGTTCGGAGTCGCCTTCGAGGTCAACGACCGCCGCAGCGGCGCCACGGTGCCGGTCGCGCTTCAGGTTCCGGGGCTGCACAACGCCCAAAACGCCATCATCGCCATCGGAGCGGCGATGGAAGCCGGCGTCTCGCTCGCCGAGGCGGCCCGCGCCCTCGCCGGATTCCGCGGCCTTCGCCGCCGCTTCGAGCTGGTCGGCAAGGCCGGGGGGGTCACGATCATCGACGATTTCGGGCACAATCCCGACAAGATCGCGGCGACCTTGCGGACCCTTCACGCCTTTCCGGGCCGGCTTTTGCTCTACTTCCAGCCGCACGGCTTCGGCCCGCTCCGAACGATGAAGGACGGGCTGATCGCAGCCTTCGCCCGCGAGATGGCGGCCGGGGACGTGCTGCTCATGCCCGACCCGGCCTTTTTCGGCGGAACGACGAGCCGCGAGGTCGTCAGCGCCGACATCGTCGAGGCGGTTCGCGAGCTGGGCCGCGAGGCCGAATATGTCCCCAGCCGCGAGCAAGGCTCCGAGCGCCTCGTCGGCCTCGCCCGCCCCGGCGACCGGATCGTCGTCATGGGCGCCCGCGACGACTCGCTGACCCAGTTCGCCGAGGAATTGCTCGCCAGGCTCGGCCGCAACGCGGGCTAGAAGGCGGTCATCGTTTCCGGCGTCCCATCTTCGACCTGCTCGCTGCGCGTGCCCGGGCGATAGCCGAGGCGGCGCAGCGCGGCGGCGTCGGGAATCCGCTCGCGGCCGTGGCAAAGGCGCAGATAGAGCCCGCCCGAGACCTGCTGGTAGCCGGCGAGGTCGAACAGATCGAGGAAGTGGACGGTAAGGCCGCCGCCGTCGCCGCCGCTGAACGCGTAAGCCGGGCGCTGCGCGGAGCAGAAGGCATAGTCGACGCCGTCATTCGCCTCCCACTCGATGGCCGCGTCGCTCTCGTCGTCCGGCAAGCGGCCATCGGGATGGACCGAGCGGCCCTTGCGCACCGTCATCCGGCGCAGCTCGCCCTCGGGGCGGCGGACCGCCGATTCGACTCGGACGATCCGCATCCAGCCGCATTCGCCCTGCCGGCAGCCGGCGAGGAGGGTTCGTCCGGCGAGGCGCGGCAACGGGGAGGCTCCCGCCTCGTCGCTCGCCGCGCACCCGCTCGCGCCGGAAAGGCCAAGCGCGGCCAGGGCGAGGAAGGCAAGGCGGCGGAACATCATGGACAGGCTATCCCGACCCCGGCTCGGCTGTCCAGCCGCGCAAACGAAAACGGCGGACCCGAAGGCCCGCCGTCGTCTCGTCGAAGGTCCGAGAGGGTCAGCCGGCGACCGTCATGTCGACCTTTTCGACCCACTCGGGATAGAAGACCGGCTCCCGGTTCGACCAGCCGGGCGCGGTCGCCGCGGCCTCGCTGATCGACTGGAGCAAGGTGCGCCGGCGATCGGGGTGAAGGTGGGGAAGCGCGGCGGCGGCGCAGAAGGCGGCGGGGAGCCAGGGGCGCACGGCCGCGCTGATCAGCCGCTCGTAGAGGAAGCGGTAGGAAGCGAAGCAGGGCAGACGGTCCTGGCCGAGATCGAAGGCGGTCATCGTGATCAACGGCGCCATCAACGGCTCCATCGCATCGAGGCCGCTATCGTCCGGGACGTAGGCGCGGATATGGTCGAGCCGGCGATAGACGCGCTGCTGAGCGCGGATGCCGGCCGCTTCGGCGGGGTCGCGCGACCAGCGCTTGACGGCGTCGCGGCGGTCGAGGCCGACGTCGAGCGAGCGGCGGATGTAACGCTGGGTGCCCTTCGAGAAGCCGCCGAACTCTTTCAATTCGGCCAGTGCCACCGCTCCGCTGGCGGGCCGAGTCCTCGTACTCATGATCCCACACTCCTTCTGCCCTTCAGCGGGATCATGCAGCACAACGACTTACCAAGCCGTTAACCAAAACCCCGCTCCCCGTTCAGAATTGAATCACGGTTCGATTCCACGGGCAATGCCAAATGTACGACAATTCGTCGCAGCCCGGGACGAGTGTCGCTCAACGGCAACAGCGAGGCGGGCCGCTCCGACGGAAACCGGCCTTGCTTGCGCAGGCGTAACGAGTGCGGGGTCAGCAAAATTCTGTGGAAAAACGGCGATCGAGCCGCCGCAAAGCGGCTGACGAGGCCCGAAGCGCCATGTTATGGCCGAGGGGTGGGCGGGAATCACGGCAGCAAGGGACCGCGGAACGGGGCGCCGGAACCGGTGCTGGGCGATGCCGACGCGCTCGGATACCGGCGCCCGCTGCCTGGCTTTTCGACCAACGACCGCGCCCTTTCTGCCAACAACCCCGAGCGGCAGGGCCTTTCAACCGGCCCTGCGGTAACAGGCGGCATGGACAGGATGCTCGCTGAAGGCGAAACCCGCCGGCTGCCGGACCTCGGCATCGCGCTCAAGTCGATCCTCGCCTTCTGGCTCCTCTACATGGGGCTGATCTCGCTTCGCGCGGTGGTCCTCCAATATCCCGAATTCTGGGCGATGATGGCCCGGCGCGGGGTGGTGACCCTGATCGGCGCCGCCCTCACCTTCCTCGTCTACCTGGCGCTGAGGCCGGCCCGCCGCGCCGGGCTCAACGTCAAGGCCTTCGTCGCCGCCTTGCTCTGCCTGCCGGCTTCGCTGCTCTTCTCGGCGTTCAACTATTACATCTTCTACGTCTATGCGCCGCTCGACGCGGCCAAGACTGACGCCTCGATGCAGGCGATGGGCTGGAGCCCGCTCGAAATGGCGTTGCGCTCGATCGCCGAAACCTCGCTGAGCTGGTACTTCCTGTTCGCCGCCTGGGCCGCCTTCTTCGTCGCGATGAGCTATGCCCGGCAGCTGCGCGCCGCCGACCGCCGCGCCGGCGCGCTCGCCCGCGAGGCTCAGGAGGCCCAGCTTCGCGCCCTGCGCTACCAGATCAACCCGCACTTCCTGTTCAACACGCTCAATTCGCTGTCCTCGCTGATCCTGTCCCAGAAGACCGACACGGCCGAGCAAATGCTGATGAACCTCTCGACCTTCTTTCGCGCCACCTTGTCGGCCGACCCCACCGCCGACGTTCCGCTCGAGGAGGAGATCAAGCTGCAGCGGCTCTATCTCGACATCGAGCAGATCCGTTTCCCGAGCCGCCTTGCGGTCGAGGTGGACGTGCCCGAGCCGCTGCTGGCGACCCGGGTGCCGGTGCTGATCCTTCAGCCGATCGTCGAGAATGCCGTCAAATATGGAGTCGCCAAGTCGCGCAAGCCGGTGACGATCAGGATCTCCGCCTATGAGGAGGCCGGCCGGCTGCACATCAAGGTCAAGGACGACGGCGAAGCCGGCGCCGCCGAGGACGGCGATGCCGGCACCGGAGTCGGCCTCAGGAATGTCTGCGACCGGCTCACCGCGCGCTACGGCGCCCGCGCCGGCTGCCTGCACGGGCCCGATCCGGACGGCGGCTTCACGGTCCATGTCTTCCTTCCGGTGGTGAAAAATGGCTGAGATCATTCCCCTGCGAGTGATGGTCGTCGACGACGAGCCGCTGGCCGTGGAGCGGCTCCAGCTGCTGCTCGCCCGCTGTCCGGGCGCGACCGTCGCCGGCACCGCCAATGACGGCGAGGCGGCGCTGCGGATCGCCGAGGCGGTGAGCCCGGACCTCGTTCTGCTCGACATCGCCATGCCGGGCATGGACGGGATCGACGTCGCCCGCGCCTTGTCGGCCTCTCCGGTCGACCCCGCCGTCGTCTTCGTCACCGCCTTCGACAATTTCGCGGTGGCCGCGTTCGACGTCGCCGCGATCGACTATCTGATGAAGCCGGTCCAGCTCGACCGGCTCCAGCGGGCGCTGGAGCGGGTGCGCGAGCATCTCGCCGGCGGGCGCCGCTCGGCCGGGCGCCCGGTCCCGACCTTCGTCGAGGAATTCTGGGTCCCCGACCATAGCGGCCTGGTCCGGATCGCCGCGTCCGACATCCACCGGATCACCGCCGAGCGCGACTATATGCGGCTCCATGTCGGGACGCGCAGCTGGCTGATCCACCGCACGATCGGCAAGCTCGAGGAGGATCTGGACCCCGCCCTGTTCATCCGGGTGCACCGGTCGGTGATCGTCAGGCGCGACACCGTCACCGGCCTCTACCGCGACGAGGCCGGCCACTGGACGGCTCGGCTCAGGGACGGCGGCGAGCAGCGCATCGGCCGCTCCTACATCGACTCCGTGAAAAGGCTCGCCGGCCGCTAGAATCCGATCATCTTCACAGACCCGCTCATGACAAAAAAAGAGAGGCGACGGCGGGGCGCCGTCGCCTCCCAGCACGAGCCGAACCGCCTGGTGGGCTCAGTTGGCGGCCCGGCTCACGCTTACCGTGAGATCGGCCTGGCTGACGCGCACCGTGCCGTAGCGGGCGCCGACCGCGGCATCGCGCTGCGGGCGGACGGCGGCGAGGGTGGCGCTGAGGCAGGTGCGCCCGGCGGCGGCTCGGCCGAGCTCGATCGGGGCGAAGTCGCCGCACAACTGGCTGGCGGCCGCGAAGATGCGGCGGTCGAACAGGTGGCGGCCGGCCGCATTGGCGAGGTTGAGGTCGGCATAGGAGACCGTGATCGTCTCCTGCGCCTGCGCCATTGCGGGGCCGGCGGCGAGGCCGAGATTGACGAAGCCGGCGACGAGGGCGGCGGCGAAGAGGCTGGCACGGACGAACATCATTCACTCCTTCTCTGGGCCGGGGGGTTCGGCCGGGGGCGGTGGCGGCCTGCCTATGGACCGGGGGGAAGTCCAACGGGGCAGGCCGCTGATCCGCTTTTCCCCTCGCCGCGCCGGCGGCGCGCGTCCGTTTCGACCATCTCGCCGCAGCTTTCGGCGAACGCGTCCGAGCTTCGATGAACCGCGAGCCCGTCTCGACGAAGAAACCGGCCGGGCGCCGGATCGTTGACCAAGGGACGAATCGCTCGAGGAGTGACGGAGATGCGCGAGCACAGCGGCGCCGAAGGCAAGAACAACAACCGCAACCCGACGATCAGGGACGCCGAGCGGGAAAAGGGGCGCAGCGGCGAGGCGGTGAGCGGCGACAAGCTCAACCAGGCGAGCCCGAGCCGCAAGTCGACGGCCAAGTCTTCCTGACCGGCGTCAACACTCTTTCCACCTCTGTTCCTTAATGGGACGCCCCTGAATCGAGGGGCGCGCAGCAGGAGCCTAGCCGCTATCTGCCGGTTTCGGAGCCTCGTTCCGGACGGAAGCAGGCATGGCGTTGAGCGTATTTTCGGCAAAGAAGCGGCATCGCGGCGGCGGCGCCCGCCCGTGGGCCCTGCTCGGCCTCGCCCTGACCAGCGCCTCGTGCGTCCCCGCCGCCGCCTCCGATGCGCCGCTCGCCATCTCCGCCGTGCCCTCGATCATCCCGAGCGCCGAGGCGGCGGTCGCCCGGCCCGCGGCGCCCGCCGTCGCCGCTCTGACCGCCGGCGCCGATTCCTTCGTCTTCCGGGGCCGCACTCCGCTCGACCGGATGCGGTCGCTCGATTGCCTGGCCCAGGCCATCTATTACGAGGCCGCCTCGGAGAGCGAGGACGGCCAGCGCGCCGTCGCCCAGGTCGTGCTCAACCGGGTCCGCCACCCGGCCTGGCCGAACAGCGTGTGCGGAGTCGTCTATCAGGGGCCGATGCGGCCCGGCGGCGGCTGCCAGTTCACCTTCACTTGCGACGGTTCGCTGATGCGCAGCCCGGGCGGGCCCGCCTGGGCTCGGGCGCGAACCTTGGCGGCTGAGGCGCTGGCCGGGCGGACCTACGCGCCCGTCGGCCTTTCGACTCATTACCACACCCATGCGGTCGCTCCGTCCTGGGCGCCGAGGCTGAGCAAGACGCTGATCATCGGCGCCCACATCTTCTATGGCCTGCCCGGCGCCTGGGGCGCCGCGCCGGCGTTCAACGCCCGCTATGCCGGCGCCGAGCCCCTGCCTCGGCCGTCGATGACCCTGGTCCGCCGAGCCGCCGTGCCGCTCGCGCTCGAGGCGCTGCTTGCGCCGCCGGCCAGCGCCGCCGAGCTTCGCGCCGCCGTCGCCTTGCCGTCCGACATCCCCCAGGATCCGCGCTGGACCCCGAGCAACCTTCCCGAATCGACGGTGCGCGAGGAATATCGCCACTCCGGCCAGTGGCGCGAGGACGCCCCGGCCGCGATCACCGGCCGCTAGCCGATCCGCGTGAGCCGAGCCGCGAGGCGGGCGATGGCCGGAAGCGAGGCCAGCCCCATCATCAGCGGGCGCCGCGAGGGACGCTCCGCCATGTGTCGAAGGAGCTCGGCGACGGCGACCGGCCGCGCCGCCCGGCGGGCGAAATCGCTCTGATAGGCCGCCGCCGCCTCGCCGCCGCCGGCGAGATGGCGCCCGGCGGCCGCCATGCCGCTGCGCAGAGCGATCGCGATCCCGTCCCCCGCCAGGCTGGCGATCACCGCGGCCTGGTCGCCGAGCCGGAAGAGCCGGGGCTCGGTCGTCCGCGCCAGCCAGCCATAGGGCACGCCCGCAATCGCCTCCCACCCCGAGGGCAGGCCGCCGCCGAGCCTGTCGGCGAGCTTCGGCGCCTCGGCCATCAGTTCGGCGACCAGAGCGTCCGGGCTTCCCGCCGCTGCAAGCCGGGCCCGCGACGCGGACAGGCAGAAATTGGCGCTGCCGTCTTCCTGAAGGAGCAGGCCGGCATAGCCCTGGTCGAACAGGTGGAGCTCGATCGTTCCGGCAAGCGCGCGCTCCGCCGCCGGCGACGGGGCGACGGCGCCGCGCAGGCCGACCGAGGCTTCCCTGGCCCCCAATGCCCGCGCCGCGCCGCGCAGCTCGTGCTTGCCGGTGGCGAGGAAGAGGCTGTCGGCCGCGAGATGCTCGCCATCGTCCAGTCGGACCCCGCCGTCCTCGAAGGCGCGCGCGGAACGGCCCCGCTGAACGTTCGCTCCGGCGCTCGCGGCCAGCTCGAGCAAGGCCGAATCGAGCCGCCGCCGAGACAGTCCGGCCGCGGCCCTGGGCAGCCGCGCCTCGACCGTCCGCTCGCGCGCGACGAGGCGCAGTCGCCGGATCGGGCGGGCGCCGAGCGACTCCGCGTCGAGC
>DATMVG010000249.1:0-5339 GCA_035563315.1 Allosphingosinicella sp. | reverse complement strand
CGAGGACGTCGAGCACGGCGCCGCTCCGCGGCCAGGGAAAGACGAGCCGGTAACGGAAGGCGCCGATGCGCTCGACCAGGCCGATCGAGTCGCGCGCCGGATCCTCGCCATAAGCGGGCGGAAGCCGCTCCGCTCCGAGGGCGGTCGCGCCCAGAAAGACCGACTGCCGGTCGCTATCCGGCCAGACATAGCCTCCGGGCCGTTCCGACCCGCTCTCCTTGGTCAGCGAGAGCAGGTCGCCGTCGATGCCGACGTGGCAGAAATGGAACGGATGGGCCGCGAAGGAGCGGCGGCCGGCGCCAAGCCGGACCAGGCGGCAGCGATAGGGTCCGGGCGAGAGGGCCGCGCGAGGCAGCCCCGCGTCGGGCTCCAGCAGCGCGCCTTCCGCGCGGACCCGCGCCAGGAGACCGCGCGTCCGCGCCTGGGCGAGCGCCTCCTCCCAGGCGGCGGCGAGGCCGTCGACCCTATCGCGATCCTCGCTCAGCGCCACCGCCCGCCAGCCGAGCAGGACCGGCTCCTCGAGAGCCAGGACGGCCGGCCTCGGCGAATCCGGGGTCTGGCAGGCCGCCAGCAGCCACAGGGGAAGAAGGACCGCCCGGGTGAAGCGGGGCATTGCCTAGCGGGATTCGCCGCGGGCGACGGACAGGATGCGTTCGAGCACCGCCGGATGGAGGGGCTGGGTGAACTCGCAGGTGAAGCGATAGCCCTCGACCCCGACGATTCGGGCCGGCCACCCTTCCAGTCCCGGCAGGACGATCCACATCAGGGTACCGAGCCGAAGGGCGGCATAGCAGTCGAACTCGACGCTGCGTGCGCTCAGCGACGCGACGTCGATCGTCCAGCGGCGGGTGCCTTCGCGAACCCGGGCGGGAAGGTTGAGCTGGACGCTGCCGGCCGGACCCGGTTCGGGCGGCGCCCGACGCTCGTCGACGGCCCTGTCCGCGGGCCTCGGCTGCCCTGGCGGGCCGAGAAATTCCGGCGGCGAGGTGCTGCGCCTCGCCCTCAGCCAGGGCATCAGCTCCTGCCACGGCAGCTCGAGCCCGAAGGCGATTCCGGCGACGCAGCCGCTCGTCCACCTCACCACCCCGTCGATCGGCCGCAGCCCTTCCGCGACGATGACGACCTTGGCCTCGGCGACGAGCGGGAACGGCGATTCGATCTTGACCCCGCCCTGGGCGATGTCGCGGATCATCACCAGCGCATTGCGCGGACCGATCTCGATCATCGCCGGACAGGAGATTTCGACGCGCGGCATGCGGCGCCGCTCGCCGGGCTGGCTGGCGAGGTTGCGCGCGAGGATCGGCAGGACGTCGATCTCCTCGTCGAAGCGCAGGCCGAGTTCGGAGCCGCGGCGCCAGACGATGGTGCCGTCGAGCTGCTCCCCCGTCTCCAGCTCGAGCTCGAGCCGCCTGCCCTCCTCGACCGGGATGTCCGCGTGAAGGACCGCCCCGCCGGCGCTGATCTTGCGGATCAGGCACATCTGCCGGGCGCTGCCGATGACGAGAGCGCCCGGCTGCAGGACCGATTCATCGGCCTCGACCGCCGCGGCGTCGAGTGGCGGCATCTCGCCGGAAAGCGAATAGACGGTATCCGACAGCGCCCGATCCTCCACAAAAGCCGCCGCACGACTCGCCCGCACGGGCGCCGCGGCTGACCGGCGGCATTCTCGGCCCCAAGGGTTTACGACTTCCTAACTTTCGATCGCCCCGCCCGGCTCGGACCGCCGCCGGAGAAAAACCCGCCTTCCGGCCGTTAACCATGATAGAGAGTCCCCGATTCCTCCGGGCAGCGATGGCCGGAGGCCACGCAGAAAGGAGAGACCATGAAGCTTCTCGCCCTTGCCCTCGCCACCCCCCTCGTCCTGGTCGGCGCCGCCTATCCGGACGACGCGAAACTCGCCCCCGAAGGCTATGAAGGCGCCGAGCAGGCGACCGCGCCGATCACCTATCGGCCGTGCCGGCCCGGACGCGGCGACGACCGCTGCATCCAGCTCTACGAGCGCGGCGTCCGCGCCTCTTATGCGCGCTGGCTCCGCGATCGAGGCGTCGCCGAGCCTCGTACCCAGGTCGCCGCCGTGGGCGGACCGATCGAGGACCGCGCCCACCATCCGCGGCGGCGCCACGCCGGCTCGGACGAGGGGCATCGCTGCCACGAGGCCGACTCGCGGGAAGGCGACGCCCGCGGCATGTGAAGCGTCCGGGCGGGCCCGTGCCGCTTGACGAGGATGAGAGGCCGGGGGCAGCTCGCCGCTCCCGCCCATTCGAGGTGACCGTGATTCGCTCCGTCCTAGCCGCCGCTTCCCTTCTCGCCGCCCTTCCGGTTTCGGCCCAGGCCCCCCAAGTCGCAACCCGGCAGGTCGGCAGCGCGCGTCTTGAGAACGTGCCCGAAATCCCGCCGGACGTGCGCGCCGCGGTGCAGCGCTACCAGAATTACCGGGAGGCGCGGTTCCAGGACTGGCTGCGCAACGGCACGATGCTGATCACCACCCGCTTCGGCGCGACCGCCCAGGTCCACCATGTCGAAGCGCCGCTGCGCGCACGGACCCAGCTCACCTTCCACGACGAGCCCGTCGCCGGCGCCTGGGCGATCCCGCAATCGCACGGCTTCGTGTACAGCCGCGACACCGGCGGCGACGAATGGTTTCAGCTCTACGTCCGCAGCGTCGGCGGCGGCGAGAGCCGGCAGCTGACCGAACCCGGCACGCGCAACCAGTCGCCGGTTTTCAGCCGGGACGGGAACCTCATCGCCTGGGCAAGGGCGACGCGCGGTTCGGCCGATTACGCGATCATGACCGCGAACCCGGCCGATCCGTCCAGCCGCCGAGTCGCCTGGCAGGGCGTCGGCGCGGTCGCCCCCGCCGACATTTCCGACGACGGCCGCCGGATCCTCGTCAGCCGCAGCCTGTCCAACCGGGAGGACCGGCTGCTGATTCTCGATCTGGCCTCGGGAGCGGCGAGCGAGATCGAATGGTCGGCGCGGACTCCCGCGCGCTACGACGAGCCCCGCTTCGCTCGCGGCGGCCGCTCGATCCTCACCCTGACCGATGCGGGCAGCGACGTGCGCCGCCTCGTCGAGATCGACGTGGCGAGTGGCGAGCGCAGGTTCGTGACTCCGGAAATTCCCTGGGAGATCGAGGATTACGATCTGTCGGACGACGGCCGTCTGCTCGCTTACTCGATCAACGAAGAGGGCTATTCGCGGGTCGTCGTTCAGGATTTCGTCACCCGCCGAGCCCTTCCGCAGCCCGAGGCGCTGGCGCGCGGCGTGCTCACCGGGCTCGAATTCTCCCCCGACGGCGATCAGCTGGCGATCGGCCTCTCGACCGCGAACTCGGCCGGCGACGTCTTCGCTTTCCACCTGACCGGCGGCGGCGGGATCGAGCGCTGGACGATGTCGGAGCTGGGCGGGCTCGATCCGACCCGGCTGGCGGAGCCCGAGCTGATCCGTTTCGAGAGCTTCGACGGGCTGTCCGTTCCCGCCTTCGTCTACCGTCCCGCCGGAGCGGCGGCCGGCGAGCGCACGCCGGTCATCGTCGACATCCATGGCGGCCCCGAATCGCAGACTCGGCCGGTCTGGAACCCGGGCGCGCAATATTTCGCGGACGTGCTCGGAGCCACCGTCATCCTGCCCAACGTGCGCGGCAGCGAGGGCTATGGCCGGCGCTACGTCGACCTCGACAATGCCGAAAGGCGCGAGGACAGCGTTCGCGACATCGGCGCCCTGCTCGACTGGATCGCCCGCCAGCCCGGGCTCGATTCGTCGCGAGTCGCGGTCTACGGCCAATCCTATGGCGGCTACATGTCGCTTGCGGCGATGACCCATTATAGCGACCGCCTGGTCGGCGGGGTCGAACGCTACGGCATCAGCAACTGGATCAGCTTCCTCGAGAATACCGAGACCTATCGGCGCGACAATCGCCGCGCCGAATATGGCGATGAACGGGTGCCGGCGATGCGCTCGGTCTTCGAGCGTATCTCGCCGCTCAACAACGTCCGCCGGATCGGCCGGCCGATGCTGGTGATGCAGGGCGCCAACGATCCGCGCGTGCCCCAGTCCGAATCCGACCAGATCGTCCGCGAGCTTCGCGCCAATGGCGTCGAGGCGTGGTACGTGCTCTTCGCCGACGAGGGGCACGGCTTCTACAAGAAGCCCAATAACGACCTTCGCCGGGAGGTGGAGACGGTGTTCCTGAGGCGCCTCTTCACGCGCTGATCGGGGCCGCCGAACCGGCGGTTGGGCGCCTCACTCCCGGCCGTACCATTCGTCGAGTCGCATCAGCTGGTCGTAATCCCGATAAGGCGCATGTTCCGGGTGCAGCTTGGCGGTGAAGGGATCGGATCCGGTCAGCCATCTTTCGGCCGCGGCGAGGAAGTGGCGCGCCGCCAGGGCGGTGAAATCGGCGGCGTCGAGGCCGGAGCGGGCGCCGACCGGGCTGGCGACATAGCCGAGCCTGCCTGACTTGCGCGCCAGCGACCAATATTCGAAGCAAGCGGCCGCGCCCGAAATGCCCTCGAAGCCGCCGCGCTCGGCGATCAGGCCGAGCAGGCCGAGCTGAAGCGAATAGCCTCCCGCCACCGCCTTGGCGGAAGGGGGCTGGCCGGTCTTGTAGTCGACGATGGCGAGGCCGCCGTCGGCGAGGCGGTCGATGCGGTCGGCCTTGCCGGTCAGCGTCACTCCCCCGATTTCAGTCCGGCCCCCGGCCTCGGCTCGAAGCGGCCGACGGCCTTGCGCGCGATTCTTCTCGACCTGCCCGGCGATGAAGTCGATCGCCTCGATCAGCCGCGGCTGCCAGAGAGCCCGCATCAGCGGGTGGGCGGAAGCGCCGGCGAGCAGAGCCTCGGCTCGGGGCGCCAGCCGGGCGGGGTCGCAATCATCCTCCTTCATCCAGGCCTCGAGCACGGCATGCACGGCCGTCCCCCGCCAGGCGGCGGTCGGTTCGGCGTCGACGGCATCGAGCGGTCTCAGGCCGAGCATACGGCGCGCGTAGAAGGCATAGGGATCCGCCTTCAGTCGGTCGACCTCGGTAACCGACAGGGTGAGCGGCCGCGGCCCCGGCTTCGGGGCCGGGCGCTCGGCCGGGCGGTGGCGCTCCGGCCGGTCCACGGCCCGCGCCCAGGAGCGCAGCGACGGCGAGCGCGTGACTCCTCCGGTCATCGCCTCCAGCCGAAGCCAGAAGCGCGAGGCGACCGACGGCGCGCGGGCGTCGCGGCGGGCTCGGGTGACGAGCACCCGGGGCGCGCCGAGCGCGCTGGCGAAATCGTGGGCGGCAAGGCCGATCCGTCGCTCGAGCGACGGCAGGCCGAGCTCGGCGCGCAGCCTCGGCGCGAGCCACGGGTCGG
>DATMVG010000248.1:0-9635 GCA_035563315.1 Allosphingosinicella sp. | reverse complement strand
AGCCTGTCCAGGCGTCCACTTCGTCCACTTCGCTCGCGCCAAAGCCTGTCCAGGCGTCCACTTCGTCCACTTCGCTCTCGCCAGAGCCTGTCCAGGCGTCCACTTCGTCCACTTCGCTCGCCCCAGGGGCTTTTCCAGGCGTGCATTTCGTCCACTTCGCGCCGCCGTCTCGGAAGGCGCCCGCGCGGGGTGGCGGGAGGGCTCCCGGCAAGCCTCAGCTTCGTCGGCCCATTGCGCTTCCGCCGCTCCTTCACCCACCGTTCAGAGGCTCTTTGCGAAAAGGGCAAGTTGTTCTATATTCGGGATAAAGCTCGGTCCGACCAGAATCGGGCTCCCGCGTCGAAAGGCCTGTAACCATGTCGCTTGGAAAGAAGATTCTGGCGCTCGCCGCGCCCGCCGCCCTGCTCGCGCTGAGCGCTTGCGCCACCGGCTTTCCCGCCCAGGTGCAGCGCTTCCAGGCGATGCCCGCTCCGCAGGGCGAGAGCTTCGTCGTCCAGGCCGCCGACCCGGACAAGAATGGCGGCCTCGAATTCTCGCAATATGCCGACCATGTTCGCCGGCATCTGCTCGGCCTGGGCTATAGCGAGGCGCGCTCGCCGCAGGAGGCGAGCTTCGTCGTCACCCTCGATTACGGGGTCGACGACGGCCGCGAGCGGGTCGTCGCCCGTCCCGATCCCTTCGGCGGACCGTTCGGCTTCGGCTATCGCGGCTTCGGCTATCGTCCCTTCTACAGCCGCTTCGGCTATTACGGCCGGCGCCGCCACCCCTTCTACTGGGGCTTCCACGATCCGTTCCTCTACGGCCCGTTCGGCGGCTATGGCGGCTACGACATCGACAGCTATACCGTCTATACGAGCTATCTCGACATGGACATCCGCCGCACCGGCGACGGCCAGTCGCTGTTCGAGGGCCTCGCCCAGGCGCGTTCGCGGTCGAACGAATTGCCGGTCCTGGTCCCCAATCTGATCGAGGCGATGTTCACCGGCTTCCCCGGCAATTCGGGCGAGACGGTGCGGATCACCGTCACTCCGGAACGGGACCGGTAGAGCCCGCAGGACGGGGACAGTTACTTTTCGGAGCTGACTTCGCCCAACCGGGCGCGAAAGCAGGGAAAGTAACTGTCCCCTTCCCGTCAGCTCTCGAGCTGGCGGGTCAGCAGCCGGATGTCGGAATCGAGCTCGGGATCCTGGGCGCGCAGCTTCTCGATCTGCTTGACCGCGTGGATCACCGTCGTGTGGTCGCGGCCGCCGAAGCGCCGGCCGATCTCGGGCAGCGAGCGCGGAGTCAGCTGCTTCGACAGGTACATCGCGACCTGGCGCGGCCGGGCGACCTCGCGGGCGCGCCGGGCGCTGGTCATCTCCGCCTTGCGGATCCGGTAATGCTCCGAGACCCGGGTCTGGATCTCGTCGATCGAGATGCGGCGCTGGTTCGCGCGCAGGATGTTGGCGAGGACCTCGCCGACGAACTCGAGGTCGATCACCCGATTCTGCATCATCGCATAAGCGGCGATCCGGTTGAGCGCGCCCTCCAGCTCGCGGACGTTCGAGCTGATCCGCTTGGCGAGGAACATCACCACTTCCTCGGGCACGCTGACGTCGGGGAGCTGCTCCAGCTTCTTGGTGATGATGTTGAGACGAAGTTCGAGGTCGGCCGCGTTGATGTCGGCGACCAGGCCCCAGCTCAGCCGCGACAGGATCCTCGGCTCGATCCCGTCCAGGTCCTGCGGCGCCCGGTCGGAGCTGATCACCAGCCGCCGGCCCGCGGAGATGATCTCGTTCATCGTGTGGAAGAATTCCTCCTGGGTCGATTCCTTGCCGGCGATGAACTGGACGTCGTCGATCATCAGCAGATCGGCGGAGCGAAGCTGCTGCTTGAAGCGGATCGTCTCGTTGGCGCGCAAGGCGGCGACGAACTCGACCATGAACTTCTCGGCCGACATGTAGATGATCTTCGCCCGCGGCCGGAGGCGATGGAATTCATGGCCGATGGCGTGGAGGAGATGGGTCTTGCCGCGACCGGTGCCGCCGTGGAGGAAGAGCGGGTTGAAGGCGACCTTCTCGGCGGAGGCGAGGGTCCGGGCGGCGTTGAAGGCGACCTCGTTGGCCTTGCCGACGACGAAGCTCTCGAATCGGTAGCGCGGCTCGAGGGCGACCGAGTACAGGCTCGCCGCCTCCTTGGCCGCGGCCGGTTCGGGCTTGTCCTCCGGTCCGGGAATCTCGACCACCGCCGCCGTGCGCGGCGCCGCCGGACCGACCCCGATCCTGATCTGGCGGACCTCGGGCAGGCGGGCGCGCCAGGCCAGCGCGAGTCGCTCGGAGAAATGGGTCTGGACCCAGTCGGCCATGAATTGCGAGGGGAGCTCGAGCCGAAGCGTCCCCGAATCCGAATCGAACCCACCGAGCGCGATCGGACGCAGCCAGCCGTCGAAGGTGCGCGATCCGCAGTCGCGCCGCAGGCTGGCGCGAATCGCATCCCACGCCAGTCCGATCGACTCGTTGTTGCCAGGGTCCGAATCCAGGGCGATATTCCTCACCGGCGTCTGCACGCGCGCAACCCCCTCAGCCTCTTCGCCGCCTTGTTCCGGCGGCTCTCTCCAGCGCAAAACTTCCCCGGGCGGCGAATCACCCCGGCGCGCCGCTCTCCAACGTCATTTTGCTGTGTTTCCGGCGCGAGATTCGCCCGGCCGGAAAGGCTGTTTTAGAAAGCCCGGCGGAGTCCGATCAAGGGGTAAAAAAAGTGTCACACCAAATAAAGACGGTTGACACCAAAAAACGGCGCAACTCCGAGGAGTTCGAATTTTTCGCAGCGATTCCAGCCCGTTATTAGAGCGCGGGCGAGGCGGCGAAGCGCGAATCGCCGGAAATCCTCGGGTTTTTCAAAGCCGGCCCCGGCGGCCCTGAATTGCCGGCCTCGGGCGGCACCGAGGCCAGTCCTGTGCCTTTAGAGCGCGTTACGCAAGAGCGGTGAGACGGCGCGTCAGCCGGGACAATTTGCGCGCCGCCATGTTCTTGTGCAGCACCCCCTTGGCAACTCCCCGAGCGAGCTCGGGCTGGACCCGCTTCAGAGCTTCTCGGGCCTGATCCTTGTCGCCGGCGGCGAGAGCCGCCTCGGCCTGCTTGACGAAAGTGCGGATACGGCTGACCCGCGCGCCGTTGATGTCCGCCCGCTTGGCGTTGCGGCGGATGCGTTTCTTTGCTTGCGGCGTATTCGCCATCTCGAAGGCCTCGTCCCGGAAATGAAAAGGGGTGCGGCCTGACCCGCACCCGCCCAGGCCCGCCAATTAGGGGCTGCGCCCGCGCCGGTCAACTCCCTAGCGCTGGCATTTCGGGCAGAAGAAGGTCGATCGGCCGCTGTCGACTCGGCGGCGAATCGGGCCCGCGCAACCCGCGCAGACCTTGCCTTCACGGCCATAGACTTGCCATTCCTTCGAGAAATAGCCGAGCTCGCCATCCGGCCGGGCGTAATTTCGAAGCGAGGATCCGCCGGCCTCGATCGCCGCCAGAAGGACCGTCTTCACCGCCCCCGCCAGCCGGTCGAGGCGCGGCCGGGCGATTCGTCCGCCGGCTCGTCCCGGCGCTATCCCGGCGAGATGGAGCGCCTCGCAGACGTAGATGTTGCCGAGGCCGGCGACGATCCGCTGGTCGAGCAGCAGAGCCTTGACCGGCGCCGACCGGCCGGCCAGCGCCCGCTCGAGAGCGGCGCCGTCGAAGCTTTCGTCGAGCGGCTCGGGACCCATGGTCGCGAACGGGTCGACCTGCTCGAGCCGGTCGGTCTCGACCAGGTCGACCGAGCCGAATCGCCGCGGGTCGTTGAGGCTGAGCCGATTGCCCGCCCCGGTCTCGATGATGAGGTGGTCGTGCGGCCCGATCGTCGCCGGGTCGACTCGCCACGACCCGGACATTCCGAGATGGAAGACCAGGGTGTCGCCGCGATCGGTCCCCACCAGCCCGTATTTCGCGCGCCGCGACAGGCCGGTGACGAGCGCCCCGGTCAGCCACTGGCCAAGGTCGGGCGGAAAGGGCCGCCGAAGATCGCCCCGGCGAAGCTCCACCGAGGCGATTCGCTGGCCCTGCAGCACGGGCGCGAGGCCGCGGACCGTGGTCTCGACCTCAGGCAGCTCGGGCATTGCGGGGCGGCAGAAGGGAAGTGCACATCTGCCTCCTCCCCTGCTAGAGGCGGGCGCGATGGACAAGGTCTCATTCGGCCATGAGGACGTCGAGCCGGCCGAGAAGGCTCGGCGGGTGCGCGGAGTCTTCTCCAGCGTCGCCGAGCGCTACGACCTGATGAACGACCTGATGTCGGCCGGCCAGCACCGCTTGTGGAAGGACGCCCTGGTCCGCCGGGTCCGCCCGCGGCGCGGCGAGAAGATCCTCGACATGGCCGGCGGCACCGGCGACGTCGCCTTCCGCCTCGCGCGCCGCGGGGCGGAGGTGACGGTGGCCGACGTCAACCCGGAAATGCTCGCCGTCGGGATCGAGCGCGCCCGGCGGCGCGGCCTCGCCGGCCTCGTCTGGGCGGAGGAAAATGCCGAGGCGCTCTCCTTCGCCGACCGAGCCTTCGACGCCTATACGATCGCGTTCGGAATCCGCAACGTCACCGACATCGGCAAGGCGCTTGCGGAGGCGCATCGGGTGCTCAAGACTGGAGGCCGATTCTACTGCCTCGAATTCTCGCAGACGCGCTGGCCGGGCTTTCGCGAAGCCTATCGAAGCTACAGCCGCTTCCTCGTCCCGCGCCTCGGCCGGATCGTCGCGCGCGACCCCGACAGCTATCGCTATCTCGTCGAGTCGATCGAGCGCTTCCCCGACATGGGCGCCTTTGCCGCGCTGGTCGGGAAAGCGGGCTTCAGGCAGGTGAGGGCCGAGCCGATCCTCGGCGGCCTCGTCGCCATCCACAGCGGCTGGAAGGTTTGACCCACCCGGCCGTCCATGTCTGGCGGCTCCTGAAGTGGGGGCGGGTGCTGGCGCGCCACGGCGCGCTTCGCGGCATCGAGCGCGACTCCAACACGCCGCCGCCCGTGCGCCGGCTTGCCCGGCTTGCCCGTTTCGGGGCCCGAATCCCGCGCGTGCCGACCTATTCCGAAGCCTTTCAGGAGATCGGGCCGGCGGCGATCAAGTTCGGCCAGGCGCTGGCGACCCGTCCCGACCTGGTCGGCGAGGAAGCGGCGCGCGACCTCAGGATGCTCCAGGACAGCCTGCCGCCGGCGCCGTTCGAGGCGGTCCGGGCAGCCATCGAGCAGGGGCTGGAACGGCCGCTCGATCAGATCTTCTCGTCGATCGATCCCGAGCCGGTGGGCGCCGCGTCGATCGCCCAGGTCCACCGCGCCGTCACCACGGACGGGCGCCAGGTCGCGGTCAAGGTGCTTCGCCCCAACATCGAGGAGGACTTCGCCCGAGCGCTCGACACGTACGAATGGGCGGCGGCCCAGGTCGAGGAGATGGGCGGTGAAGCGGCCCGGCTTCGGCCGCGGCTGGTCGTCGCCACCTTCAGGCAATGGACCAACCGCGAGCTCGACCTTCGCCACGAAGCCGCCTCGGCCTCCGAGCTTCGCGAGAACCTCCAGGCCGAGAGCGGCTTCTTCGTCCCGCAGATCGACTGGACCCGCACGTCGCGGCGGGTCCTGACCCTCGAATGGATCGACGGAATCAAGCTGACCGACCGCGAGGCCGTGGTCGCCGCCGGCCACGACCTCAAGGCGCTCGCTGCCATCCTGGTCAGGGCCTTTCTTCGCCAGTCGGTCGTCGACGGCTTCTTCCACGCCGACCTTCATCAGGGCAATCTGTTCGCCCTGCCCGACGGCAGGCTGGCGGCGATCGATTTCGGGATCATGGGGCGGATCGACCGCCAGGCTCGGCTGTGGCTCGCCGAGATCCTCTACGGCCTCATCACGGGCAATTACCGGCGCGTCGCCGAAATCCATTTCGAGGCGCAATATGTGCCGGCCCATCACGACATAGACGAGTTCGCCACCGCCCTGCGCGCGGTCGGCGAACCGATACGCGGCCTGCCGGTCAAGGATATCTCGATCAGCGCGATGCTCGACGGCCTGTTCAAGATCACGCGCGACTTCGACATGCCCACCCAACCCCATCTGCTCCTGCTCCAGAAGACGATGGTGATGGAGGAGGGTGTCGCGACGACGCTCGATCCCGACATCAACATGTGGGAGACGGCCGAGCCGTTCCTCCGGGAATGGGTGCGCGGCGAGCTCGGGCCGGAGGCTCGCCTCGCCGACGAGATCGTCCGCAACTTCCGCACCTTGCGCAAGCTGCCCGAGCTGATCCGGCGGATCGATCATTATTATCCGCCGCCCGGCGCCGCGCCGCCGGCGCCGCCGCTGCGCGAGATCGCGATCGTCCGGCCCCATCGCTACGGCCCGATCGCCGTCACTGCCTTGCTCTCCGCCGCGGCTGGCGCGGCGGCGGTTTGGTTCCTAGCTTAGGGCGATGCGGGACAAGCGAATCCTGCTCATCGTCGGCGGCGGCATCGCCGCCTACAAGGCCTGCGAGCTGATCCGGCTGATCCGCAAGGCCGGAGCGAGCGTGCGCTGCGTGCTCACCGCCGGCGGCGCCCAGTTCATCACTCCGATGACCCTGGCGGCATTGTCCGAGCAGCCGGTCCACACCAGCCTTTGGGACCTCAAGGACGAAGCGGAGATGGGCCATATCCAGCTGTCGCGGGAGGCGGACCTGATCGTCGTCGCCCCGGCCACGGCGGACCTGCTCGCCAGGATGGCGGCGGGGATCGCCGACGATCTCGCCACCACCTTGCTGCTCGCCACCGACAAGAAGGTCCTCGCCTGCCCGGCAATGAACGTGCGCATGTGGAAGCATCCGGCGACGGTTCGCAACGTGGCCCGGCTCAGGGCCGACGGCGTCGCCGTCCTCGAGCCCGACGAGGGCGACATGGCCTGCGGCGAATATGGCCCGGGCCGGCTGCCGGAGCCCGAGGCGATCCTCGCGGCCATCGTCCGGCAGCTGAGCGCCGGCGCCAGCCTGTCGGGCCGGCACGTCATCGTCACCGCCGGACCGACCCACGAGCCGATCGATCCGGTGCGGGTCCTCGCCAACCGCTCCTCCGGCAAGCAGGGCTTCGCCGTCGCCGAGGCCCTCGCCGCCCTCGGCGCTCGAGTCTCGCTGATCGCCGGGCCCGTCGCCTTGCCGACCCCGGCCGGGGTCGAGCGGACCGACGTCGAGACGGCCCGGGAGATGCAGGAGGCGGTGCAGGGCGCGCTCCCCGCCGACGCGGCCGTCCTGGTCGCCGCCGTGTCGGACTGGCGGGCGCAAGCCTCGGCATCGAAGATCAAGAAAGGGGCGGGAGCGCCGCCGGCGCTGACGCTCGTCGAAAATCCGGACATACTCGCCGAATTGGGCTCGTCGTTGAGCCGTCCGAAGCTGCTGATCGGCTTCGCGGCCGAGACGGAAAAGGTGGTCGAGCATGCCACCGCCAAGATCGGCCGCAAGGGCTGCGACTGGATCGTCGCCAACGACGTGTCGGGCGACGTCATGGGCGGCGATTCGAACCGGGTCCACTTGGTCCGCTGGGACGGGGTGGAGAGCTGGGAGCGCATGCCCAAGCAGGAGGTCGCCCGCCGCCTCGCGGAGAGGATCGCCGCCGCCTTGGAGGGCTGAATGCGCAACGACTGGATCTTCCTCACGCCGCTCGCCAGGTTCGGCGGCGTCGGCCTGCTGCTGCTGCGCTGGGTGACCGGCGCCTTCCTCGTCTATCAGAGCCACGACAACATCCTGAGCGGCGCCCGGATGGAGGAGTTCGAGCGCTTCCTCGCCCAGTTCGGCTTCGTCGCGCCAGAGCTGATGGCGCCGCTGTGCGTCTGGGCGCAGTTCCTCTGCGGGATCGCGCTGGTGCTCGGCCTGCTGACCCGATGGGCGGGGCTGATCACCACTTTCGTGTTCATCGTGGCGGTGTGGATGGTCCACTGGCCGCAGGACTTTCCGGGCTGGTGGCCAGCGCTCATCCTCGTCTTCCTGGGAATCCTGTTTGCGACGGTCGGCGCGGGGCGCTACTCGCTCGATTCCGTGCTGGCGCGCAGGAGTCCCGATGATCGAGGTCAAGCTTAAGCGGCTGCCGAACGGCGAGGGCCTGCCGCTCCCCGCCTACGCCTCCGATCATGCCGCCGGGCTCGACGTCGTCGCCGCCGAGGACGCGACCCTGGCGCCGGGCGGCCGGCGCGCGGTGGCGACGGGGTTCGCGATCGCCCTTCCCCACGGCTACGAGGTGCAGGTCCGGCCGCGCTCGGGCCTGGCGCTGCGCCACGGAGTCTTCGTCCTCAACACCCCGGGCACCGTCGACAGCGACTATCGCGGCGAGGTCAAGGTGATCCTCGCCAACCTCGGCGGCGAGCCGTTCGAGATCGTCCGCGGCGAGCGCATCGCCCAGCTGGTGCCGGCGCCGGTGCAGCGGGCGCGCTTTGCCGAGGTCGACGAGCTCGACGAGACCGGGCGAGGCAGCGGCGGCTTCGGCTCGACCGGGCGGTGACGCTCAGCGACCCGCAGCTCGACCGCTACGCGCGCCACATCGTGCTCAGGGAGATTGGCGGCGAGGGCCAGCGCAAGCTCCTTCGCTCGCGGGTGACCGTGGTCGGCGCCGGCGGAGTCGGCGCCCCGGCCATCCTCTATCTGGCCGCCGCCGGCATCGGCGCGCTCCACGTCGTCGACGACGACTCGGTGAGCCTCGACAACCTCCAGCGCCAGGTCCTGTTCGCCACCGCCGACGTCGGGCGCGACAAGGCCGACGTGGCCGGCGAGGCGGTGGCCGGCCTCAATCCGGACGTCGGCTTCACCGGCAGCAAGGCCCGGCTGGGCAAGGGCAATGCCGCCGGCCTCCTCGCCGGGGCCGACCTCGTCCTCGACGGCAGCGACAATTTCGCGACCCGGCTGATCGTCTCCGACCATTGCACCGCCGCCCGGATCCCCCTGGTGTCGGCGGCGGTCGGCCAGTTCCAGCTGCAGATCGGAACCTTCCGCGGCTGGGAAGCGGACCGGCCCTGCTACCGCTGCCTGGTCGGCAACGCCTTCGACGCCGAGGATTGCGACAGCTGCTCGGAGCTCGGAGTGCTCGGCGCGATGACCGGAATCGCCGGCAGCTTCGCGGCGCTCGAGGCGATCCGGCAGCTGGCCGGCTTCGGCCCCGACCAGGCCGGCAAGCTGCACATTCTCGACGGGCTCAAGCCGGCGATGCGGAGCCTGCGGATCGCCAAGGATCCGGCCTGCCCGGCCTGCGGCGGCTGAGGCTCAGGCGCCGAACAGGCGCAGCGCCTCGTCGAAGAAGCGCAGCGTGTCCTGGGGCTGGGTGGCGAAGGACAGAGCCAGCCCGGCGACGAGCGAGACCGGAACCAGCTTCCAGCCGAACAGCCGGCCGAGCAGCGACGGCCCCGGCCGGGGCCGAGTCGGGGCGGCAGGCTCGGCGATGGCGGCGGCGGCGGGGACGGGCTCGCGAAGGACGAGCTCGTCGGTCGGCAGGTTGAGGATGAACGCCTTTTCCGCCGCGAACTCGCCCGCCGACAGCGTGCCCTGGTCGCGGAGCCGGGCGAGCCGCTCGAGCGCGGTGAGGCGGTCGTGGACGCATAGATATTCGGGCAGGGCTGGCGCCGGCGGCGGCGGCCCGGCCGGTGCGGC
>DATMVG010000247.1:0-32730 GCA_035563315.1 Allosphingosinicella sp. | reverse complement strand
CGAACTCCCCCCAGACGGCGTTCCGCACCTCCCCGGACCGGGTGGCGGTGAGCACGGTCAGCTGCAGCGCGTCCCGGCCGACGCTCGGCATGAGCGACATCAGCTTCGCCATGAACGCGGGGATTTCTTGGTACGGCATCGCCTGGCGGTGCTGTACGAGCCTGGTCTGACGCGGCAGGCCCTTACGGACCGAGCGCAGCGACACCGGCTGCGCAATCATGCCCTTGATATGAGCGTAGTCGAGCACCGCGCCGATCCGCTGCAAAATCTTCCGAGCCGTGTCGGGGATGGTAAGCCAGATCGGCTCCATCACGCTTAGCGCCGCTTTGCTGTCGATCGTATCGACGGGCTTTGACCCGATCAGCGGAAAGACGTGGTTCTCGAAGCTCGAGATCCACGAGGCGTTGCGCCGATCCTTCCACCCTTTCCGCAAGGACTCATAGCATTTGCGAGCTACGGCCTCGAACGTCGGCCGGCTCGCGCGGCTCGGCCTTTTCAATCCCCGCTGCTCGACGGGATCAAGGCCAGCTCGGACCATTTTGCGAATGTCCATGGCGGCGGCTCGCGCTTCGGCGAGCGACACGTCATGGACAGGGCCGAGACCGAAGTCGCGGCGCCGGCCCTTATGCTGGTAGCGCAGCATCCATGATCGGCCACCATTGGGGCGGACGACCAGATACAGACCGTGTACGTCCGCGTGCTTGCCGGGACCGGCCTTCTTCACCTTCAGAGCTGTGAGCGGCATGGTTGGATTTCCCAAAAATCTAGAGCCACGCTCCATCCCTCGAAAAGGTCGCGATTCAGCGACATCCCGTGGGATTTAGCGGCACCAAGCCCACCTCACTTTTCTCGTATTATCAACAGGTTGAGACGGTATGAGGCGCCCTGGGGCATCTCTCATCTAGCCGTAGGGGTCACCAGCCAAACCAGCAGCTTAGCAGCCTCTTCTACCTCGAAACTAGAGGCCGCTTCTGGCCGGTTAGCCGGCAGCGCGCTTATGTTTCGTCCCGGCTGAGAGCAGACGTCCACGCCCGCCGACCGCAGACGTTCAGTTCGGAATTTGTCTGAGGTCGTTCAGTAGGGATCGGGCGGCTACCCCGAGTGGCCGGCTCCGCTGGTGAACGGCATAGATCGGGATCGCGCCCGGCAGGATGGCCGGATCGTCGATCGGCAGCCGCTTCAACCTTCCTGTACGCAGATGCTCGTCCACCACGTGCAGGGGCATGGTTGCCCAGCCGAAGCCCGCCAGCAGGAAATCCAGCCTCCGGCCAAGGTCCACGAAACGCCACAAGCGGGAACTGACCACGCTGTAGCTGGGCCCGCTCTGGTTCTCCGGGTCCGTGAGAACGAGTTGCACATGCTCGGCCAGCACTTCCCGCTCCAGGCGCCGCGCCTCGCCGGCAAGCGGATGATGCGGCGCGGCGACGGGCACGAGCTCTATCGAAGTCACGACGTAGGCTTGGAGATCCTGTGCCTGGTTCGGGAACAGCAGGCAGAGCCCGAGCGTCGCCGCACCGGACCTGACCCGCCGCTCCGCGCCTCCCAATGCTTCCGTGAACAAGGTCACCGCCACGTCCGGGTAGCGCTTCTGCAGGGCGGCGAGCGAACCGATCACGGGATCGCTGGGCACCATGTTGTCCACGGCGAAGGTCAGCTCCGGTTCCAGACCGCCTGAGATGGCATTCGCCGTTCTTTCAAACAGTTCCGCCTGGCGCAGCACCTGCCGGGCTTGAGCGGCCAGCGCCCGCCCCGCTTCGGTAAGCACCGGTGCACGTGCCGAGCGGTCGAACAATTGCACGCGCTGCATGGTCTCCAAGCTCTTCACCACATGGCTGATTGCGGACTGCGCCCGCTGAAGCTTGCGCCCCGCGGCGGAGAAGCTGCCGGTCTCCTCGATGGTCACGAGGATGCGGAGCTGATCGAGGGTGAGCGTTCCGAGCACGACCTATCGCCCTGATAGATGGATATGATCGATCTTTTATCTCTCCTGTCAGTGGCCTGTCGAGCCTATCTCCTCCTCGACGACGCACGGAGACCCTGATGACCAACCTTGCCGCGACCGCGAACGTGCCCACGACCAGCGCCAGCCGCTACCTGCAGCAGCTGTGCAAGCACTGGACGCATAATCTTGCCGTCACCTTCAACGCCGAAGAGGGCCGGATCCTGTTCCCGAAGGATGCGCGCGGCCTGAGCTTCCCGGGGGACGGCATTGTCACGCTCAGGGCGCATGAGACCGGGCTGGAGGTGCTCCTGGCTGCATCCGCGCCGGAGCAGCTCGAGGGCCTCAAGGGCGCCGTGGCGAGCCATCTCGACCGGTTCGCGTTCCGCGAGGCCCCGCTCGACTTCGACTGGCGCTGAGCCGCCGCCTCGCGAACCTTTTCGGAGACCTTCGATGAGCACACGTCTGCCGACCTACTTCATCAGCCATGGCGGCGGCCCATGGCCCTGGCTGGACGGGCCGTTCCGCCGCATGTTCGACCGGCTCGAGCAGTCGCTGTTCGATATCCGCCGCGAGCTCGGAGATACGCCGCGCGCGGTGCTGGCCGTCTCCGGCCATTGGGAAGAGCATGGCTTCGCGATCTCCTCGGCCGAACGGCCCGGCATGGAATATGATTATTCCGGCTTTCCGCCGCACACCTACCGGATCAAATACCGGGCGCCCGGCTCGCCGGAGCTTGCCGCCCGAGTGCAGCGCCTGCTTGGCGATGGCGGCATCGGCGCTCGGCTCGACCCGGAGCGCGGCTTCGACCACGGCGTGTTCAGCATCATGAAGCCGCTCTATCCCGGCGAGGATATTCCGCTGGTCCAGCTGTCGATCGACCGCAGCTACGACCCCGGGCTTCACCTGAAGCTCGGCCGGCTGCTGGCGCCTTTACGGGACGAAGGCGTGCTGATCGTCGGCAGCGGGCTCAGTTACCACAATCTGCGCGAGATGCGGGGCAACGAGGGAGCGGAGCCGTCGCGGCAGTTCGACGCCTGGCTCCAAGAGACGCTCGCGGCCGAGCCGGCGGAGCGGACCGAGCGGCTGATCCGGTGGGAGCAGGCGCCGATGGCACGCGCCGCCCACCCGCGGGAGGATCACCTCATCCCCCTGATGGCGGCCGTTGGCGCGGCCGAGGAGGACCCCGTTGCCGTCGTCTACCACCAGAAGGATTTCGGCGGCGGCATCACCGCCTCCAGCTTCCGCTTCGGCGACCTGCCGAGGCAAACCCCAGCCAAGTGACAGGAGAGAATGAAATGTCCAACCTCGACAGATGGGCGCCCCACGCGCTCGCCGCCTTGCGCATCATGACGGCGCTCCTGATGCTTCAGCACGCGACCATGAAGTTCTTCGCCTTCCCGGCTGCCATGCCCATGCCCGGGCCGCTGCCGGGCATCATCGTCGCGGCCGGCGCGATCGAGCTCGTGACGGGCGTGCTGATCGTCCTCGGCCTGTTCACTCGGCCGGCCGCCTTTCTGGCCTCCGGCACGATGGCGGCGGCCTATTTCATCGGGCACGCCACGCAGGGCTTCTGGCCGGTCCTGAACCAGGGCGAAGCTGCAATCATGTTCTGCTTCGCCTTCTTCTACCTCATCTTCGCCGGCCCGGGCGCCTGGAGCCTGGACGCGCTGAGGGGTGGCCGGAAACAGGAAGGCTGAGGCTGAATCCCGCGATTTTCCGAGCCGCTGCCGACCTATGATCGGTGGCGGCTCAAGGCGCTCAGGCGTGTCGCTCTTCGCTTCTGCCGACCTGCGGCTTGGAAGAGCCGGCGGCTGCTTATCAGCGGCGGATGCGGCCACAGCGGCTCTATCGGGAACAGGTACAGATTGGGCGGGGACGAGTGGGCAGACTGTCTTCGCCCCCGCTTCAGCGTCGGAAGGCGAGGCTGAAGCTCCACCAGAGCAGGGCCAGGATCGCCCCGCTGATGGCCGCGCCCCAGAACCAGTAAGGCAGGAGCAGGACGTCGGCGATGGCGCCGGTGTCCGATCGGTGCGGCTCGCCGCCGACATTGCCGCCCGGGCTGAACAGATAGCCGAATTGCTGCCACGCGCTGATCGCGGCCTGGACGCCGATGAGCTGGACGGCGAAGCGCCGCCAGGGCTCGGATCCGCGCAGCGCCAGCACCGCAATCGCCATTCCCAGGGCGGGGAGGACCAGCCAGCCCGTCAGGGATCGGACCCAGATCAAGGTCGACACGACCAGAGCGGCGCCCAGCACCGCCAGGGCGCCCCGCGTCGCGGCGGGCGAGCGCGAGGCGACGATCAGCGCCGCTCCGGCGATCGCCGGTCCGAGCGGTCCGCTCGCCGCGACCAGGGCATCGGTCGCCCCGTAGCCGTCGGCGGGGCGAAGCGACAAAGCGACGCCCGAGCCGTCGGCGAAGATCAGCAGGCGCTCGAACCCCCGGCCGGCGAGCATCGCGGCGAGGCCATGGCCCATCTCATGAAACCAGGTCGCCAATATCGTGAAAGGATAGAGGAGGAGGCTGCCGAGCGCGGTCTGCCACAGCGCGATCGAGGCGAGCGCGATGCCGAGCAGCAGAAGGGCGCTCCGTCTTCGGTCCTGGCCGGCAAGGCTGCTGGACATCGAGGGTTCCAATCGAAGCGGCCGACCTGCCGGGGACCTGGAGCGGCAGGCGCGAGATCCGAAGCGCTCGTCATGCCGGGCTGGGTGACGGTGCAGGTTTTAGCGCGCGCTTCTCCAGGCTCGCAAGACCGTCAGCGGGCTCGCCGCGTTCGATAGCCTCCCTTTCCCCTTCTCAGTGCCGCCGGCGGCAAGATTCGCTTCGGGTCGTCGCTCTGGAGATCGCCAAGGCGAGGCGCCTCGAGCGACGGCAAGCAGAGGGCGCATTTCCCCGCGAGCCGGGCGTGGCACCCCCGCCTTCGCTTCAAAGGTCCGCGGCCAGGGTGAGCAGGAAGCGGCGCGGGTCGCTCGGGCGGAAGGAGGCGTTGGAGGAGACGTCCCAGCCGTAGACGTCGAAGATATTGGTGACCTGGACCCTGAGCGTCGCCGGAGCGTCGCCCACGTCGAAGCGGTAGCGGGCGCCGATGTCGAAGGTCGTGCGCGGGCGGGTCGTCAGCTGGCGGCCGCCCAGCTCGGCATATTCGAGGGCGCTGGCGACCCTTCCCCCCAGATGGGCGATGCCGAGGTCGACCGAGAGCGGCGCGAAGAAGGGCAGCCGATAATCGAAATTGGCGCGGACGATCCTCGCCGTGGTCCCGACCGGACGCGGGCCGATGACGCCGAGATCCACCGCCTCCCCGGAGACGTCGGCGTCGAGGAACACGGCTCCGGCGACGACGCTGAGGCCCTCGATCGGCTGCCCGGCGAGCGACAGCTCCACGCCGCGATGCCTGACCGTTCCGAGCTCGCGATAGACCCGGTCGGGATCGAGATTGAAATAGGGTTTGCGGACGTCGAACAGGCCGGCGACGAAGCTGAGGGTCGGCGAGATCGCGTAGCGAAGCCCGAGGTCGCGCTGGCTGGTCCTGAGCGCGGGCGGCGCCGAATTGCGGTTGACCGCGTTCGCCGGAGCGGTCCCGCTCTCCTCGAGGCCGCGCGTATAGCCCGCATAGGCGACCAGGTCGCCGGTGAGGTGGACCGCCAGAGTCCCGTTGTAGAGCCACGGGCTGGCGCTCGTCGTCAGCGCCGGCCGATCGGGAATCCGGACGTTCTTCTCGTAATCGGTGCGCTGAAGCCCGAGGCTGAGCTCGGCCACTCCGGGCCAGCGCAGCTCATAGCCGATGGCGCCGGTGAACTGGCGAACCTCGTCGCGGGTGAGCGGCCCGAACTGGAAGTCCGGCCGCTCGGCCCCGGTGCGTTCGCCGACGACGGCCGGCCCGAGGTCGCGAACGTCGGCGCCGCCATAAGCCCGCCGAGTATCGCGGCCGCGCACGGCCAGATGAACGGTGTGGCGCCGGTCGCCCTCCGTCACCGAGTAGGAGGAGCGCAGGTCGCCCGAGGTGGATGCGGCCCTCTGGTCCCGGGTGGCGACGAGCTGGCGCTGGGCCGAGCCGTCGCGCTGCACGTCGCGATAGAGCTCGGTCATGCCGAGCGTCCCTTCATTCTCCCAGCGGAAGAGACCGGCCCGGACCTGCCAGTCGTCGGAAAGCCGGGCCGAGGCCACGGCGCCGTAGAATTGCCGGTCGGCCTCGCTTCGAACCCAGTCGAGGCCGAAATGGCGGCGCTCTATGTCCGGGGGCAGATAGGGCCCGCCGGTGAAGATCGAGGGAAGGTCGCGGTCGTCCCGGAACTCCATGCGCCCGTAGAAGGGCCTGACTTCGATCCCGTCGCTGGGCCGCCACCTGAGGACTCCACCGGCCTGAAGGATGCGGCCGTCCTCGTCGATGAAATTCTCCTCGTAGCGGTAGCCGGCACCGGCCGCCACGCTCAGGCGATCGCGGACGATGGGGAGCTGGACGTCGACGTCGAGGGAGACGGTTCCCCTGGGGCCGAGCATGAGCACCGGGCTCAGCACCGCCCCGTTGCCGGAATTGCGCAGCGAATAATCGGCGATCCCGGTCGGGGCCGGGAAGGGGTAGCCCTGAGCGGTCAGGCCGACCCGCATCGTCGAGCCGCTGACGACCCGGCTGGTGAAGCCGCCATGCTCGGTGACGGACAGTCCCTCGAGGCGGATGTTCCCGGCGGTGACCGGGCTGAAGCCGCGCACGTCGCCGGCGCTGTAGAGGCCGATCCGCTCGTTGCCGACGCTGTTGCCGAAGGCGTCGCCGGCGGTCCTCACCGCATTCTCGTCGGCGCGCTGGGCCAGGGCGGGGGTGGCGGCGGTGGCGATGGGGATGGCGATGGCGGCGACGCTGACGGACCGTAGCATGTCTGCTCCTTCAATTCGGTCCGTGCCAACTGCCCTTCCCTCCCGATCCGGATAAGTGCCGGAGGTCGCGCCGCCGACCCGTGACTTTCGGCCTATGGCAAGGCGGCCCGCGCTGTGGCAGCATCCGGACCATGGCGAGCCAGCTCCGATACAGTCACTGGATCTTCTGCGTCGCGGCGCTGGCCGTGTGGTTCGCCCTGGGCTGGCCGGTGCTCGAGCGGTTCGTCGGCGGAGCGCCGATGCGCGGGGCTCCGGTGTCGCCGCTCTGGCTCGTCCCCTTCGGCCTGTTTGGAGCGGCGGTCCTCGCCTCGATGGTGCTCAGGCTTCGAGCGAATTTGCGATGGGCCCTGCTCGGGGTCCAGGTCGCCGCTGTCGTGGCGATGACGATCATCGTGCCCTGGGCGGGGATGTCGGAATTCCTCATCATCATCGCCTGGCAGGTCGCGATGGCGACCGCGCCCGCCAAGGCGCTGGGCTGGGTGGTCCTTCAGACGCTGGCGATCGTCGCGGCGCTCGCGCAGGCGCTGAACCCCGACCTGTGCTGGGTCATCGGCAAGGCCTTCGCGCTCCAGCTGCTGCTCGTCTTCACCGCTCAGGTGCTTCGGCGCGAGGCGGAGACGTCGCGGGCGCTGGCCCAGACCAACAGGGAGCTTCGGTCGGCGCAGGCGATCATCGCCAACAATGTCCGCGACGCCGAGCGGCTCCGAATCTCGCGCGAGCTGCACGACGCCTGGGGCCATGAGCTGACCGCGCTCGGGCTCCAGCTGGAGATTGCCAGCCACGTCACCGGGCCCGGCCGGGCGAACGACCATGTCATGAAGGCGAAAGGCCTGGCCCGCGCCCTCCTCGCCAAGGTGCGCGACGTCGTCGCCGCCCTGCGCGAGGCTGAGCGCTGCGATCTCAAGGAGGCGCTGCAGGCGCTCGCGCAAAGCGTCCCGACCCCGGCCGTTCACGTCGCCGTCGCCGCCGGCCTCCGGGTCGGCCCCGATCAGGCCCACGCGCTGATGCGGTGCGCCCAGGAAGCGGTCACCAACGCGGTCAGGCACTCCGAGGCCGCCAACCTGTGGCTCGAGGTGACCGCGGACGGGGAAGGCGTCCGTCTCGTCGCTCGCGACGACGGCAGCGCGCGGCCCAGCCTTTCCTCGCCGGGCTCGGGGCTTCTCGGGATGCGCGAGCGGGTCGAGTCGCTCGGCGGCAGGCTGGCGGTTCGGGCCGGCGCCGATCCGGGCTTCACCGTCGAGGCCTGGCTGCCCTCGGGAGCGCCGCAAGCCGCATGATCCGGGTCGTTCTCGTCGACGACCAGACCCTGGTCCGCCAGGGCGTCCGCGGCCTGCTCGAGCTGGTGCCCGACATCGACGTGGTCGGCGAGGCGAGCGACGGCGAGGAGGCGCTCGCGATGGTTCCCGAGCTCAAGCCGGACGTGCTCCTCCTCGACATCCGGATGCCCCGGCTCGACGGAATCGCCGTGCTCGAGGCTCTCGGCGAAGCCAAGGCGCTGCCGCCGACCCTGGTCCTGACCACCTTCGACGACGGCGACGCCGCGATCGCGGCGATCAAGGCGGGCGCCAAGGGCCTGATGCTCAAGGACGTCTCGCTCGAGGACCTGGCCCAGGCGATTCGGGCGCTCGCCGACGACAGGACCGCCTTCCAGCCCGCCATGACCGAAAGCCTGATGGCGGCGATCCGCCGCAGCCCGTCCGCCCCGTCCGACAATTACATCGCCGAGGCGCTCACCGTCCGGGAGCGCGAGGTGCTCCACCTGATCTGCGCCGGCTACAGCAACAGGGAGATCGCCGATCTTCTCGCGCTCGCGGAGGGGACCGTGAAGAACCACGTCTCCAACCTCCTCCTCAAGCTCGATGCCCGCGACAGGACCCGGGCGGCGCTCAAGGCCCTGCAGCAGGGGCATCTGGGCTAGGGGCCGGATTCGAGTCGGAAAAGGGGCGCGACGGGAATGGCGACAGCGGCAGGCGGGGGATCGGCGCAGCTTCGCGGGCGGCTTCGCAAGTCGCCCGTCTTCACCCTGCTCGGACTGGCGCTGCTGGCGCTCGCCGTCGCCGGCTTCTGGCCGCAATATTTCAGCGCCGTCGCCGGCCAGGCCCCCTCGGCCGACGCCCAATTCTGGCTGATCCACCTCCACGCCGCCCTGTTCACGATCTGGCTCCTCCTCTACGTCTCCCAGGCGGCCCTGATCATGACCGGGCGAGCGCGAGTCCATCTCGGGATCGGCCCGTGGCTCGCCGCCTACGGTTTCGCCATCGCCGCGGTCGGGCTCTACGCGGCCGCTCTGCTCGCGCACCGGCTCGGCGAGCGGCAGAACGACTTCGAGGCCGCCGCCGCCTTCGTCTTCTTCCCGGCGATCGACATGGTCTATTTCGTGGGCTTCCTCGCCGCGGCCGTCCTCTACCGAAAGCTTCCCGACCTCCACAAAAGGGCGATGTTCCTCGCCACCTTCTCGATCGCGATCGTCGGGCTGGGCCGGCTGGTCGACCGGACCGGGCTCGAAAGCCCGTTGCTGTGGCAGCCGCTCAGCCCCGCCCCCCTGCTGGTCGCGCTCGCCTACGACGCCTTCGTCTGCCGCAAGGTCCATGCGATCATGGCGGCGGGGCTGATCGTTCACCTGCTCCGGCTGAACGCCGAGCATTTCGCCGCGAGCGAGGCCTGGCTTCCGGTCGGGCGAGCGCTGATCGCCCCGTTCCGCTGAATTTCCGGGGCGCCGGGCTCAGCCGGAGGTCGCGGGCCCGCAGAAGCGGCGCAGCACGGCCTCGGTGATCGCCTCGCAATCGGCGCCGGCGAAGGGGAAGGCGCCTTCGAGGACGGACTTGAGCTCGGGCGCCAGCGCCTGCCGGAGGCGGCGGCGGGCGCGCAACGTGCGGGTCTTCACCGTCGCCGGGACGAGCCCGAGCGCCTCGGCGGTCTCCTCGACGCTGAGGCCCTCGATCTCGCGAAGGACGAAGACGGTTCGGAACTCGGCCGGGAGCGCCGCGATCGCCTGCTCGAGGACGGCGCGCAACTGGGCCCGCCCGAGGCCGCCGTCGGGCGAGCCGCCGCTCATCGATCCGCGCATAAGCTTTTCCCGATAGTCGTCGAGGAGGCTGACCGACGCCTCTTCGAGATGCCGCCGCCGCCGCCGCGCCGCGCGCTGTCGGCCCAGAGCCTCGTTGATCGCGATCCGGGTCAGCCAGGTCGCCAGCGACGAGCGGCCCTCGAAGCGGCCGATCGCCGCGAAGGCGCTCAGATAGGCGCTCTGGACCGCGTCCTCGGCCTCGGCGCGGTTCTTGAGGATGCTCCAGGCCGCCCGGAACAGGCGCTGGTTGTTGCGGCGTGTGACGAGGCGGACGGCGTCGGGGTCGCGCGCCGCGATCAGCCGGGCGAGCGCCGAGTCGTCGAGGGTCTCGACGTCGAACCCGGCCATTGCGGCCATGCCTTGCTCCTCCTTGCCCATGCCGTCAGCCGCGGCCGCCGCGGATCGATTCCATGACCTCGCGGCGAAGCTCGGAATCGGCCTCGAACTCGCCGAGCCAGCATTTGGTCACCATCGACACGCCGTGCTGGTTGACGCCGCGGGTCGACATGCAGCCGTGGCTCGCCTCGATGATGACGGCGACGCCCTTCGGCCGCAACACCTCGTCGAGGGTGCGGGCGATCTGGCTGGTGAGCCTCTCCTGGAGCTGCAGGCGCCGGGCATAGGCGTCGACCAGCCGCGACAGCTTCGAGATCCCGACCACCCGGCCGCTCGGCCGGTAAGCGACATGGGCATGGCCGACGATCGGCGCGAGATGATGCTCGCAGGTCGAGACCAGCGGGATGGACCGCAGCAGCACCGTGTCCTGATAATCGTCGGCCTCGCTGAACATCCGCTCGAGCAGAGCCCTGGGATCGGTGCCGTAGCCGGAAAACCACTCCGCATAAGCCCTCGCCACCCGGGCCGGGGTGTTGCGCAGCCCCTCGCGCGAGGGATCGTCGCCGGCCACCGCGATCAGGGTGCGGACCGCCCGTTCCACCTCGAACGGCGCCGGCCGCCGCGCCGCTTCGGGCGCCCGCGGCCGATCCGTTTCCGCGACGGCGCCGCCGACTTCACAAAAATCCATGGGTCCCTCCGCTCGCTGCATTCGCGGATTGGATGCCGGACCGCGGCGAAGGTTCCCGGCCCGGACCCGGGGCCCCAGCCGCTTCGCCGAGAAGGGCCTCGAGCCTGCGCTCGTCCTCGAGATTGTCGAGATCGCGGCCGACCGAGGCCGAGGCGCGAAGCTCGCCCCGCTCGTAATAGCGCGCCGTGAAATCGCCGCCCGCGACGTCGCCGTCGAGGCGGATCTCGTCCCAGCCGGCACCGCCGACGAAGCGGAGCGCCACGCCATATTGCTCGGTCCAGAAGAAAGGGACTGCGCGGAACGGGACGTCGCCGCCCAGCATGTTGGCCGCCGCGACCTGACCCTGCCGCTGGGCGGTGACCCAGTGTTCGATCCGCACCGGCCGGCCCGACCGCGGATCGGGGAAGGCGGCGACGTCGCCGGCGGCGAAGATGCCGCTGACGCCGGTTTCGAGGCGGGCATCGACGAGCACTCCGTCGCCGACGGCGAGATGGGCGGCTTCGGCCAGGGCCGTGCGCGGCCGAACGCCGATGCCGACGACGAGGAAATCCGCCTCGAGACCGGCGCCGTCGTCGAGACGGAGCGTTCGCCCGTCGAACCCGTCGACGGTCCGGCCGAGATGGAAGATGACTCCGTTCCGCTCGTGCAGCCGCTGCAGGAACAGGCCGGCCTCGCTGCCCAGGAGGCGATCGAACGGGACGAGGTCCTTCGACACGACATGGACCGCGACTCCGCGGGCTCGGAGCGCCGCGGCGGCCTCGAGTCCGATGAAGCTGGAGCCGATGACGGCGGCGACGGCCCCGGGCCGGGCGCGGGCGACGATCGCCCGGGCGTCGGCGAGCGAACGAAGCCTGTGGACGTCGGCCCGGTCGAAACCCGGGCCGGCGAGCCTCACCGGCTCGGCGCCGGTGGCGATCAGCAGCCGGTCGTAGCGGAAGGCCTCGCCGCCGCGCGCGAAGGCGGTGCGGGAGTCGAGGTCGATTGCCGCGATCTCGGTGGCGAGGCGAAGGTCGATCGCCGAGCGCCGGTAATAGTCCTCGTCGCGAAGCGGTATCCATTCCTCCGGCGCCGCGCCGGCCAGATAGTCCTTGGAAAGGTTCGGCCGGTCGCAGGGAGGATCGGCCTCGGCGCAGGCCATGACGAGGCTCCCCTGGTAGCCGAGTCGGCGAAGCTCGTCGGCGCAGGCGAAGGCGGCTGCGCCGCCGCCGGCGATCACCACCGACTGAACATCGGCCGGCGCCGGCGCGGGCGTCGCCGGCGAGGCTCCGGCCGCCTTCCGGCGGACGAAGACCAGCGGGCCCTCCACTTCGACGACCCACGGCGGCAGGCCGTCGAAGGCGGGAGCGCGAAGCGCGAGGCCGGTTCTCAGGCTGAAGCAGGCGTGATGGAGGGGGCAGCGGACGGCTTCGTCCGCCGCCAGGCCGGCGCCCAGGGGAGCGCCATAATGGGTGCAGGCGCCGCCGACCGCGAACAGCTCGCCGCCGAGCCGGGAGAGAAGGACGGGCTCCTCGCCGACCCGGCCGGCGACCGTTCCCGACTCGGGGAGTTGGGCGAGCGTCACGCCCTGCGAGAAATCGGGTCCCGATAGCGGGGCGGCTGCGCCCATTCCGGCCTCCTTTGCCTTGACGAAGGCTTTGATGGCGGGCGCTCGGTCGAGGTTCCCGCGGCCGGCGTGGAGCCTAGCCGGGCTTGGCGGCCTTCGCCGGAGCGGCGCCCTTCTTTCGGGCGGCGGCGCTCCCCGTCCCGGCGGCGGTGGCTCGGGCCTTCCCAGCCGCCTTCCCGGCCGCCGCCGTGGAGGCGGCGGGCGCGGAGGCTACCGCGGCGGCCGCGTCGGCCAGGGTGGTGGGGGCCTTCGAGGGCTTCCGGGCCGGCGCAGGGGCGGCCTGATCGGCCGCTTCGATGTCCCGCACCCGAGCCGCATGCTCGCTCTTCAGCTCCTCGAGCTCGACGTCGATGGTCCTGATCATCTCGGCCTTGGTGCGTTCCAGGCCCTCGATCCGCTCCCTCACCCGCTCCGCCTGGGCCTGCTGGAGCTGGGCGGCGGCGGCGAGCGCCTCGCCACCGCCCCTCCCCTCGAGCATCGCGGCGGCGTCGGCGATGAGCTGGTTCTGGCGTTCGATCAGCTTTTGAAGGTCCACGTCGGGTCTCCTCAGGCGATGGTGTTGAAGTCGTTCTCCGGGGCCGGCATCTCGGTGGCCCGGCGCGAATGGTCGTGATGGGACACGTTGGCGATGAACGGTCCGGGCATTCCGTGGAGGTCCCAGGAAGGGTAGGCTCGGGTCGCGGCGACGACATGGTTGCCGGTGATGCTGCAATGACCGCCGACCAGCGACACGGTCGCGCCGCCGCGCTGATCGATATCCTCCTTGGGCGCGCCCTCGCCCGTGCGGCCGGTGGCGAACCCGCCTCGGCCCCCGGTGAAATGGGCGCAGTAATTGCCATGGAACAGCACCCGGTCGAAGCGCCACAGGTCGGCGTCATTGTCCGGATTCAGTTCCTCCCACAGCTCGACCAGCGCCGACCTCCCCGGGCCCAGGAACTTGTTGTTGCCGATCTGGACCGAAAAGCCGCGCCAGCCGCGCATGCGCAGCGCCCGGTCCTCGCGGTTGCGGGGAAGCAAGTCCGCGCCGGAATAAGTGACGAGATTGCTCTCGATCCGAGCCTCGAGCACGAACTGGCCGGCAATCCCGTAGGCAAGCGGTGCCCTTGCCGGCGAGGCGGGGGCGACTCCGATGTCCATCACCTCGTTGCCTTCGACATGCAGCTCGCCGAGAATGACTCCGGCGCTGATTCCGGAGGCGAGCGGAGCGCCCCAGCCGCAGCGCACGATCCGGTTCTCGACGACGTTGCAGCGCTGCGTCGCCCAGAGGATGGCGATGGCGAGGCTCTCGAGGCCGGTCAACCGGCTGCCGCTGACCGTCGGAGCTTCCTCGACGGCGACGAGGATGCCGTTGCCGCCGCCGTCGACCCGGGTGCCGGCGATGGTGTTGCGGGCGCCGCCGAGGGCGAGCACCGCCGTCGTCGGCCGCCACACCGCATTGTCGGCGAGCATGCAATCGGTCGACCGGATCAGCCCGATGCCGATCTCGACCGGGTTGGAAGCGTCGCCGACCATGTTGCCGGCGACCCGGCTTCGGGCGACTCCCGCGAGCAGGATCCCGCTCTGCTTGCCCTCGATGACGTTGTCGACGATCTCGACCCGCTCCAGCGGCACGAAATCGTCCTCCCCCATATAGCCCGCGAGGATCGCCACGGCGTCGCCGTTGCCGCTCTCGACGGCGCGGATGAGGTTGCCGCGGACGCTCGAGCCGGCGCCGGCGACGCGGATCCCGGTCGCTCCGCCGGCATGCTCGATATGGTTGTCGTCCACATGCGAGGCGAGCGCGGCGACGTCGATTCCGAAAGCCTCGCCGACCTTGCTCCGCTCGCCGATCAGCCTGATCCGGTTGCCGCAGATGCGCGTCGATTCGGCGAGCGACCTGGGGGCGCCTTCCGCATTGTCGTTGACGATGATGCCCGAGGTCGAACCGGCGATCAGATTGCCCTCCGCCTTCAGCGGCCCGCCCACGTTGCGGACGAGGATCGCGGCATGGGCCGGAACCGCCTCGGCGGTCGCGCTGAGGTGAAATTCGCAATCCCTCGCTTCCACCATCCAGCAGGCGGCGTCGAACCAGAGGCCGAGCGCCGGGCCGAGGAAGCTGCAGCGCGACACGACAAGGTCGCTCGAGACGTCGGCGCGAAGGCCGATTCCGTCGCCCTCCCACGACGTGCCGACACGGCAGTCGGAGATCGTCAGATCGCTCGTGCGGACCGCCCTGATCACCGGGTCCACTGGCCGCCCTTGTTGCGACAAAACGAGGGTGTGGACCCGAACGGCGCGGGCCGCGACGACGTCGAGCAGGCTGGTTCCGCCGCGGTTGAGGACGACCGCGCCGAGGCTCTCGCCGTGGAGGACGACATTGGTGCGGGCGATCCGAATCGGCCGTTCGATCACGTGAAGCCCGGCCTTGAGGCAGACGCATCCGCCGGCCTGGGGCAAGTCGTTGATGGCGGCCTGGATGCTCTCCCCGGGCCGGACGACGAAGGTGCAGCAGCCGTCGGCGGGGGCCGGGGGCCGGCAATCCTCGATGGTGGCGGCGGGCCCGGGCAGGCCGCCGATCGCGGCGAGCTGGACATAATGGTGACGGATTCCGCGCGGCGGCGCGGCGTCGAGCTCGTCGATCTGGGCCGTCGCGGTGCGCGCCCAGAACAGCCAATAATCCCCGGCTCGGAATTCGCCGCCGGCCGGATCGACCGAAAAGTCGACCTCGATCCCGGCTTCGAGGTCGATCGGGCCGGCGGCGGTCGCGATCAGGCCGTCGCCGGGGGGCGCAGGCCGCTGGTCCCAGCGCTGGACCCGGGTGTGGCGCTCGGCGAGCTCGGTGGCATTGGCGCCGAACGGGCGGCCGCCGGCGGCCGGCAGGCTTCGGTCGAGCTCGATCCGGCGGTCGGCCTCGTCGATATTGTCGATCTGCGCCATCTCGCCGGGCTCGCCGTTCAACTCCCGGAAGTCGTCGGTCACGGTGACCCAGTCGCCGACCCGGAACCGCATCGTCTCGTCGCGGCCGATGCGGTTGACGGTCAGGCTCGTCGGGCTCCCGGCGACGGCGCTCACCGCGGCGACGAGCGAGGCATTGTCCCGCGACCATTTGAACCGGGCGACTCCGAGCGGTCCGCCCTCGTGGATCTCGACCCGGTAGAGCCGGTTCTCGAGCCCGCGATAGCCGGCGACCTGGGGCAGGATGCAGGGATCGGTGGGCGCCGGCGGAGCGACCGCCCTGGTGGTCAGCCGTCCGGCCGAAGGCGCCGCTCCGACCGCCATACCGCACTCGGCCTGGCTGACCGGATCGACGCGCAGCTGCCATATCGTCTGCACCCGGGTGGCGGTGTCGACTCCGCCCAGCGCCACGTCGAGGAGGTCGGGATCCTCGATATAGGTGACCTCGCGCTCCCAGACGTCGAGATAGGCGACGGCGGCGCCGGCCGGCAGCGCCGGCGGATCGGGAAGGAAAGGCTGCGTCCCGTAGGTCGCCGGCTCGCCGTCGAACAGCTCGGCGACCAGGCCGTCGACATAGAGCCGGCCGGGCTCGATCGACAGATCGGGCGGCGCTCCCCCGATCAGCCCGATCAGGAAGGCGTCGGGGGTGGTCGGATAGGGGACTCCGACCGGGCCGAAGCTGTCGAGCGCGAGGAGCCGGAGCCGCTCGCGCAGGATGTCGCCTTCCTCGTTCCAGTCGGAGTCGAGCTGGACCCGGCCCTGCTGCATGCGCACGCCCGAATAGCGCTTCCTCGGCGCGAAGGTGAATCTGCTATGATCGCCGCTCATCGCGTCTTCCCTCTGCTATGGTTGCGCGTCCCGTCACCTCACTCAAGTCACGTAGATCAGGCCGAAATCGAGGCCGAAGGGGAGATATTCCTCGAGCCGGGTGCGCAGGTTGGCGGCGCGCTGCGGCTGCTTGAGGTGGCAGTAGACGCCCATCTCGGAGCCGTCCTCGGCACCGGTCGCTATCTCGTCCGGTCCGTTCAGCGAGAGCTGCAGATAGGCGTGGTGACCGTAATTCTCGGCGGCATATTCGGGCCTGACCCGGCGGCGCTCGAGGGCGCGGACGGAATCGGCCTGGGCGTCGGTCAACGGTCCGGACTTCGCCTTGGCCGCCGCCAGCGCCCGGCGCTCGGCGAGGTCGGGCTGGCAGCGATAGCGCGGCGGCGTATGCGAGCCGGGGGGCGCGAAGGAGAAGCGAAGGCAGCCGGTCTGGATCCGCTCGGCGCGCACCATGCCGTCGAAGATCGTCTCGGTGCCGAGGTCGATCTGGCGAACCCTGACCGCGCCCCGGACGGTCGAGCGCTCGATGCGAAGCGCCGGCCCGGGCGCCGCGGCGGCGCCGATGCCGGCGATGGCGGCGAGGCCGGCGCCGTCGACGACGCTGTCGAGGACGGTGAGCGATTCGGCGTGGGCCGGTGCCCGGATCGGCCCGCAGATCGAGAAGGCGAGCTCGATTCGAAGCTCGGCATTGGCGAGCCGTCCCGAGGGGAAGGCGGCGATCGCCCGGATCGAGGGCGGTGGCGGCGGCGGCGCGGCCGGAAGCGGCTCGGCGATCGAGACTCCGGGGACCAGCGTCGAATGGATCAGCCGGAGCCTGCGCAGCGAGCCGCGGACGACGATCCTCCCCTCGATCAGCAGCCCGCTCAGGGTCAGGGTGAAATCGGGGCGGTCGCCGCGAACCGCCAGCGGCCCGTCCAGGCGCAGATGCGGCCGGGCGCCGTCCGCCGCCTCGATCGCCAGGAAGCGTCCCGGCACGGCGGCCAGGTCGAGGCTGATCGCCTCGGCATAGGTGCGGTTGTCGCGCACCCGAACGATGGCGTCGGCGCCGGCGCCGGCGCCCAGCCACTGGCCGAGGGCGGCGGCGATGGTCGGCGAGTCGCCGGGCTCGGTCCCGACATTGACGACGAAGGTCGTCGGCTCGGCCTTCATCAGCCAGGCGCGGCGGCGGTACGGGCCGCCGCCGAGATCGGCCGGGAAGCCGTAATGATAGTCGACCCGGACCGACGTCGACGGGCCGAGCCGGGCCGGGCCGAGCACCAGCCGGCCGCGCTCGACGTCGATCCCGACCTGGGTGCCTGAAACCGGCGGCCAGCCGTCGAGATTGCGGCAGACGATGTCGTCGGCCGCGACCGGCTGGTTGTCGACGAACACCATCAGGCTCGGCGCGGGCGCGACGTTGAAGCCGGCGAAGCCCTCGAACAGGCCGTAAAGCTCGCTGTGGCCCGGCCTCGGCACGGGCAGCGCGGAATAAGCGCGAAGGTCGGCGTGGAACAGTGCCGGACGGATCGGCTGAGGCACGTGAAGCTCGGTCGCGAGGCCCGATTCGTCGCCCTCGCGCCGCTGCCGGCTGAACAGCCGCATCGAGGCTCCGAGCGGGCTGAAATGGAAGCCGAAGTCGAGCGGTGCGGGCAGCCGCCGGGCGTCGACCCGCCGCATCGGATAGGCGCCTAGCCGCCACAGGAAGAAGCCGATGTTGCGGATATTGTGCCAGCCCTGGCGCTGCGCGACCGGCCGGACGTCGATCGTGTGCATGATCTCGTCGAAGGCGCCGTCGAGCCGGTCCATCCGCTCGATGCTGCGCAAATCGGGCGTTCGCGGCGCGTGCTGGCGAAGGTGATTGCGGACCCACTGGGTCCAGCCGAGCAGCTCGAAGAATTCGACCGCGTGGGCGGCCCAACCGGTGACGTCGCGGGCGAGCTCCTCGAGCCTCGGCAAGGTGCCCTTGCCGCGCCGGTAATAGATGGTCTTGGCGACGTCGGCGCGGCCGCGCAGAGCGATCGGCGGGCGAAGGCTCGGGCCGTTCAGATCCGCGAACAGCTCGCTCGCCGTGCCGCCGTCGGCCACCCGGCTGTCGTCGAACAGGGGAGTGGTCCCGACGAGGCCGCCTATATAGGGCACCGCCCACGGCTCGCAGGTCTCGATGAAGGCGTTCTCGTAGAGCTGGCCGATGTCGGCATCGACCTCGTCCGCCTGCCTCTCCAGGATCGCGAGGAGGCCGCGCAGCGGCTCGCCCTGCACGGCGTCGCGCGCCCGGATATAAGCGGGCAGCAGGTCGTAGAGCTTGTCCTGGCGGGCGTTGGAATAGGCCATCAGAGCGACTCCACCGCGATCAGGTGGATGTCGTGGTCCGGATCGGCGATATGGACCTGCTCGGCGGCGAGCACCGGCGGCGGGCTGCCGCCTTCGAAGCCGGCGCGGGCGAAGCGGTCGATATCGGCGAGCGCCGGCGCCGGCCGGGCTGGGAAGACCCGGATATGCGGCTGGACGGCGGCGGGAACGACCGAGCGGATGGCCCGCTCGGCGGCGGTCAGGCCGGCATGGCCCTTGAAGTGGAAGAGGTCGAGATCGACCGCCCTCACCCCTTCGACCCCCTGCAGCCGAGCATAGACGCTGCTGGCATGGACGGCGTAGCCGAGCGGCATCGCCTCGAAGGCGAACAGGCCGAGCAAGGCGGCGCGGGCGGAGTCGAGCACGGCGTCGGCCTCGAAGGCGGGCTCGACCACCAGCTTCGCCTTGACCAGGACGGGCACCCGCACGAGGTTGGCGAGGAAGAGCGGGCGATTGGGGTCGCTGGCCGAGCGCAGGGCGGCGTGGAGCCGAGCCAGCGACGCCGCCGAGAGCGGGGCTCCGCCGGGCGCTGCGACGGTCAGGTGGACGGCGCGCTCGAGCTCGCGCCAGACCCAGGTGACATAGGCCCGCTCGACCATCCCCGAGGAGATGGCGAGCCATTCGAAGTCGCGAAGCGAGACCGCCCGGCCGAAGGTCCGCACCGTCCCCGGCGCCGAATGGCGGGCATTGTCGCGGCTCTCCGGATCGGCGGCGCCGTCGGCCGCGAGCGGGTTGACGACGGCGCGAAGGCCCGGCGGCCGCTCCAGCGGGACGGAGAGCTGGCCCGGCTTCATCCGCCCGGCCAGGCCGAGCCCCTTGCGGTAGCGAGCGATCAGGTTGACCGCGCCCGAGGGCAGGCGCGAGCCGGTCCGGCCGTCGCCGAAGGTGAGGATGGTCTGGCCCTCGTCGGCCTGGCGCGCCGTATAGACCCGCTCGACCGGCTTGCGTCCGAAAAGGCTCGGCACCTCGCGCCAGCGCTCGCCGTTCACGCGCACCTCGAGCGCGGCCTCGCCGGCGATATCGGCGGCGCTCGGCAGGTAGGTCAGCGGCGCCCGCTGAAGCTCCATCGTCTGGAACGGCACGGCGGCGTTGCCGTGCCCGAGCGCCTCGTCGGGTTGCGTCTCGCCGTGGCTCGCCTCGGCGACATTGCCGTGCAGGCGCACGTCGCGAAGCGGCGCAGGGGGCGCCGGCGCGAAGTCGACGAGGAGGTGATCGGAAGCCTCGCCGGGAACCGCCGAGATTCGCCTGACCCCGGCCACCCGGGCCGGATGGAAGCTCTTGCCCGAGGCCAGCAGGATCCGACGGCCCTCGGCCAGCTTGTCGAAGCCGGCCCCGCCAAGGCTCAGCGGCAAGGCGAGCCGGCCGCCGGCGATGGCGTCGGGATAGTCGAAGTCGCGCAATTCGATGTCGCCGGGCGCGATCTCGAAAATCCGGGTCGAGCGCCGGTCGGCGATCGGGCCGAGCCCGTCGCCGAAGCCGCGCCACGGCTGCCACGCGCCGCCGCTTCGGCTGCGATGGACGAGCGAGCCATCGGCGCCGCGTGCGTAAACGTGGAGCGCGGCGCCGTCGCGGATCGCCGCCGGCGCCGAGGCGAGCTTGCCGTCAAGCTCCTCCCACGCGGTCCACGAGCCGCCGTGGCGCGCGATATGGCGGAGCGCGCCACCCCGGTCGCGAACGAATATCTCGACCCGGTCGGGCGCGGAGGCGACGGTCGCGGGCTCCCCCACGGCCTCGCCGCCGAGGTCCCGCCACGCGCTCCAGGCGGCGCCGTCGAAACCGCGATGGAGAAGGGTGCCCCCCGGCCCGACCGCGACGACGTCGACTCGGCCCGCGGCGGCCGACACCGCGGCCGGCGCGCCGGCGAGCTCGCCGCCGAGCGACTCCCAGTCCGCCCAGGCGCTCCCCGACAGGCGGCGCACCCAGAGCGCCCGATCGGCCCCGCGCGCGAAGACCATCAAGTCGGCGGCGGCGATCGAAACGGGGACCGGCGCCGAGGTCAGCACTCCGCCCAGGCCGACCCACGTCCCCGGCGAGGCGCTGGTGGCGTCGATCATCCACAGGCCGAGATCGTCGCCGCGCGCGAAGACCCGTAGAGTCGAGCCGGCCAGCAGCGGCCTTGGAGCGCTGGTCAGACTTCCGCCATGATCGACCCAAGGCCCCCAATGGCCCCAGCCCCACGTCGTCCGGCGCTGGCGCAAGGTCCGGCGGGCGTCGCGGATCAGGAGATCGGTCTGGAAGCCGGGGGCCAGAGTGAAGGCCAGGTCCGCCGCGAGCTGGCCGTCCTCCATGGGCAGCCAGACGTGCGGGGGGTTGCCGTCGAGCTGGAGGACCGCGCCCGTCCCGGACGTGGCCATGACGACGTGCCCGCCCGTCGGGCCGGCGACGACGGCGGGGCGGCCCCGGATAGTCTGGCGAAGAGCGACGTGGGTGACGCTGTCCTCGAGCGGACCGAGGCTGGCGTGGCGCGTGTCGACACCCGTCACCACCGCCGTCCGCAGCCTCGGCACCTGGCCGGGGCCGGCGTCGACGAGCAATTGCGCGCCGGGCCGGAGATCGTCGTAGCGGCCGTCGAGCGGATAGCTGGACTGGTCGAGAGCGAAACCGCCGGAGATCGCCTGGCTCGACCAGGTCGGAGGCGGACCGGGAACCACGACGGTCTGGCTCGCCGCGACGTTATGGCCGAAGAAGCGCAGCCGCCCGAGCAGCCTGGCCGCCCGCGCCACGCCCGGCCACAGGCCCGGCGCCTGGATCGGCGGATCGAAGACGAGTCGCTCGCCGCCCGGGCCGCGGGCGAGCGACACCACCCTCTTCTCCTCGATCGTGCCGCCGCCGAAGATCAGGAACCGGTCTTCGACTCCGAGCGAAGCCGGCCGAGCGGCGACCGGCGCGGAAGAGCCGCCCTGCCGGAACGGCTCGGACGCGACGGGCGGGGCGAAGGCGGGGACTTCGTTGAGCTCGGCATGGGCGACGATCTGCTCGATCGTCTCGAAGGTCTGCGGCAGCTCGTCCTGGCCGGGGACGCTCATCACCGGAAGCCCCTTGCGGATCCGGGTCTCCGCCCCAGCGTCCAGGGCGAAGGAAAGCAAGGCGGTGGCGGCCAGGCCGGGCCGGAGCTGGTAGCCGATCAGCCGGACCAGGCGAAGCACCGAATCGCGCTCGCGCGCGGTCCCCAGGAAGAGCTCGTTGGCGATCCGCTCGTTGTAGAAGGTGAGGACGTCGCCGACCGCGGCGAACAGCTCGATGATCGAGACCGCATAATCGTCGCTGCTCCGAGTCGTCAGCGCCGCGAGCCGGGGCTCGGCATGGATGCTCTCCAGCATCGCCCGCCGGAAGGATTCGAACGTGCCGACCCGGTAGCTGATCGCGGAGAGGGCGGGACGGTTCAGGGCATCCGCCTGCGGGTCCAGCATGGAGGGCGTGCAGCAGGCGCAGAATGGCGGGGCCGGGGGCGGGCTCATCTCAGAGGCCCCCGACCGCGGCGAGGCGAAGCACGCCATTTTCGGGCAGGCTCGAATCGTTGTCGAGGCGCGGGATCTCGAACGGGCCCATCTCGATCAGGCCGCGGTCCAGTTCGGCGCCGGCGTCCTGCCAATAGCGCTTGAACAGCGTCACCGTCGCGGAATCCACCCCTTCCACCGCCTCGACCGCGGCGTAGAGCTGGGAGAGGTAGACCGGCTGGCCGAAGCCGAAGGCCAGGGGATGGAAGAAGCCGCGCCGGCCGTCGGCGAAGGTGCGGTTGGAGAGCGCCCGGGCGACCGCCTCGAGCACGTCGCCGCGAAAGTGCCCGGACGCGATGCACAGCGAGACGTCGATCTCCAGCGGGACATATTGGGCGGCCCGCACCGCCAGGTCGTAGCCGGCGAGCTTGAAGCGGCGGAGATGGGCGTGGATCGCGGCGTCGAAGGCCGGATCGAGCTCGGCGCCGCCGCCCGGAAGCCGCCGAAGATCGGCCGAATCCGCCGGATGGACGGCGACGAACACCGTGTGCCAGCTTCCGGTCCAGCGGAAGCTCGCCTTGGCGGCGGCGACGCCTTCGTGGCGAAGCGCGGCCTCCTGCCAGTCGGCCTCGGTCACCGCGCGCCACTGGACGGCGCGAAAGGCCTCCGGGGCGATCTGCCGGACATGCTCGATCGTCTCGGGGTCTTCGCCGCAGCGGGCGGCGAGCGGCTGGAACACCGAATCGACCGTGGCGAAGGTCAGCGCTGCCCCGGGATTGGCCGGATCCATCGGTTCGCCGGCATCGGGCTTGACGATGTGGACCAGCGATTCCGCGCCGATATTGCCGGCCGCTCCGTTGCCGAGGCGCAAGCGGGCGACCGCGCGCGTGGCGCCGAGCGGGCGCCGGCCATATTGATCGTCGCCGAAACGCAGGCGGGCGGCGCCGCCATTGTCGATTTCGGCGACGAAATGCTGGTCGTAGGCATTGCTGTCGAGCAGGCTCGGCTGGGGCGTCCACAATTCGTCCGGGACCCCGGGAAAGCTCAGGATCAGGACGATGGCGGGGGCCGCCTCGCTCGCCGGTCCCTCGAGATCGTGCCGGCCGTGCAGCGGCCGGCCGGCCGCATCGTAGCCGGCGGCGGGCGCCGGTGGCTGGTGGGTGAGCGGCCCGGCGGGGATCGCCAGGGTGGGAAGCGGCCAGCGGCCGGCGCCGGGGTCCGGGAGGGGGATCGCCCCTGCGGCGCTGTCGAGCCGGACGGTGCGCCCATGATCGGCGGGCGCGATGTTGCCGCGCGCGATCGTCACCGGGCCGATCGGAGCGCCCTGATCGTCCTGGGTGGAGAGGCAGAAGGCCGTGACCAGGGCGTCCTCCTCGCGCCAGCGGACCCGCTGGAGCGGCAACGGCGGTCCGGAGGCGCCTCGCGGAGTCAGCCGGCCGTTCGGCACGGCCGGCGTGAAGGCCTCGTCGGCCGCACTCGCCACCTCGACGATCCGGACGACCTGGCGGCGCAGCGGATTCGCATCGGCGCTCACTCCGGTCGTCGGGCTGAGCACCTCCTGGAACAGCAGATAATCGCCGGCGGCCAGCGCCGGGGCGACCGCCGTCTCGGCGCCCGCCGTGCCTGTGACGGCGTAGAGATGGGCTTCGCGAGCGCCTTGCGCCAGGCAGCAGAGCGCATCGCCCCAGTCGTGGATCCGAAGCGCGTTGTGAGTCTCGCTCAGCGCGACCAGGGCCGTCGTCTCGAAGACGGTGACGTCGGCGAGCGCCGGATCGCTGTCGAACCGCGGCTTGACCGAGATGGCGGTTGCCGGGGCGGCGGGCTCGCCGATCAGCGGCATCCCGACTCGGGTGAGCAGCTTGGTCCCGGCCGGCACGACCCCGCCGCCGCCGGGGGCCGTGCTGAAGTGGACATGGGTTGCCGCGTTGCGGCCGTTGTGCATCCGATAATCGATCAGCCGGGCGTGGCGCGCGGCCGAGATTCGGTGCCGGCAGGTGTCGAGAAAGCCCTCGGTGGCGGGGCCGCTGTCCTGAGCGTAGCTGAGATAGTCGCCGGCATAAGCGAGCAGCTCGACCAGGGCGATTCCGAGATCGGCCGGAAGCCGTTCCTGCCAGCCCGGGTTGCGCTCCGCGACGAGGTCGAGGAGCAGTCGGCGGAAGCTCTGATAGTCCTTGGCAAGATAATCAAGCGCAGGCTCGTCGAGCCTCTCCGGGGGGCACTCGACGAGCGTTCGACAGTCGAACTCGGTGGCGCAGCCGGCCTTGAAGCCGAACGCCGCCTCGCAACGCTCGCCGTCGATCGCCGGATGCTCGACGCGCATCACGTAGGTCGAGAAATCGCCCTCCTGGTCGAGGAAGAGGTCGAGCCTGAGCGGGCTGGATGGATCGGCGACGACTCCGATCACCTTGACGCCGACGATGCGCACTCCGCCCGAGACCCGGAAGTTCGCGATCGTGAGCGGCGCGGGAAGCGGCGCCTTCAGGAACGTCACTTCGAGGACGTGGCGCTGGCCGGCGGGCGCCAGCGGCGCGCGCCGATATTCGACGAAGTCGATCCCGTTGAGGGGATGGGCAGGCTCCCTGAGCACGCCCGAGCGCCGCTCGTCCTCGCACCAGAGCAGCCCGTTTCGTGAGATCGTCATCTCATCGCCTCAGACCGCCACCGGCTGGCGGAAGACTTCCTCGCGGCGCTCCTGGGTCTCACGCCGCGCATAGGTGACGCTGATCTCGAGCGCGCCGTCGCCGACGACGACCGAGACCGCCTCGACGGAGATCACCGGCTCGAGCCAGCGCAGCAAGGCGCCGTGGATGAGCTGCTCGGTCGCCGCGGCCAGCGCGTCGGAGGCCGGAGCGAAGACCAGCTGCTTCACCCCGCAGCCGAATTCCGGGCGGTTGACGCGCTCCCCCGGCGCCGTGAACAGGACCTGGGCGATGAGGTCCCGGACATGGTCGTCCTCGCCGGTGAGGGCGGCTCGCCCGCGCGTGTCGATGGCGAAGGGGAAGTCGAGATAGGTCGGACCCGGGGTCATGACGGCGAGCCGCTCGCCGAGCGCGCCGGGCCCGCGGTCGGCGCTCGGCCGGCCCCCGATCTGCTCGCGAAGCTTCGGCGCCGGATCGCCATGCGGCCTCCTATTCCAGCATCACTTTGGTCGACAGCAGCCCCGGGCTGGGCGGCGACAGCGGCACCACCGGCGGCGAGGTCGGGCCGACCCCGCTGCCATGGACGTGGGTGTTGAACATGGTGACCAGCTGGGTGAGCTGGGAAAGCAGCTGGTCGCCGAGCACGCCCGGGTGGGTGGCCGAGTTTCCGCCCGCCTTCAGCACGACGCCGGCGGCAAGCACGATCTGGGCGGCCGCCTTGACGGTCACGGTGCCGGTCATCGCGCTGATTTCGACCGAGTTGAGCCCGGTCGCATCGGTCAGCGTCATCGTCTGGGCATTGTCGTCGAGGACCGCGGACAGCCCGAGTGTCGTCCGCCAGATGTGAGTGGTGGGCTGGCTCGGCGCCCCGGGCGGCTTCATCGGAAGCTCGCCGGCGCCCCAGAAGCAACCGGTCCAGATCGGCCGCGACACGTCGCCGGCCTCGAACTCGATCCACACGCCGGCGGTGACCGGCGGCAGCGAGAAGAAGCCCGAGGTCGGGCCGGCATAGGGAACGCAGGGCTTGGCCCAGCCGGTCGCCACCTCGCCGAGCACCTCGGGGACGAAGGCTTGGAGGCGGCCGAGCCGGAGCGGGTCCATATTGTCGCTCACCGTGCCGGCGAACTTGCCGTAGAGCCGCCTCCGCTGCTCGCCCGTGCCCGAGGCCTGGGAGGGGGTGCCGTCCATCCCGAGCCGCCTAGGCCACCGCCGCCAGCGGATCGAAGAACAGCTCGGCGCCGGTCAGTCCGACCGCGTTGCGCCAGGCCGCGAAGCTCTGGGTGTAGCCGTCGGTGGTGATCCGGTGGGTCACCGAGCGGACGTAATAGCTGCCGCTATGCTGGGTTCCGGCGCCGCGAACCAGGACCGGCAGGCCGCACCTCAGCGGACGGCTGAACTTGAGGCCGTCGACCTCGCCGGTGGCGGCGATCGCCCGGCTCGATTCGGTCGCCCGGGCCTGGGCCTGGGCCATCATCTCGGTCGGATTGGCGGCGTCGGTCGCGGCCGGGCGCTCGATCGGCGGCGGCATGATCCGGGCCAGCGCCGGCTCGCGCCCCATCGGCGGCTCGGTCGAGGCGAGGCCGATGGCGGGCATCGGCACCCGGGTGCGCGGATCGGTCGTCGCCGCGACGACCGAGGTCGGCGCCAGCATGTCGTTGGAGACGTGGAAGCTGTTGAGGTTGGTCTGCTTGCCGAAGTCGATCGAGAGCACGCCCTGCGCCGGCAGGAAGGTCAGCGGCCGGTGGAAGTGGCCGAGGTCGCGGCCGACCACCGGGTCCGGCTGGATATAGAGCTCGTAGCCGTGGCGGCCGGCCAGCTGGAACAGGTAGGCGGCGTCGTAATCCTGCTGGAGGGTGGTGGTGTCGAGCATCGTCCGGCTCGGCGGGGTCGGCATCACCGTCGGCACGATCCCGTATTTGGCGAAGATGGCGGCGGCGACGACGCTGTCCGGGCAGTTTGGCCAGGAGGCCGGCTTCTGGTTGTGGGTCATGGTCGAGCCGAGCGCGTCCAGGGCCACCACCTCGAGCCGGGACTCGCCCGGAGTGTTGCTCGGCTCGACCCGGGAGTCGCGGACATAGGCGTTGATCAGCGCCTGGGGCAGGCCGAGGCCCATCGACAGCCGGACCGTCAGCGGAGTCAGCGGCCTGAAGATGTCGAAGGCGAGGACGTCGAGGTCGCCCCAGCTGTTGCGGCTGAGGTCGAAGTGGAGCCGGAGGGCCGAGGCCTGGCCGACCGCGGTCTCGACCTCGATCTCGCGAAGCGCGTGGACGAACGGCGCCGGCAGCGGCGCGAAGGCGACCTGGACGGTGAAGAAGGAGGGGAGGAACGCCACCGTCCTAGCCGCCCGGGCCCGGGACCAGGATGCGCCGGCCCGGGCGCGCGGTGAGATCGGCCGGGCGAAGGACGAGATTGGCGTCGCACAGCCGCCAATATTGCTCGGGATCGCCGATCGTCCGGTAGGCGGCGAGGTCGGGCCGGTCGCCCTCCTCGACCCGGTAGCTGAGCCGGGCCGGGCTCGCCGGAACGAAGCGCAGGCGCTTGAAGCGGATCGTCCGGTCGTCGGCCCCGGCGAGCTCGGCCTCCGCCACATGTTCGTATCTGCTGCCTCGGAAGAACAGGGTCGGTCTCCTAGATGGCGGCCAGCGCGCGCAGGCCGCTCGAATCGCCGAACGTGTTGAGCGCGGCCATCACCTCCTTCTGGGTGAAGGCGGTGAGATAGACCCAGTAGCCGGGGTTGGTGACGTCGAGGTCGCGATAGGTGAGGACGTTCAGGGTGAGGTCCGCCTTGGCCCTGATCGGGTTGAGCTTCTGGTCGAACGCCTCCTCCTTGATCGACAGGCTCTGCACCTGCACCGGGAGGACCCGCCGGGGTCCCCAGATCAGCAGCGACAGCGGCGCCTGCTCGGCCAGAACGAGCGCGCTTCCACCGAGCGCCAGCGCCTCGTTGGCGATGACCAGCGGATAGGGCGGGTGCATCAGCCGCTCGAGCGAGGCGATCACCGGGTGGAGCCCGTTGGCGACGGTGACTCCGTTCTCCCCCGGCCGCTCGAGCTGGTCGGCGGCGTCGATCTCGACGCTGAGCGTGATCGTCTCCTGGGGAGGCCCGTTGACCCGGTTGGCGTCGCCGCGTCCGCCGCCGCCGCCCTGCCCGGCGCCACGCCCCTGAATCGAGCGCGAGACTTCCTCGGGATTATATTGGAATACGATAACCGTCGGAAAAAGCTGCGGAAGTTGATAGGCGACGATGCCGCCCTTGAGGACTTTCGGACTTCGCGGAAAGTCTTGAGCCATCACCGCTCCCCAAGGCGGTCGCCAAACGTCGAGCTTACCATTTCCTCCCTGACGCGGAAACCCATTTCGCCGTGACTTTCGGCGGCGCAGGCCGATTTTGTTTCGGGGCGTTCGGGGCGGGGGCGCTGGTCACGAGCCCGCGTCCGAATCCCCCGCGTCTCTAGCCCGGGTCCGCGATCGGGCGCCCGAAGAAATCGATGCCGAGCGAACCGGCGGCTTGGCGCCGCACGACCCTCGCCTCCCCGCCCTGCTGCACGACGTGGGCGAGTTCGTGAGCGATCAGCCGGCGGCCCTCCGGCGCGGCGGGGGCATATTCGCCGGCGGCGAAGGCGACGTCGGCGCCGAGCGTGTAGGCTCGCGCGCCGAGCGACCGCGCCGCCCCCTCGGCCCGTGCATCGGTGTGGACTCGGACGGCAGAGAAGTCGCGGCCGAAGCGGGGCTCGAAATAGCGCCGCGCCTCGGCGGAGAGGGGGGTGCCGCCGGTTGCGACGGCGCTCGCCGCCGCCTCGGCAGCGCCCGCCTGCCCCGGCTCCTGCGCGCACTTCGCGCACTTGCGCTGAACCACCTCTTCGCCTTCCGCTTCGGCTTCGCAGGCGGCGCAGGCTCGCTGAGCGGCGGGGGGCGAGGCGCTCACCGATCCCGCTGGCTCGCCCCTCATCACCGCGTCGGCGATGCGGTCGGCCTCGCGCTCGAGCGGGTCGTTGGCCGGGCCGATCTTGAGCTTGCGCTGGATGGCCTTCGGGGCCGCCGAGATCGGGGCCGCCGGCGTTCGGGAGGGTCCCGCCGTTGCCGCACTCGTCGCCCTTCCCAGCCGAGCGCGAGCGAGCATTATCGTCTCCCTCGCTCGGCGAGCGCCTCGGCGAAGGCGCGGGCGATTTCGGCCTCGCTCGCGCCCGCAGGGAGGCGAAGCCTGATCCGGCCGATCTCGGCGCCGGCGCCGCCCGAGGATGCGATCGCCTGAGCGCCGCTTTCCAGGCCCCTGCCGAGCGTGGCCGCCACTCGCTCCGCCTCGGAGCGAGTCCCCGGTCCGTGGACGGTCGGCCGGGTCATCGTCCGCCTTCCGCGGCGACGATCGCCGCGGCCGGCGCCGGACCGCTCGGCCAGCCCGGCCTGAGCGTCTTGTCGAGCTTGCGCAATTCCGCCCTCGCCGCGCGGGCGAGATGGGTCATGTCGACCGGCCGCTCGTCCCGGGCGGCGAGAAAGGCCGCGTTGACCGCGATCACGACGATGTTGCCGCCGGCGATCTCGAGCCGGGCGAGCGCGTCGAGATCGAGCCCCTGGGTGGCGGTTTCCGCCGGAAAGGCCTGCGCCCAGATCGCCCGGCGCTGATCGGCGTCGGGGAAGGGAATGTCGACGACGAAGCGCAGCCGGCGCAGGAACGCGCGGTCGAGATGCCCCTTCATGTTGGTGGCGAGGATGGCGAGTCCGGAATAGCTCTCCATCCGCTGGAGGAGATAGCTGACCTCGATATTGGCGTAGCGGTCGTGGGCGTCCTTGACCTCGCTCCGCTTGCCGAACAGCGCGTCGGCCTCGTCGAAGAACAGCACGGCTCCGCCCGCCTCCGCGGAGTCGAAGACCCGCTTCAAATTCTTCTCGGTCTCGCCGATATATTTGGAGACCACGCTCGACAGGTCGATCCGGTAGAGGTCGAGGTCCAGTTCTCCGGCGATGACCTCGGCGGCCATCGACTTGCCGACCCCCGAGGGCCCGGCGAACAAGGCGGTGACCCCGCGCCCGCGGACCAGCTTGCGGTCGAATCCGCCGCGCCCGTAAACCTGGGCGCGGTGGCGGACCTGGGCGGCGATCGCCTTGAGATCGTCGACGATCGGCGCGGGCAGGACGATATCGCCCCAGCCCAGCCGCGGAGGCACCCGCTCGGCCAGCTCGTCGAGCCCCGCCCTCGCCGCTTCCCGGCAGGCGCTCCAAAGCGCCGTGCCGCCGCCCTCTCCGATCGCCTCGGCGACCGCGCCGATCTCGGCCGGTCCGAGCTTGAAATGCTCGGCGGCGAGCTCGAGGTCGGCGGCCGCGACTCCGGCTTCGGACGACAACGCCCGCCGCCACAGCGCCTCCCGGTCGGGCGTCGCGAGCGCCTCCAGCCTGGCGTTCGGGATGCCGGGCGGCAGCTTGAAGCCTTCCTCGGCGACGACGATGGCGAGCGCGTCGGCCTTGCCGAGCAGCTCGTCGGCGATCTGGCGAGCGAAGCGGCGCGCTTCGCCGTCGTCCGGTCCGTCGGACGGGTCGGCGTCGATCAGGACCGCGAAGCCGTCGAGCGCCGCCTCCCGCGCCAGGATCGGGAGCAGCGCCTGCCGGGCGGCGGCATCCTGGGGCAGGAGCCGCGGCTTCAGCTCCGCCAGGCCGAGGCCGACCTGCGCCGCCAGCTCCCCGGCCGCGGCGCGCCGGCCGCTCCGCTTCGGGCCGATGAAGACGGCGGCGGCGGGAGGCCGCTCGCCGATCCGCTGGGCGAGGCTCGCGACGACGGGCTGGTGGCGCTCGGGGCAGAGTCCGCCGTTCGTCCCCGCCAGCACCCGGCGGATGCGTTCGTCCGGCATGTCCTCCCCGATCAGATAGGCGGCGACCCGTTCGTCGAGCGACAGGGGAGCGAGGGCGGTGAAGCCGGGCTCGCCGGTTTCGATCAGGGCGAAGCGGCGAAGCGGCGCCCCGGCGCCGAGCCGAGCATGCGCCCGCCGCGCCCCTTGCGCGCCGGCGAGCAGCGCCACCGCGAAATGCGCCGTCGGCGCGGCCGCCGAGGCCTCGCCCTGAGCCCGCTCCAGAAGCCCCGCGAAGGCGTCGTCGAGTCGAGGCGCGAGCGCCAGAAGGAGCACGTCCTCGTCGAACGGAGCGAGCCCGAAGATCGCGGCGAGGCGATCGATCCGGGCCGGCTGCAGCGAGGCCGCCAGCGCGGCGCGCGCGGCCTCATAGGCCGCTCTCGCCGCCTGGGTGGCCTGCGAAGGGCTGGAAGCAGTCGCTCCCCGCGAGGCGTCGGCGAGCAGCAGCCGAAGCCAGGCGAGGCCGAGCTCGACGGCCTCGTAATTGCGGTCTTGCCAGTCCGCCGCGGAGGCGACCGCCCGGGCCTTGTCGGGGGGCGCGTTCATCGCTCAGTCGAGCCTGAAGGTGCGCGGGTCGCGGCTTCGCGCGCCGTCGACCTGGACCGCGACCTGATGGACCGTCCCCCCCGGGCCGGGCGGGGGCAGCGCCGCCGCCGCTTCCTGGACGGGCACGTGGACGAGGGTGGGCGACGGCGCCGGAGTGCTTCCGCCGAGCGCCCGGATCGGGACCGCGGCATCGCCGATGATCACCTCCGCGGCGAGCGCGCGACCGTGCCACAAGCGGGTTCCGGAAACTTGCAGGATGGTGGTGGCGGGGCCGTTCGCGGGGGTCACCGCGCTCACCGCCGGAACGAGCTGGAGCAGGGCGGAATTCGACTCGTAACGGCGGACCGGCGCCGGACTGATCGCCGAGCCGGGCCCGAGGCCGCCCTGGACGCCCTCGACGACATGCTCGGCTGCAAGGCGAAGCTCGAGCGTGCCCGGCTGCAGCCATTTTTCGGGCGGGATCGGACGAGTCGCCGGATTGTCCGGATCGGCCGGATAGTCGGCGTCGGGGATGGTCACCCGGATTTCCCCGGGGCCGGTGGGCGTCACCCGGATCGGCTCGAGCTCGCCGAGCCGCACGTAGAGACGGTCCGCGGCCGAATGCTCGGCGATAATGGTGATCTCGTCGCCGATCCGCGCGCGCAGCTCGCCGGTCGGGTCGCCGGGCGCCGGAGTCACATAGGCGGCGACGATGAGCGGCCGCCGCCGGATCGACGCCATGATTCGCCGCTGCTCGACCGGCCTCGGCCGGGTGCGCGGCAGCGTCGTCTCGATCTGGACGACCGTGACCTCGTAGACCACCGAGCGGCGGAAGTTGGCGTCGGGCAGGGCCGACCAGATCTTGGTCGTCTCGTCGAGGCCGGTGGGATGGAGGGTGACCTTGACCCGCTCGAACTCGCCGGCCAGTTCCACGTCGAGCACGTCGTCGAGGCGGTCGCCGAAATCGTGCAGGACCCGCATCGCGTCGCCGAGGATCGTCTGCGCGTTGATGTCCGAATCTTCCTGGGCGTCGGTCTCGCTGTGGGTGGTCAGGAGATAGCGCAGGTTGAGCGAGAGCGGGGGTCGCCCGTAGGCGCCCGGGTGGCCGGTGCCGGGAATCTCCTGGTTCCTGAGGCTCGCATTCTCGGCGACCTCGTAGAGGTAGAGATTGACCCGCGCGCCGTCCCTTCCGGTGATGGTGAGATCGGGCGGAGCGACGGTCACGTCGGCGCCGGTGACCATATGGTCCCTGAGCAGGTCCCTCAGCGTTCGGCTTACGGCGGCGATCGCGTCATGGTTGGCCATCCCGCCCCCTTCAGCGCGGCGCGCCGCGGCGGATCCGGGCGTATTCGGCGAAGCCCCTGACCCGCGCATTGACCGGAGCCGGCGGCGTCGCCGGAGGCGAGGGATGGACGAACTCGACGTCGATCCGGCCGATCGAGAAGGCGAAGGAGGGCGCCGCCGCTCCGTCCGGTGAGCCCGGGCGGGGCTCGGCCCGGGCGTCGCGCCGATCCGCCTCGGCGCGCGGCGTATCGCCCGGTTCGCTCTCCGCCACGGCCGGGGCTTGCGGCGGAGGCGAGGCCCGCGTCTCGGCAACGGCCGCTCCGGTGCCGGCCTTCCCCGCTTCGTCCGCCGCCCCCCTCGCCCGCCAGGGGGCATCGGCAGCGGGGACCGCCAGCGAAGGCTCGTCCCGTTCGGTCGC
>DATMVG010000246.1:0-2422 GCA_035563315.1 Allosphingosinicella sp. | reverse complement strand
CGCGGCACCGCAGCCGCCGCAGCCGCCGGAGCCGCCGCATCCGGCCTCGCACCGCGGGCTGGTCCCGGTCGAGACCCTGGTGGCGATGCGGATCCACGGCGTCGACGCCGCCTATGTCGCCGAGCTCGCCGCGCTCGGGCCCTATTATGCCCGGCTGTCGGCCGACGAGATGATCGGGATGCGCATCCAGGGCGTCACCGCCGCCTTCATCCGCGACATGATCGGGGTCGGCTATCGCGGCCTGACTCCGGCGCAGCTGACCGCGATGCGGATCCACGGAGTCACCGCGCGCGGCGCCCGGCGGGCGATCGCGAGGGAGGGCCGGCTGCCGTCCCCGGACCGGCTCGTCGAAATGGCCATTCACGGCGAAATCTAGGGGAGCCGCATCCATGGCATTGGGCAAGTTCATGCTGATCGCGGCGGCCACGGTGGCGGCGGCCGCCGCTCTGGCGCAAGGGCAGGGCTCACCGCGGCCGGCCGGCGGGACTCTGCCGGTGACCTGGGAGATCAGCCCGTCCGGCGACGACGCCGACGAGGTCCATCTCAGCCTTCGCCATCGCCGGCGCGGAAGCGAGAGCCACAATTCGAGCGACTATCGCCGCGCCGACCTCGAAGGCCTGGGCGCCGGCGCGGACGGACCGGTGCGATTCCGGCTCGCTCGGGAGGCCGGGACCCTCGACTGCGAGGGGACGATGCGCGCCTCGCGCGGCTCGGGCGACTGCGTCTTCACCGCCGACGCCGCCTTCGCCGCGATGCTCCGGCAGCGCGGCATCGGCGGCGCCGACATAAGCGACCAGTATCATCTCGCGCTTCAGGACGTCGGAACGCCGCTGATCGACGAGCTCGAGCGCCAGGGCTATGCGCGCCCCGACGTCGACGAGCTGGTCGCGCTCGGCATCCACGGCGCCGACGTCGACTATCTGCGCGGGCTCGACGCCGCCGGCTACCGGGTCGGCGAGGCCGAGCATCTGGTGGCGATGCGAATCCACGGAGTGACCGCCGACTATATCGCCGGGCTGCGCGCGCTCGGCCCCGCTTATGCGAACATCCCTCCCGACAAGCTCGTCGCGATGCGGATCCACGGAGTCTCGCTCGACTTCGTGCGCGAGCTGGCGGGCCTCGGCTATTCCGGCTTCGCTCCGGACGAGCTGATCGCCCTGCGCATCCACGGAGTCCGGCCCGAGCTGGTGCGCGAGCTGGCGTCGCTCGGCTATCGCGACGTCGCCGCCGCCGACCTCACCCAGATGGCGATCCACGGAGTCACCCCCGAATTCATCCGCGGCATGAGCGAGGCGGGCTACCGCCAGCTCACCGTCGACCAGCTCGTCAGCATGAAGATCCACGGCGTCACCCCGGACGATGCGCGCCGGGCCAACGCCACCGCCAACCGCATGTGAACCGATCTCGAGGAGGCCCGTCATGAACTTCGCCTTCTTTGCCGAAATGGCCTGGAAATCCGCGCTGATCAGCGGCGCCGCGCTGATGCTCGCGGCCTTGCTGAGGTCGCGCTCCGCGGCCGATCGAGCGCTCGTTCTGAGGCTCGGCGTGGCGATGCTTCTGCTGCTGCCCCTGATCGCCTTGTGGCTGCCCGCGCTCGAGATCGTCGCTTTCGCCGCTCCGCAGGCCGCGCCCCTTTCCCACGGGCTCGCGCCCGAGGTCCAGCTGGCCGGCTTCGCCGCCGCTCCGGCGGCGCCCGAGCCGACCATCTGGGACGACCCGACGCCGCTCGTCCTCCTCGCTTATCTGGGCGGGCTGGCGATGGTCGGCTCGCGGCTGCTGGCCGGGCTGTGGACCCTTCACGGCTGGACCAGGCGGGCGCGCGAGGTCGACTGTCCGGAATGGCGCGCCGCGTTCGACCGGGTGCGCTGGATGGTTCCCGATGCCGATTCGGTTCGGCTGCTCGTCTCGGACGAGGTCAATTCGCCGCTGAGCTGGGGCTGGCGGCGGCCGGCGATCCTGCTCGACACCGACACGCTCGGCCAGCCCGAGGACGCCGAGGCAATCCTCGCCCACGAGGCCGCCCACGTCGCCCGCCGGGACTGGCCGATGCTGATGATGTCGCAGCTCGCGGCGACTTTGTTCTGGTTCAACCCGCTGGTCTGGAGGCTCGAGCGCGAGGTGGTCCAGCAGGCCGAGGAAGCCGCCGACATCGAGGCCGCCCGGCGGGTCGAGCCGGCCCGCTATGCCGAGACCCTGCTGAGCTGGGCTCAGGTCAACCCGATGCTTCCGGCCAACAGCATCGCGCCGTCGACGAGCGCGCTCGGCCGGCGGGTGAGGGCGATCCTCGACCGGCGCCTTCGCGAACGCCCCTCCGGCTCGGCCTGGACCGCGCTCGCCATGCTCGCCTGCATCGCCATCGCCGCCCCCGTCGCCGCCACCCGGCTCGTCGCCGCCTCGCCCGAGGCGCAGCCGCCGGCCGGGC
>DATMVG010000245.1:0-3907 GCA_035563315.1 Allosphingosinicella sp. | reverse complement strand
GCGGCGGGTCGCCAGGCCCGAGCCGAAGCCGGAACGGATCCTCATCGGCCGCCTCGGCAGAGCGATCTCGCCCAGTTCCTCGTCCTCCCAAGCGAGGCGCCGGGCGGTCCATCGCGGGGCGGGGTCGGCCGGCATCTTCTGTCTCCCGTGGCTTGGTCGGCGCGACTCAGCTCGCCTCCTCGATCGTCTCCACGGTGAGCTGGTCGTTGGTGTAGACGCAGATGTCGGACGCGATCTTCATCGCCTTGCGGGCGATCGCCTCGGCGTCCTCCTCGTAATCGTAGAGGGCGGTCGCCGCGGCCAGAGCGAAATTGCCGCCCGAGCCGATCGCGGCGACTCCGGAGGCGGGCTCGAGAACGTCGCCATTGCCGGTGAGGATCAGGCTGATGTCCTTGTCGGCGACGATCATCATCGCCTCCAGGTTCCTGAGATACTTGTCGGTGCGCCAGTCCTTGGCGAGCTCGACCGCCGAGCGCATCAGCGCGCCGTGATATTGCTCGAGCTTGCGCTCCAGCCGCTCGAACAGGGTGAAGGCATCGGCGGTGGCTCCGGCGAAGCCGCCGATCACCTTGTCGCCGCCCAATCGGCGGACCTTGCGCGCATTGGGCTTGATCACCGTCGACTGGAGCGACACCTGGCCGTCGCCGGCGATCACGGCCTTGCCGTTCTTGCGCACGCCGAGGATCGTCGTTCCGTGCCAGGCTTCCATATGTCGCTCCCGCTCTTGGCTTGGGCGATTCATCTGGGGTTGGTCTCGTCCCGCTGCAATGCCGGCCTCAGCCCCGCCTCAGCCGCCTGCCGGCCGGCGGGCGACGAGCCGAACTCGTAGCCGATCACCGTCGAGCCCCAGCCGAGGACGAGCCCGAGCGCGAGCAGCAGCGGCTCGCGATTGCCCTCCGGGATCGGCACGAAATAGAGACCGGCCAGTCCCAGCAGGCCGCCGACGAGGGCCACGAGCGCCAGCAGGGCGCGGAAGACCGGCGGGTGCCGGGGCGGAAGGTTCGGCGGAAGTTTCATAAGTTTCAGCTTCCAAGGCGCAAAAAAGGCACCCTTCGAAACGAGCCGGAACGGTCGCTGGCGCGAACGCCAGAACCGCGAAGGATGTCGCCGTGGCTGCGCATGATTCGCTCCTGCTTCGAAAGGAGCGAATCGAATAATCCCTCGCCCAAGCTGTAGGACAGCGATTTTTTCGTGCCGTCGGGGAACTACCCCGCGGCGGCGGCGACCAGGGCCAGCCAGGCGGCCTCGTCGATCACCTCGATGCCGAGCTCCTGCGCCTTCTTGAGCTTCGAGCCGGCGCCCGGGCCGGCGACGATGAGGTCGGTCTTCGCCGAGACCGAGCCGGCCACCTTGGCGCCGAGCCTTTCGGCCTGCGCCTTGGCTTCGTCCCTCGACACGGCTTCGAGGCTGCCGGTGAAGACGAGGGTCTTGCCGGTCACCGGCGACGCCTTCGTCTCCCAGACCACGTCCTCGGGAGCGACTCCGGCGGCGAAGAGATCGTCCAGCACCTCGCGGTTATGGCCCTCCTCGAAGAAATCGAGCAGGGCATTGGCGACTTCGGGCCCGATATTGGGAGTCTCGACGGCCTCGACCACGGCCTTGTCGCGGCGCTGCAGGAAGCGGCGCTCCTCCTCGCCTTCGAGCGGCGCCATCTCGCGCCTCGCCCGAAGCGCCGTCTCGATCATCGCCCGGAAGCGCTCCCAGCTGCGATAGCGGCGGGCGAGGTCGCGGGCGGTGACCTCGCCGACATGGCGGATGCCGAGCGCGTAGAGGAAACGGTCGAGCGGCGGCCGCCGCTTGGCGTCGATCGCGGCGATCAGGTTCGCCGCCGAGACCTCCGCCCAGCGCTCCCGGGCGAGCAGCTGCGCCTTGGTCAGCCTGAAGATGTCGGCCGGGGACTGGAGCAGGCCGTCGCGGAAGAAGCTTTCGATATGGGTGATTCCGAGCCCCTCGATGTCGAGCGCGTGGCGCGAGACGAAATGGCGCAGCCGCTCGACCCGCTGAACCGGGCAGACCAGGCCGCCGGTGCAGCGAACGTCGACCTCGCCTTCCTCGCGCACGGCGTCGGAACCGCATTGCGGGCATTTGCTCGGGAAGACGTAGGCGGGGCGCTCCTCGTGCGGCGTGAGGTTCTCGAGCACCTGGGGAATGACGTCGCCGGCGCGCTGGATGCGCACCCGGTCGCCGACCCGGACTCCGAGACGCTCGATCTCGTCCTTGTTGTGGAGCGTGGCGTTGGTGACGGTGACTCCGCCGACGCTGACCGGCCTCAACCGAGCCACCGGGGTGAGCTTGCCGGTCCGCCCGACCTGGATGTCGATCGCCTCGAGCACCGTCTCCGCCTTCTCGGCGGGGAATTTGTGGGCCAGCGCCCAGCGGGGCGCCCGCGCCACCTGGCCCAGGCGGCGCTGCCAGTCGAGCCGGTCGACCTTGTAGACGACCCCGTCAATGTCGAACGGAAGGTCGGCCCGCCGAGCCTCGATCGCCCGGTAATGGGCGAGCAGCGCCTCGAGGCCGCTGAAGCGATCGAGATGGTCGGCGATCGGCAGCCCCCAGGCGGCGATCGCCCGCATCACCCCGAGCTGGGAGTCGGCCGGCAGAGCGGAGACCTCGCCCCAGCCATGGGCATAGAATCTGAGCGGCCGCGAGGCGGTCACCGCCGCCTCCTTCTGCCGAAGCGAGCCCGCCGCCGCATTGCGCGGGTTGGCGAACTGGCGCGCCTTGGCCGGATCGTCGGCCTCGGCGAGCAGGCGGGCGTTGAGCGCGGCGAAGTCGGCCTTGGACATGTAGACCTCGCCGCGGATTTCAAAGACCTCCGGAACGCTCCCCGGCGAAGGCCGGGGCCCAGAGTCCGGCGCAGCTGGACCCCGGCCTGCGCCGGGGAGCAGAGTCTGCGGCACGTCGGCGATGGTCCGGACGTTGTCGGTGACGACCTCGCCGGTGGTGCCGTCGCCTCGGGTCGCGGCGAGGACGAGCACCCCCGCCTCGTAGCGCAGCGAGCAGGACAGGCCGTCGATCTTGGGCTCGGCGGTGAGCGCGACCTCCTCGCCCTCGGCCAGGCTGAGAAAGCGCCGAACCCGCCCGACGAAATCGCCGACCTCGTCCTCGGAGAAGGCGTTTTCGAGGCTCAGCATCGGGAGCGCGTGGCGAACCTTGGACAGATGGGCGGCGGGCGCTGCGCCGACCTGGCGCGACGGGCTGTCGTCCCGGACCAGATGCGGGAATTGCGCCTCGAGCTCGGCGTTGCGCCGAACCAGCGCATCATAGTCCGCGTCGGAAATCTCCGGTGCGTCCTCGCCATGATAGAGCCGGTTGTGGCGAGCGATCTCCCGCGCCAGGCGCTCGAGCTCGGCTTCGGCCTTGGCCTCGGTCACGCCGCCTCCAGCAGGCGGGTCGCCTGGGCCCGGGCCTCGTCGGTGACCTGGGCTCCGGACAGCATTCGGGCGATCTCCTCGCGGCGGCGGGCCGGGTCGAGGGCGTGGACGCTGGTTCGGGTGACCAGACCGTCGTGGCTCTTCTCGATCAGCAGGTGCGCGGAGCCGCGCGCGGCGACCTGCGGCGAGTGGGTGACGACCAGCACCTGCCCGGCCTCGGCGAGCCGGTGAAGCCGCTCGCCGACCGCGCTTGCGACGGCGCCGCCGACGCCGCGGTCGATCTCGTCGAAGACGATGGTCCGCGCGCCGCCCTCCTCGTGAAGGGCGACCTTGAGGGCGAGGATGAACCGCGACAGCTCGCCGCCCGAGGCGATCCGGACGAGCGGTCCGAACGGCGCGCCGGGGTTGGTCGACACCTCGAACTCGACCCGGTCGCGCCCCGCCGCCGACGGCTCGGCCGCGGCGACGACGGTCCGGAAGCGCGCCTGGTCGAGCCTGAGCGGCGCGAGCTCGGCGGCGACGGCCCGGTCGAG
>DATMVG010000244.1:0-21094 GCA_035563315.1 Allosphingosinicella sp. | reverse complement strand
CCTTGGCGGCGGCTTGCCTGGCCGAGGGTGCCATGGCGCTTCAACCGCCTCGCCGCGGAGCCGTTCCACCGGCTTGGGCGTTGACCGGAGAGGAGGCCGTCATGGACAGCAGCGACAAGGAAAAGGACCTGCCGAAGCGCGACGTCAGGGAGATCGAGCGCGAGGCGCGCAAGAACCGCCGGGCGCTGGACGACGTGCCGGAGCACGGCACCGACCCCCTCCACGAAGGGCCCTAGCCGCCGAGATGGTCGCGAAGGGCGTCGCGCTCGCCGGCGGTCAGGCGAAGCCCCAGCTTGGTTCGCCGCCAGAGGATGTCGTCGGCGGTGCGGGCGAACTCGTTGGCGACTAGATAGCGGATTTCGGCTTCGTAGAGGTCGGCGCCGAAGTGCCGCCCCAGGCCCGCCAGGCTCCCCGCGCCGGCCACCACCGCCGCGAGCCGGCTGCCATAAGCGCGCGACAAGCGCTCCAGCATCGGCTCCGGCAGCCAGCGGCCGAGCTCTCGCCGCTGGGCGTCGAACGAAGGCCCGAGGTCGCCGCCGGGAAGGGGCGCCGAGGCGGTGGTCGAGGGCGCGGCCACGCCCAGCCTGTCCAGCGCCTCCTCGGCCAGCGCTCGCGCGGTGGTGATCTTGCCGCCGAACACCGACAGCAGCTTCGGACCGGGCCCGTCGTCCAGCTCGAGGCGGTAGTCGCGGGTCACGTCCTTGGCCTGGGTCGAGCCGTCGTCGTGGAGCGAGCGTATGCCCGCATAGGACCAGACGATGTCGGCGGGCGCCGCGGGCTCGCGGAAATAGGCGTTGACCGCGGCGCAGAGATATTCGGCCTCCGGAGAGGTGATCGACGCATCCTCCGGCCTCTCGACCGGGACGTCGGTCGTGCCGATCAGGCTGAATTCGCCGTAAGGGAGGGCGAAGACGACTCGTCCGTCCGGCTGCTGGAGCAGGAAGGCGTGGTCGCCCGGCCACATCCGCGGGACGACGATGTGGCTGCCCTTGATCAGTCGAACCGAGCTCCCGCTCGCGGCTTCCAGCCGGCGGCTGAGCGTTTCGGCGACCCACGGTCCGGCGGCGTTGACGATCGTCCCCGCCGCGACGTCGCGGCCTCCGGCAAGGGCCGCCGTCCACCGATCGCCCTCGCGGCGGGCAGCCAGGAAGGCGGTTCGGGTGGCGATCTGCGCGCCATGCTCGGCCGCGTCGAGCGCGTTCAGGACGACCAGCCGGGCGTCGTCGACCCAGGCATCCCAATAGCCGAGCAGGCTCAGGCCCGGCCGCAGCGGCGCCCCGATCGCGGCCTCGTCCCGGCCGATGCGGTGCGAGCGCGGCAGGCTGCTCCGGCCGGCCAGGAGGTCGTAGAGGATCAGCCCCGCCCTCAGCAGCCAGGTCGGCCGGCCTCCCGGAGCGTCGGGCAGCACGAAGCGAAGCGGCCTGACGATGTGGGGCGCGGTGCGCAGCAGGATCTCGCGCTCGCGCAGCGATTCGCGGACGAGCCGGAAATCGTGGCGCTCCAGGTAGCGCAGCCCGCCGTGGATCAGCTTCGAGGAGGCCGAGCTGGTATGGGCGGCGAGGTCGTCCTTCTCGACCAGAAGCACCGTGAGTCCGCGCCGCGCGGCGTCGCGAGCGATCGCGGTGCCGTTGATGCCGCCGCCGATCACGAGGAGGTCGAAACAGTCCACGGCGTCCGATAGCGCCATTCTGGCGCGAGCGGGAATCCGCCTCGCGATCGCCGGCGCCGAAGAAAAAGCTGGATTCGGGCGCCGGCGGGAAGGACGGTGGCGGCGAGGAGAGGAAGATGCCGCCACCATTGATCCTCGTCGTCGACGAAGGCACGACCAGCACCAGGGCGGCCCTGTTCACCCCCGCCGGAGCGTGCCTCGGCTCGGAGCAGCGCGAGCTCGCCCAGCATTATCCGCGGCCGGGATGGGTCGAGCACGACGCCGAGGAGATCTGGGAGAAGAGCCTCGCCTGTGCCCGGGCGATGGTCGAGCGGGCCGGCGGCGCCGGGCGGATCGCCGCGCTCGGAATCGCCAACCAGCGCGAGACGATCGTCTTCTGGGACCGCCGGACCGGGCGGGCGCTGGCGCCGGCGATCGTCTGGCAGGACCGCCGCACCGCCGAGCTGTGCGCCGGCCTGAAGGACAAGGGCCACGAGGCCGGCCTCCAGGAGCGGACCGGCCTACTGCTCGATCCCTATTTCAGCGCCAGCAAGATCGCCTGGGCGATGGCGAACTGGCCCCAGCTCGAACAAGCCGGCGACTCGCTCGCCTTCGGCACGGTCGAGAGCTGGCTGGTCTGGCGGCTGACCGGCGGCCTCCACGTCTCGGACGCCACCAACGCCTCGCGAACCGCGCTCATGGATATCCGCACCGGCCTTTGGGACGGCGCCCTGCTCGACCTTTTCGACGTGCCCTCGCGCTCGCTGCCCGAGATCGTCGACTGCGCGGGCCGCTTCGGCGCCGTCGACTCCGAGCTGCTCGGTGGCGCGGTCCCGATCGCCGGCATGGCCGGCGACCAGCAGGCCGCGGCGATCGGCCAGGCCTGCCTGGCGCCGGGCGACACCAAGGCCACCTACGGCACCGGCGCGTTCGTCCTCACCCATAGCGGGGAGCATGCGCCGGTGTCGCGCCACCGCCTGCTGACGACGATCGCCTGGCAGCTCGGCTCCAAGCCCGCTTATGCGCTCGAAGGCTCGGTGTTCGTCGCCGGAAGCCTGATCCAATGGCTTCGCGACGGGCTCGGCCTGATCGCCGCCTCGGGCGAGACCGCGGACCTGGCGCGCGAGGCCGGGCATAATGGCGGGGTCTATCTGGTTCCCGCCCTTTCGGGCCTCGGCGCCCCGCATTGGCGGCCGGAGGCGCGGGCGGCGATTTCCGGGCTCAGCTTCTCGACCGGACGGGCGCAGGTGGTGCGCTCGGCGCTGGAGGCGATGGCGCACCAGACGCACGATCTGATGAGCGCCTTCGCCAGCGACGGGGCTCGGTGGGAGCGGCTCAAGATCGACGGCGGAATGGCCGCCAACGACTGGCTGGCGCAGGATCTCGCCGACCTGCTCGACCTGCCCGTCGAGCGGCCGGCTTTCGTCGAGACGACCGCCCTCGGCGCGGCGATGCTGGCGGGCGTTGGCGCCGGCCTGTTCGGGTCCCTCGAGGAAGCGGCGGCGTCGATGCGCGGCGACGTCGAGCGCTTCGAGCCGGCCATGGCAAGCGAGGCGCGCGAGGAAAGGCTGGCCGGGTGGCAAAAGGCCGTGGAGAATGTGCTTCGAGGCGCTTAGTCGTCGATCCTGACGCCCGCCGGGGGCGGCGGGCCGCCGGCGGCAACCTCGGGCGCGCGCCAGCTGTCGTCGATCATCCTGATGATTCCGCTAAAGTCCTTGGCCGTCCCGCCGAGCGCGTCGAAGCGCGTGTACAATTCCTCCGCCTGGGCGCCCATCGGGGTGTAGACGTCGACGCTCTGCGCCGCTTCCATCGCCAGCCGGAGATCCTTTAACATTAAAGCAGTTGCGAATCCGCCGTCATAATCGCGGTCCGCCGGAGTCTCGGGACCGACTCCCGGCACCGGGCAGTAGCTCGTCATCGACCAGCATTGGCCGGAAGCCTTGGACGCGATGTCGAAGAAGGTCTGCGGGTCGAGGCCGAGCTTCTGGGCGAGGACGAACGTCTCGCAGGTGGCGATCATCGAGGCGCCGAGCAGCATGTTGTTGCAGATCTTCGCGGCCTGGCCGGCTCCGGGCGCCCCGGCGTGGATCACCGCCTTGCCCATGCTGGCAAGGAAAGGCTCGGCGCGCCTGAACGCCTCCTCGGTGCCGCCGACCATGAAGGTGAGGGTGCCGGCTTCCGCCGCCGCGATGCCGCCGGAGACGGGCGCGTCAACCATCAGATAGCCGGCGGCGCGCGCCTTGTCGGTCTCCTCGCGGGCGGTGGCGACGTCGATCGTCGAGCAGTCCATCAGGATCGCGCTCGGCGGCGCCTTGCCGATCACCGACGTCTCATAGACCTCGCGGACATGCTTGCCGGCCGGAAGCATGGTCACCACGGCCTCGGCCTCCTCGACCGCTTCCGAGGCCGAAGCGGCGGCCAGGCAGCCGCGCTCGCTGGCGCGGCCGAGCGCCTGCGCCGACAGGTCGAAGGCGCGCACGTCGTGCCCGGCCTTGGCCAGGTTCGCCGCCATGCCGCCGCCCATATTGCCCAGGCCGATGAATGCGATGCGTGCCATGTCTACTCCTAGTTCCTCCCCGGGACGGGGAGGGGGACCATGCGAAGCATGGTGGAGGGGGCCCGGAGCCTCATGCTGCAGCGGGCGCCCTCCACCACGCCGCTTCGCGTCTCGGTCCCCCTCCCGGTCCCGGGGAGGATTCTCACCGACCGCTCCACAGCGGCTGCCGCTTGTCGACGAAGGCGGACATGCCTTCCTTCTGGTCCTCGGTCCCGAACAGGCCGTGGAACAGCCGGCGCTCGAAGGCGATCCCCTGGGCGAGATTGGTCTCGAAGGCGGCGTCGACCATCTCCTTGGTCGCCATCGCCGCGAGCGGAGCCATCGAGGCGATCAGCTCGGCCGTCTTCATCGCCTCGTCGATCAGCTGGTCGGCGGGGACGACTTTGGCGACGAGCCCGGACCGTTCCGCTTCGGCCGCGTCCATCATCCGGCCGGTGAGGCACATCTCCATCGCCTTGGCCTTGCCGATCGCCCGCGTCATTCGCTGCGATCCGCCCATTCCGGGGGTGACCCCGAGCTTGATTTCCGGCTGGCCGAATTTCGCCGTATCGGCGGCGATGATGAAGTCGGCCATCATCGCCACCTCGCAGCCCCCGCCGAGGGCGTAGCCGGCGACGGCGGCGAGCCACGGCTTGCGGGTCGCCGTCACCTTCTCCCAGCCCTGGAAGAAGTTGGTCGAATACATGGAGGCGAAGCCCTGGTCGGACATCTCCTTGATGTCCGCTCCGGCGGCGAAGGCGCGGTCGCTGCCGGTCAAGATGGCGCAACGCTGCGTATCGTCGGCATCGTAGGCGGCGAAGGCATGGATCAGTTCGGCGAGCACCCCGGTGTTGAGCGCGTTCAGCGCCTTCGGCCGGTTGAGGATGATCAGCGTCACGGCGCCGCGCTGCTCGACCAGGATGTTCTCGTAATTCGCCATCATGTCCCTCGCGTCGTTCCGGCGGAAGCCGGACTCACCCTTCTTCGTGTCGCCACCCCCGTCAAGGAATTGAGGTCCCGCTTTTGCCGGGACGACGGGCGTGGGTCAGGCGCGCATCCTCACATAGCTGCCCGGGGCCGGCTCGATCGCCTTGAGCCGGCCAGCCCCGGGGACCCGCGCCGGCACCCGCTCGACGCCGTCGCGGACCAGCCAGGACTGCCATTCGGGCCACCACGAGCCTTCGTGGCGGGTGGCGCCTTCCATCCACTCCTCCGCCGTCGCCGGCATCGCCTGGTTGACCCAATAGCCGTGCTTGTTCGCCGACGGCGGGTTGATCACGCCGGCATTGTGGCCCGAGCCGCCGAGCAGGAAGCGCCGCTCGCCGCCGAACATCCTCGCCCCGTCATAGGTCGCCTCCCAGGCCGAGACATGGTCGTCCTTGAGCGAGATGGCCATCGTCGGCGTCGCCACCGCGCCGAGATCGATGGGATCGTCGCCGATCCGAAGCGCGCCGCGCTCGGTGAGCTTGTTCGCCCTCAGCACCTCGTTCACCCAGTCGAGCAGGAAGGCCCGCGGGATGTGGGCGCCGTCCGCGAACCAGTGAAGGATGTCGGAAGGGGGCGCCTCGCGGTCGAGCAGATAGTGGCTGACCACCGACGACCAGATGAGGTCGTTGGCTCTGACGACGCTGAACAGCGCCTGCAGCTCATGCGCGGTCAGTACGCCCTTCTTGTCCAGGTGGCGCTCCATCGCCCGCAGCTGGTCGGGCTCCGTGAAGGTCGCCCACTGGCCGAGACGGGAGAAATCGAACAGCGCGCCGATCGCCGTCGCGGAGGCGAGGCGGGCGCCCTGTCCGCGGGCGGCCAGCAGCGCCGCGGCGATGCCGAGCAGGGTGCCGCCCATGCAGAAGCCGAAGGCGTCGACGACTCGCTCCCCGGTCGCCCGCTCGATCGCGTCGAGCGCGGCCACCGGCCCGAGCTCGAGATAGTCCGCCAGGCCCTTGTCGCCGAGCTCGGGGCCCGGATTGACCCAGGAGATGACGAACACGCTGTGCCCCTGCTCGACCAGCCACCGGATCAGGCTCGATTTGGGTTGAAGGTCGAGCAGATAATATTTGTTGACCAGCGGCGGCACGTAGAGAAGCGGCCGCCGGTACACCGTCTCCGTCGACGGCGCATATTGGATGAGCTGCATCAGCGGGTTCTGGAAGACGACGCTTCCGGGCGTCGCGGCGATGGTCTCGCCGAGCACGAACTGAGCGCTTGCGCGCCGCTGCGGCAGCTTCGCTTCCGTCGCGGCGTCGGCGAGCAGGTTGGCCAGCCCGGACAGGAGGCTGATCGAGCCGGTGTCGATCGCTCGGCGGATCGCCTCCGGGTTGGTGAAGGCGAAATTGGCGGGCGACAGGGCGTTCAGGAACATCTGGGTGAAGAACTGGGCCCGGGTCCGGGTCGCCTCGTCCACGCCCTCGGCCTTCTCGACCAGCGAGGTCGCCTGACGGCTGGCGAGCAGATAGGCCTGCTTGAGATAGTCGAAGACCGGCTCTTCCGACCAGGCGGGGTCGTTGAAGCGGCGGTCGCCGCGTTCCGGCGCGACCAAAGGCTCGACCTCGGCGCCGGCGGCGCGGCGGGAGGCGCGGCTCCACAGGTCGATCCATTCCGTTGCCGCGTTCTGGCTGGCGCGCAGCACGCCGGCGGGGTCGGTCCACAGCTGCATCGTGAAGTCGGCGAAAGCCCGCGCCGGCGCCGTCGGATCGTGGGCGAGGCTCGCCGGGGCGCGAACCCCGGCCTGCGCTGCGGCGAGGGCATTCTCGACGACTCGGGTCCAGGCGGCGGCGAGCTGCGCCGGGTCGGGCGCCGTCTCCGGAAGCTTCCAGACTCGGCTGTCGGTCATTCGAAGCTCCCCAGCGGCAACGGCGACCAGCTGTCTTCGGGCGCCAGTGGATCGAACATCTTCTCGACCATCTCCTCGGTCACCTCCTCGGGGCTCGCCGGCCGCCAGAGCGGCTCATTGTCCTTGTCGACGAGCAGCGCGCGCACCCCCTCGGCGAAATCGGGATGCGCCGAGACATGGGCCATCAACGCATATTCCATCCCCATCTCTCCGGCGAAGTCGCGCAGCGCGCTGCTCTTTTCGAGAAGCCTCAGCGACACCTTGCACGCGGTCGGCGATTTGCGGCGCAGCGTCTCGACCTGCTTGAGCGCCCAGTCCGATCCGTCGGCCCGAAGATCGGCGATGATCCGCTCGAGCGAGTCCGCTTCGAACAGCCGGCAGATCTTGTCCCGGTCCTGCTTGATCCGCGCCGGCGGCGGCGGCGCCTGCGCATGCGCCAGATAGGCATCGATCCGGTTGGGGTCGCGGGCGATGTCGGCCTTGAGCGACTCGACGTCGCCATGTTCGACATAATGGGTGGCGAGGCCGAGCGCGAAGCATTCGGCGCCGTCGAGCCGGGCGCCGGTCAGCGCGAGATATTGGGGCAGCCGGCCGAGCAGTCGGGAAAGGTGCCAGCCGCCGCCGACGTCCGGGAACAGGCCTATCGAAGTCTCCGGCATGGCGAACAAGGTGCGGTCGGTGGCGATCCGGTAACGGCAGGGCCGCGAGATGCCGACTCCGCCCCCCATCGTCACCCCGTCCATGAACACCGCGGTCGGCTTGGGATAGGAGAAGAGCAGGTGGTTCAGCCGATATTCGTTGAAGAAGAAGGCCCGGGCCGCCGCCCCGGTGCCCTGGGCGCTTCGGGCGATGGTCACGACGTCGCCGCCGGCGCAGAAGCCGCGGCCCTCGGCATGGTCGATGATGACGGCCTCGACCTTGGGGTCGTGCAGCCATTCGATCAGCGAAGCGGTCATCGCCAGCACCATGTCGAGGTCGAGCGCATGGATCGCCTTGGGCCGGTTGAGGCTCAGGCGGCCGGTGCAGCCCTGGATCGCGGAGAGGACGGTCTGGGTCATGCTCTGGATGGATCGGGTCCTTCGATACGATGTTCAGGTCGGATTGTCCCCCGGACAATCCTGATCATTTCGGCAAGCTCGGTCCCTACTCAGGATGAGCGGGGTTGGAAGCTGGAAACTTGCCCGCTCATCCTGAGTAGCCGTTGAGCTTGTCGAAACGGCGTATCGAAGGACCGCATCACTGCCGCGACAGCTCCCTGCCGATGATCATGCGCATGACCTGGTTGGTCCCTTCGAGGATCGAATGAACCCTCAAGTCGCGCCAGAAGCGCTCGATCGGGTAATCCTGCAAATAGCCGTAGCCGCCGTGGAGCTGGAGCGCCCGGTCGACGATGGAAGAGCCCGAATCGGTGGCGAGGCGCTTGGCCATGGCGGCGAACTTGGTCTTGTCGGGCGCGTTTTCGGTCACCTTGACCGCGGCCGCGTAGAGCAGCATCCGCGCCGCCTGGAGCTCGGTCTCCATGTCGGCGAGCATGAACTGGGTGTTCTGGAAGTCGGCGATCGGCTGGCCGAACTGCTTGCGCTCCTTGGTGTAGCGGACCGCCTCGTCGAGGCAGCGCTGGGCCCCGCCGAGGCTGCACGCGCCGATGTTGAGCCGGCCGCCGTCGAGGCCCATCATCGCGATTCGAAAGCCCTCGCCCTCGCCTCCGACCAGATTCTCGGCGGGCACCCGGACCTCGTCGAAATTGACCTGGGCGGTGGGCTGGGAATGCCAGCCGAGCTTCTTCTCCTGGGCGCCGAAGCTCACCCCCGCCATGTCCTTCTCGATGACGAGGCAGGAAATGCCCTTCGGTCCCTCCTGGCCGGTGCGGACCATCGCGACGTAGATCTCGTTCTCGCCGCCGCCGGAGATGAACGCCTTGGAGCCGGAGACTACATAGCCGTCGCCGTCCCTGACGGCCCGGGTCTTGAGGGCGGCCGCATCGGAGCCCGACCCGGGCTCGGTCAGGCAATAGGAGCCCATATTCTCCATCGTGACCATCGCGGGCAGGTATTTCTCCTTGACCCGGGCGGAGCCGAACCGGTCGATCATCCAGCTCGCCATGTTGTGGATCGAGATGAAGGCGCTGGTCGAGGGGCAGCCATAGGCCATCGCCTCCATGATCAGGGCCGCCTCGAGCCGTCCCAGGCCGATGCCGCCGCTCTCCTCGGACACGTAGATCGCTCCGAAGCCCAATTCGGCGGCGGCGCGGATCGTGTCGCGCGGGAAGATGTGCTTCTCGTCCCACTCGGCCGCGTTCGGCGCGACCGCGTCGGCGGTGAACTGCCGCGCCATCTCCTGGATCTGGCGCTGCTCGTCGCTAAGGTCGAACTGGCTCATGGCGGTCCCATAGCCGGGAGAATCGTCATGCTGAACTTGATTCAGCATCCATGAACGCGAATCTGGAACTGCGTTCGCTATGTTCATGGATCCTGACATTCGTCAGGATGACAGCGGAGTCATCGTCAGCCAAGGGTTCCGATGGCGGCAGCGGCCAGTGCGAGCGAGGCCAATGAAATTGCCAGGACCCACAGTCGCGCCAAGCGCAAGTTTCGCTCCAGCGTTCGAAGCTCCAACTCCTTCAGCTCGGTTCGCAGCCGGCTGAGCTCGGCGTGTAGTCTGAGGTCCGATCCGGTCGGGCCATCGGCGTCCATGCGACGGTATGATAGCCTGTTTCGCTTTCCATTGAAACAATGTGATATTTCATCGATTATGGTGAGTGGCGGGCAGGATCGCAATGTCGAGGGAACCGTGCGCCTACATTCTAGCGAGCCGCAGGCATGGGACGCTCTATATCGGCGTAACCTCGGACCTCATGGCCCGTCTGCACCAGCATCGGACGGGGGCGACGCGCGGTTTCACGACTGAATATGCGGTCCATCGGCTGGTTCATTTCGAAATGTTCGCGGACATGTATTCGGCCATCGCACGCGAGAAGCAGCTCAAGGCATGGCGGCGGGCGTGGAAGATCGCGCTTGTCGAGGAGAACAATCCGTTTTGGGAGGACCTGGCGATCGGTCTTGGCTTCGATCCGCTGCCACCCCATCCGTCATCCCGGACTTGATCCGGGATCCATGAACGCGGTTTGCGAAAGTCAGACCTCGGCGCTCATGGGTCCTGACTTTCGTCAGGATGACCTGGCGAACCTGCTTACGAAAGTTCGTTGCCCGCTTCCGCGAACGCTCCGATGGCCCGCTCGAGCTCGTCGCGGGTGTGGGTGGCGGAGATCTGGGTGCGGATTCGGGCCCTGCCCTTGGGCACGACCGGGTAGGAGAAGGCGATGACGTAGACGCCCTTCTTCAGCAACGCATCGGCCAGCTGGGCGGCGCGGCGGGCGTCGTGGAGCATCACCGGGATGATCGGATGCTCGCCCCGAAGAAGCTCGAAGCCCGCCTCCTCGAGGCCCTCGCGGAAGAAGCGCATGTTGTCGCGCAGCCGGCCGCGCAGGTCGTCGCCCGCGGCGGCGAGCTCCACCGCCTTTTGGGCCCCGGCGACCATCGCCGGAGCGACGCTGTTGGAGAAGAGATAGGGACGCGAACGCTGGCGGAGCAGCTCGACGATCGCCTTCTTCGCGCTGGTGAAGCCGCCGCTGGCGCCGCCCAGCGCCTTGCCGAGCGTGCCGGTGATGATGTCGATCCGGTCCATGACGCCGCAATGTTCGGGCGATCCGCGGCCATGCGCTCCGACCACCCCGGTGGCGTGGCTGTCGTCGACATGGACGAGGGCGCCGTAACGCTCCGCCAGGTCGCATATCCCCTCGAGCGGAGCGATATAGCCGTCCATGGAGAAGACGCCGTCGGTCGCGACCAGTTTGAAGCGTGCGCCGGCGGCGTCGGCGGCTTGCAGCTGGGCCTCAAGGTCGGCCATGTCGGCATTGCGGTAGCGGTAGCGCTTCGCCTTGCAGAGCCGGACCCCGTCGATGATCGAGGCGTGGTTGAGCTCGTCCGAGATGACCGCGTCTTCGGCGCCGAGCAGGGTCTCGTAGAGGCCGCCATTGGCGTCGAAGCAGGAGGGATAGAGGATCGTGTCCTCCATCTCGAGCCAGCCGGACAGCCGGTCCTCGAGCTGCTTGTGGATCGACTGGGTGCCGCAGATGAAGCGGACCGAAGCCATTCCGTAGCCCCAGCGCTCGAGGCCCTCCCGCGCCGCCGCCTCGACCCGCTCGTCCTGGGCGAGGCCGAGATAATTGTTGGCGCACAGGTTGATGACCTCCTCGCCCGAGGCGACGCCGACATGCGAGCCCTGCGGGGTCGTGATGACCCGCTCCTGCTTGTAGAAGCCCGCTTCGCGGATGGCGCTCAGTTCCTGGGCGAGATGCCGCTCGAATTCGCCGTACATTGGACCTCTCTCGCTGGGGCCGCGTCGCGTTCGACACGGCCTCGATCTTCACCTTCTAGTCCCAGCGCAGCACGACCTTGCCGGTGCCGCCCTGGAGCATCGCCTCGAATCCGCTCTCGTAATCCTGATAGGGAAGGCGGTGGGTGATGATCGGGGCGAGGTCGAGTCCGGACTGGATCATCACGGTCATCTTGTACCAGGTCTCGAATATTTCCCGCCCGTAAATCCCCTTTATCGTCAACATGTTGAACACGACCTTGCGCCAGTCGATGGCGATCTCGCTCTCGGGGATGCCGAGCATCGACACCTTTCCGCCGTGGCACATATTGTCGAGAAGGTCGCGCAACGCTCCGGCATTGCCGGACATTTCCAGGCCGACGTCGAACCCCTCGGTCATCCCCAGCTCTTTTTGAACGTCGCCGAGCTTCTCCGTGGCGACGTTGACCGTCCGCGTGGCGCCGAGCCTCGCGGCGAGCTCGAGCCGATAGTCGTTGACGTCGGTGATGACGACGTGGCGGGCGCCGACATGGCGCGCGACCGCGGCCGCCATCGCGCCGATCGGGCCGGCCCCGGTGATCAGGACGTCCTCCCCGACCATGTCCCACTGCAAGGCGGTGTGGACGGCGTTGCCGAACGGATCGAATATCGACGCCACGTCGAGGTCGATGCCGTCGGCATGGTGCCAGACGTTGGCGTTGGGAATGGCGATATATTCGGCGAAGGCACCGGGTCGGTTGACTCCGACTCCGCTGGTATAAGGACACAGGTGCCGGCGTCCGGCCATGCAGTTGCGGCAGCGGCCGCACACGATGTGGCCTTCGCCGGAGACGATCATCCCGGGCGAATAATCGTTGACGTTGTCGCCGACGGCCACGATCTCGCCGACGAATTCGTGGCCCACGACCATCGGCACCGGGATCGTCGCCTGCGCCCAATCGTCCCATTTGTAGATGTGCAGGTCGGTGCCGCAGATCGCCGTTCGCTTCACCTTGATCAGCACGTCGTTGATTCCGGGCGTCGGTTCCGGGACGTCCTCGAGCCAGAGCCCGCGAGCCGACTCACGCTTGACCAGAGCTTTCATGAGCGCGTCCCGGCGCAAGCGGAGAGCCGGGCCGGGCCGGCAGGATAGGACTGAATCATGCCCGCCCCTCTAGCGAACGGGCGGGAAATCGCAATCTGCGGTCACCACAAGAAGTTCAGCGCGCCCGGAAACCGCGACCGCAAGAGCGGTCGTCGCGGCTATGGCCGATTCACATTTGCGATGGAGGATTAAGAGCAGATTCGATTTTTCGATGAATCCCTCAGCCCATTGTCGGGATGACAAAGGCGTTCTCCCCGGTCGGTGAGCCGTCCGGCCAGCGCTGGGTGATGGTCTTAGTTTTGGTCCAGAAACGGACTCCCTCCATGCCGTGCTGATTGATGTCGCCAAACCCCGAACGCTTCCAGCCGCCGAACGTGTGATAGGCGACGGGGACCGGGATGGGGACGTTGATTCCGACCATGCCGACATTGACTCGGTGGGCGAACTCGCGAGCGGCGTGGCCGTTGCGGGTGAAGATGGCGACGCCGTTGCCGTACTGATGCTCGCTCGGCAGCCGAAGCGCCTCTTCGAAGCTCTCGGCGCGGACCATCTGCAGGACCGGGCCGAAAATCTCTTCCCGGTAGCTTTGGAAGTCGGGCTTTACGTGGTCGAAGAAGGTGGGGCCGATGAAGAAGCCCTCCTCATGGCCCTGGAGGGTGAAGCCGCGGCCGTCGATGACAAGCTCGCCGCCTTCGTCGGCGCACATCCGGATATAATTCTCGATCCGCTGCTTGTGGGCCGCGTTCACGACCGGACCGTAATGGGCTTCCGCGTCGGTCGAGACTCCTACGCGAAGGGCATTGATCGCCGGAACGAGCGCCTCGCGAAGCGCGTCGGCGGTCTTCTCTCCCACCGGCACGACGACGGGCAGCGCCATGCAGCGCTCGCCGGCCGAGCCGAAGGCGGCTCCGGCGAGGTCGTTCACGACCATGTCGAGATCGGCGTCGGGCATGACGATGCCGTGGTTCTTGGCGCCTCCGAAGGCCTGGACTCGCTTTCCGTTCGCCGTGCCCCGGCTGTAGATATAGTGGGCGATGTCGGACGAGCCGACGAAGCTGATCGCTCGGATCTCGTCATGGTCGATTATCGCGTCGACCATCTCTTTGTCGCCATGGACGACCTGGAGCACGCCGTCGGGCAGACCGGCGTCCTTCATCAGCTCGGCGAGGCGGACCGGCACCGAGGGGTCGCGCTCGGACGGCTTGAGGATGAAGGCATTGCCGCAGGCGATGGCGACTCCGAACATCCACATCGGGATCATCGCCGGGAAGTTGAACGGGGTGATTCCGGCGACGATTCCGAGCGGCTGGCGCATGGAGTAGACGTCGATTCCGGGCCCGGCGCCCTGCGTATACTCGCCCTTGAGCGCATGCGGGATGCCGCAGGCGAATTCGATCACCTCGAGCCCGCGCTGGATGTCGCCGCGCGCGTCGGCGATCACCTTGCCGTGCTCCGAGGCGAGGAGGAGGGCGAGGTCCTCCATGTCCTTCTCGACCAGCGCCTTGAAGTTGAACATCACTCGGGCGCGGCGCTGCGGGTTGGTCGCCGCCCAGGCCGGGGCGGCTTGCCGCGCCGCGGCCACGGCCTGCTCGAGGTCGGCGGCGGTGCCGAAGCGAACGCGGGCCTGCACGCCGCCATTATTGGGGTCGAAGACGTCGCCGTGCCTGGCCCCGGCGACGTAGCCGGCGCCGGCGATGAAATGATCGATGTTGCGCATGGAATCGCTTTCGAGACTAAAGGCCGTGATTGACGCCGCCCCTAGCCAAGCCGCGCCGGAAAGGCCAGCCGCGCCCGGCCACCCGCCCGTCATTCCGACCCGCGCCTCTCTCCGCATTCCAGAGACCCCCGTCATTCCAGCGCAAGCTGGAATCTCTTGCGGTTTGAAGGCAGGGAGATTTGCCTTGCGCTGCAACCACGGAGAGAGGACGCGGGTCGAATGAAGCTGGGATCGTTGATGCAGGGCCGCGACGGCCGCCTGGTGGTGGTCAGCCGCGACCTCGCCTGGTGCGCCGACGCCACTCACATCGTGCCGACGCTGCAGGCGGCGCTTGACGATTGGGCGACCGTCGAGCCGCAGCTTCAGCTGCTCGCCCAGGACCTCGCCCACGGCGTCATTCCCAAGGAGCGCTTCCACGAGCGGCAGGCCGACGCGCCGCTGCCTCGCGCTTACCAATGGGCGGACGGGTCGGCTTATGTGAACCACGTCGCCCTCGTCCGGCAGGCGCGCGGCGCGGAGATGCCGCAAAGCTTCTGGACCGACCCGCTCATGTATCAGGGCGCGTCGGACGAGATGCTCGCGCCGCGCGACCCGATCCCGCTCGCCGACGAGGGCTGGGGCCTCGACCTCGAAGCGGAGATCGTCGTCGTCACCGGCGATGTGCCGCGCGGAGTCTCGCGCGAGGAGGCGCTCGGGCGGATCAGGCTGGTCGGCCTGGTCAACGACGTGTCGCTTCGCAACCTCATCCCACCCGAGCTGGCCAAGGGGTTCGGTTTCCTCCAGTCGAAGCCGGCCAGCGCCCTTTCGCCGGTGCTGGTCACCCCGGACGAGCTGGGCGAGGCGTGGCGCGACGGCAAGCTGCACGGAACGCTGAGGGTCGACCTCAACGGAAGGCCGTTCGGCCGCGCCGACGCCGGCGAGGACATGACCTTCGACTTCGGCACCCTGGTCGCGCACCTGGCGAAGACCCGCAACGTCGCCGCCGGTTCGATCGTGGGTTCGGGGACGGTGTCCAACCGCGACTCCGACGGCGGCCCCGGAAGGCCGGTCGACCGCGGCGGACTGGGTTATTCCTGCCTCGCCGAGCTGCGCACGGTCGAGACGATCCTCGACGGCAAGCCGGCTACCCCGTTCCTCAAGCCGGGCGACACCGTCCGCATCTGGATGGACGATGGCGACGGCCATTCGATCTTCGGCGCGATCGAGCAGACGGTGACCGCCGCCTGAATCAGTAGAGCAGAAAGGGCGAGCGCTCCTCCGCCCAGGCGTTCTCGTCGCGCGCGGCCAAGGCGTCGAGGTCGGCCGGCGACGCGGCGGGGTCGTCGACCCATTCGCGCAATTCGGGCCCGCCGTTGATCACGTCGATGGCAAGCTTGTCGAACTCATATTCGTAGGGAAAGTCCCGCCACAGCTCATAATCCGGATAAAGGCTTCGGATCGCCTTGAAGGCGAGCGCCTGGAGCCGCCACGGTCGGAACGATTCGTGGTCGTAGGCCGGGCCTTCGGTATGGATCTGCACGCCGTGGCAGAGCGCGCCGACATGCTTGTGGAAGGTCGGCTCGAACGAAATCTCGCGCAGCCGGCAGCCGTTCAGCCAATCCGGGGCGAGGCGGCGCATCTCGGCGAGCACCGGCCGAGCCGCGATGTCGGGCGCTCCGAACAGCTCCAGCGGCCGGGTGGTTCCGCGGCCTTCCGACAAGGTCGTCCCCTCCAGCATGACCGTCCCGGCATAAGCGCGGGCCATCCAGAGGTTCGGCGCGTTCGGGCTCGGATTGATCCACACCCGCTCGCCCAGGGGCCAGCCGTGGCCCGGACCGGCCTCGGGCCGCCAGCCCTCCATCGCGATCACCCGATAGTCGACGTCGAGCCTCATCGTCTCGACGAACCAGCGGCCGAGCTCGCCCAGCGTCAGGCCGTGGCGCATCGGCATCGGCCCGGCGCCGACGAAGCTCTCCCAGCCGGCCCGCAGGGTCAGGCCCTCGATCGGCCGCCCGGCCGGATTGGGCCGATCGAGGACCCAAACCGACTTGCCGTGCCGAGCCGCCGCCTCGAGCACGTAGAGGAGGGTGGTGACGAAGGTGTAGATGCGGCAGCCCAGGTCCTGCAGGTCGACGAGCAGGACGTCGAAGGCGCCCATCATCTGTCCGGTCGGTCGGCGCACTTCGCCATAGAGGCTGAACACGGCGATGCCGTGGACCGGATCGTTATAGTCCGGCGATTCCACCATATTGTCCTGCTTGTCGCCGCGCAGGCCGTGCTGAGGCCCGAAAGCTGCGGTGAGGTTGAGGCCGTCGCAGGCGGCGAGCGCATCAAGAGCATGGGTGAGGTCGGCGGTGACCGAGGCCGGATGGGCGAGCAGGGCGATCCGCTTGCCTTCGAGGGGCGCGCGAAGCGCGGGTTCGCGAAGCAGCCGATCGATGCCGAACTTCATAGCCGCACCGCTGGTGGCGGCAGTTCGACGGCAAAGCAATCCGGATGATGGAAATCCGGCTTCCCCGGCGGGTGGGCGACGGCCCAATAGGATTTGCGGCCGTCCGCTTCCTCGATCACCGCGGCCAGGCCGAGGCACCAGGCCTCGAGCGGCGGGAGAAAGGGAGTCCCGCCGAGGGCGAACGACCCGTGCAGGCGCAGCCGGCCTCCGTCCGTCGAGCGGCGAATCTTCGGCTCGGCAGCGTCCGCCAGCCGTTTCATGCCGGCGCGATAGCCCGCAAAGGCATAGGCCGCCCACTCGCCCGACGGCGACAGGTTCAGCTCGACATAGGCCTCGCCGACGGCCCCGGCGACGAAGGCCTCGAAGCAGGTCGTCCGCCACAGTCCGTCGCTGAAGGATGGGGCAGCAGGCGCCGGAACGACAACCGAGCCGGACCCGGCGAGGACATAATCCAGCCTAAGGGAAGAGGCTCGCCGGGCGACGTCGACGTGGAGGCTCATCGCGCAGGAGGGAGGCGTTTCGGGATGCGGCCTCAGGGTCAGGTGCATGCCCGCGCCCTAGCATCGGCGAAGTGAGCGGGCGAGCGTCTCCAGGGCTTGCGACTCGGGGCGGCACGGGCGCAGAGGGGAGGCATGAAACGCCTCCTTGTCGCGCTCGCCGCCGCCGCCTTGATCGTCCCTCCCGCCGCCGCCCAGCGCGAACGACGCGCCGAACCCGTTCCGCAAGCGGACCTACGCGAGCTCGCCGACGAGGTTTCACAGGAATCGCTGCGAGCGATCGTCGAGCGGCTGGTCGGCTTCGGGACCCGGCACACGCTTTCCGCTCGGGATCATCCGACCCGCGGCATCGGCGCCGCGCTCAACTGGACCGAGGCGGAGTTCCGCCGCTACGCCCGGGCCTGCGGCGGGTGCTTGCAGGTCGTCCGAACCGGCGACACCGTCACCGGGCGGCGGATCCCGACTCCGACCCTGGTCGAGAACGTCGTCGCGATCCAGCGCGGCACGACTCGTCCGGACCAGGTCGTGATCATCACCGGCCACATCGACAGCCGGGTCACCGACCCGATGAACGCCGCCGCCGACGCGCCCGGGGCGAATGACGACGGCTCGGGCACGGCCGCCGTGATCGAAGCCGCTCGGCTGCTGTCTCGACACCGCTTTCCGGCGACCATCGTCTATGCCGCGCTTTCGGGAGAGGAGCAGGGTCTGGTCGGCGGCCGGATCCTGGCCGAACATGCCCGCGCGCAGGGCTGGCAGGTGGTCGCCAACCTCAACAACGACATCATCGGCAACAGCTGCGGCTCGGATGGCCTGTGCGACGACGACAATGTGCGGGTCTTCTCCGAAGGCCTTCGCTGGCAGGGCGGCGACTCGCTCCGGCCGCTGGTGCGCAGCCAGGGCGGCGAGAACGATTCGCCGTCGCGGAACCTCTCGCGCTTCCTGGCGTCGCTGGCCGAGCAGCTCGGCCTCGGCCTCGACGTGCGTCAGATCTGGCGGAACGACCGCTTCGGCCGCGGCGGCGATCATACCGAGTTCCTCAACGCCGGTTTCCCGGCGGTCCGCTTTTCGGTGGCCGTCGAGAATTACAACTGGCAGCATCAGGATCTGCGGGTCGAGAACGGCGTCGAATATGGCGACACGATCGACAAGATGGATTTTTCCTATCTGCGCCGGGTCGGCGCGCTCAACGTCGCCGCCTTGGCGGCGCTCGCCCGAGCGCCGATGCCGCCGGCGCCGACGGTGGAGGGAGCGGTCTCGACCGATACGACGGTCGCTTGGGCCGCGGTGCCGGGTGCCGCGCAATATGTCGTTCGCTGGCGCCGGACCGACTCGAACCAGTGGCAGCACAGCCGGCGGTTTCGTACCGACATCGTCAATTGCGCCGGCAATGCCTGCCTGCTGACCGCGGATTCGAGCCGCACCTTTTCCGCCTCGCTTCCCGGCGTTCGAGTCGACGACTGGGTATTCGGGGTCTCGTCGGTGTCCGCCGACGGTTATGAGAGCCCGGTCGCCTCGGCAGTGCCGGGCGGGGGGTTCGGCCCCTACACGCCTCCTCCTGCGCCGGCGCAGCAGCAATAGTGCTGGAAACGCTCATCCTGAGGAGGCATTGAGCCTGGCGAAATGCCGTCTCGAAGGACCTGCCGTGCTTCGAGACGCGGCTTCGACAAGCTCAGCCGCTCCTCAGCATGAGCGGGTCTGGAGACTGAATGGCGCGTAAGCCAGTCAAGGGCGGCCTTCCCAGCCGCGAACAGATTCTCGATTTCATCCAGACCTCGGACGCACCCGCGGGGAAGCGCGAGATCGCCCGGGCGTTCGGCCTCAAGCCGCAGGACAAGGTCGCGCTGAAGGCCCTGCTCAGGGAAATGGCCGACGAAGGGCTGATCGACTCGGCGCCGGGCCGCGCCTTCCACCGCCTGGGTGGAGTGCCCAAGGTGACCGTGCTTCGGGTGGTCGACATCGACGACAGCGGCCGCGCCTGGGCGGTTCCGGAGCGCTGGGAGGCGGACGACCCGCCGCCGCGGCTTCGGGTCATGGAGCGCAAGGGCAGAGGCAGCGCGCTCGGCGTCGGCGACCGCATCCTCTCGCGCACCGAGGAGGGCCGGGACGGCTGGATCGCCCATCCGATGAAGAAGCTGCTCAAAGGCAGCGAGCTCGTCCTCGGCGTGGTGCACCGGGAGGGGACGTCGCACTGGCTGAGGCCGGTCGAGAAGAAGGAAAGGCGAGAGCTTCCGATCTCCGATCTGGGCGAGGCGCGCGTCGGCGACCTCGTGCTGGCGGAAAAGACCGGTCGCCCGCCGCGGCTGTCGGCGCGGGTCGACACCATCCTCGGCGACCCGTTCGCGCCGCGCAGCTTCAGCCTGATCGCCATCCACAAGCACGATATCCCGCATATCTTCCCCGGCTCCGTGCTCGAGGAGGCGGAGCGTGTCGCCAGGCAGCCGCTCGGCGACCGCGAGGATCTCACCCACATCCCCATCGTCGCGATCGATCCGGCCGACGCGCGCGACCATGACGATGCCGTCTGGGCGGCGCCCGACGACGAGCCCGACAATGGCGGCGGCTGGAAGGCGATCGTCGCCATCGCCGACGTCTCCTTCTACGTGCGGCCCGGCTCGGCACTCGACAAGGAGGCGCGCAAGCGCGGCAACAGCGTCTATTTCCCCGATCGGGTCGTGCCGATGCTGCCGGAGACTCTCAGCGCCGAGATCTGCTCGCTGAAGCAGGGCGAGGATCGCGCCGCCCTCGCCTGCCATCTTCGGGTGACGAAGGACGGGCAGCTCAAGTCGTGGCGCTTCAGCCGAGCCCGGGTCAGGATCGCCGCCAACATCGCCTATGAAGACGCTCAGGCGGCTGTCGATTCGGCCTTCGGCCAGGACCGGATCGAGGTCGAATCCTCGCCCTGTTCGATGCCGGAGATCGAGGCCGAGGCGCCGGTGGCGGCGGAGCTCGTGGAGTCGACCCTCAAGCCGCTCTGGGCCTGCTGGCGGGCGCTCTACGCGGCGCGCGCGAAACGCGGCCCGCTCGAGCTCGATCTGCCTGAACGGCGGGTGGTGCTGGACGAGAAAGGGCGGATCGCCTCGGTCGCGCCGCGCGAGCGGCTCGACGCGCACAAGCTGATCGAGGATTATATGATCGCCGCCAACGTCGCCGCGGCCAAGGCGCTCGAGTCGAAGAAGAGTCCGGTCATGTACCGAGTCCACGAGCCCCCGAGCCGCGAGAAGCTGGTCGCGCTCCGCGATTATCTGAAGACCTTCGGGATCGAATTCGCGCTTGGGCAGGTGGTGCGCCCCTCGACCTTCAACCGGATCCTCGAGCGCGTCGGCGAGGCCGATTTCAGGCCGCAGGTGATGGAGCAAGTCCTTCGAACCCAGACGCAGGCCTATTACGGGCCTCAGAATCACGGCCATTTCGGCCTGGCGCTGGGCTCCTACGCCCATTTCACGTCGCCGATCCGCCGCTATGCCGACCTCATCGTCCATCGCGCCCTGGTCCGCGCCGGGCGCCTCGGCGAGGGCGGCCTCACCGAGCAGGAGGCCGAGGCGATGGAGGTGACCGGCGAGCTCATCTCCAACCACGAGCGGCGGGCCATGGAAGCGGAGCGCGAGACGATCGACCGCTATGTCGCCGCCTATCTGGCCGAGCATGTCGGCGAGCTCGTCGAATGCCGGATAACCGGGGTCCAGCCGTTCGGCTTCTTCGCCACCGTCCTCGAGCTCGGCGGGGACGGCCTGGTGCCGGTCTCGACGCTGGGCCAGGATTATTTTCGCTATGACGAAGTCAGCCAGAGCCTGGTCGGCGACGATAGCGGCGACTCCTATGTCCCCGGGCAGCGGCTGACGCTTCGGCTGGCGGAAGCGAACCCGGTGAGCGGCGGCCTCCGCTTCGAGCTGCCCGATTCGCCGCAGGGCTCGGCGCGCGCCACCTCCGGGCGCGCCGGCCGCGGCGAGCCGCGCTCCGGACAGCACCCGCAGGGC
>DATMVG010000243.1:0-10294 GCA_035563315.1 Allosphingosinicella sp. | reverse complement strand
GACCGCAAGAAGGACATCATCGTTCTCGACAAGGGCGACAATGTCGCTCCGCAAAAGGTGGAGGGCATGCTGACCCTGCGCCCGGAAATCCTCCAGGCGATGGTGGTGGGCGACAAGCGGCCCTATCTGGTCGGACTGATCGTGCCCGATCCCGAATGGTCGGCGGAATGGTGCGCCGCCAACCGGCGCGGCTGCGACTTCGCGCGGATGAAGACCGATCCGGACTTCGTCCGCGCGGTCTCGGCCGCGGTTGACCGGGTCAATGCCGAGCTGTCCGTGATCGAGAAGGTCAGGCGATTCATCATCGCCGACGAGCCGTTCACCGTCGACAACGCCCAGCTGACGCCGTCGATCAAGATCAGGCGCCACGTCATCAAGGAAGTCTATGGCGAACGGCTCGACGCCTTGTACAAGCGGTAGCGGACCGCTGGCCGCGGCCGCCGGTTCGTCCTAGCGGGCGCGCCGATAGGGCACGAAGTCGCCGAGGCCGCAGCCGCCATATTCGGTGCCGCTGACGGGATCGAACACGGTGACGATATCGCCCCGGCAAAGGCTGGAGCTGATCGTCCGGGTGCGCAGCGAACGCCCCATGCCCAGGCTCTGGCAGCCGCCGGCGGGCCGGTTCAGATAGACGGTATCGCCGGTGCCTTCGTAGAGGATCGCGTCGTCGCCGATCGCTCGGCTGCTCCTGATCCGCCGCATCTCGACGCAGCTCTGGGGATCGCCGGCGATCCGCCCGGCCACCGCCTCGGCGACGGCGCCATCCGTCTCGTGCGCGACTTCGATCGGTTCCTCCATGGTGCAGCCGGCGGCGAGGCCGGCCAGCACGATCAAGGCTGCAAGCTTCATCTCGGCCTCCATCGACATGGCGTCGTCCGGCTAGAACGATCCGGCGCCGGCATCCGTTTCTAGCCCCGAAAATTGTCCTTGCCGGCGCGGCGGCGCGCGAATTCCTCTGCCGAGGCCGCGCGCATGAACGGATTGGTGGCCAGTTCGAGCGCGATCGTCGTCGGCACCGTCGCCCGGCCGGCGGCGCGCGCCGCCTCGACCTCCGCCATGCGCTCGACAAGGGCCTCGTTATCGGGTTCGACCGTCAGCGCGAAGCGGCCGTTGGCCATCGTATATTCGTGGGCGCAATAGACTCGAGTCTCCGGCGGCAGTCCGGCCAGGCGCCGCAGATTGGCGTACATCTGGTCGGCGCTGCCCTCGAACAGCCGGCCGCAGCCCATCGCGAACAGGGTGTCGCCGACGAAGACCACCGACTCGGACGGGAGGTGATAGGCGATGTGGCCGGCCGTGTGGGCCGGCACTTCGAGCACCTCGGCCTCGACGGGGCCGATCAGGACCCTGTCCCCCTCCCGAACCTGGCGGTCGAGGGTCGGGATGCGGCCCGCTTCGGCGGCCGGGCCGGTGACGAAGCAGCCCGTCGCGGCCTTGATCGACGCGTTGCCGCCGGTGTGGTCGGGATGCCAGTGGGTGTTCCAGATCTGGGTGATCCGCCAGCGGCGACGTGCCGCTTCCTCGAGCACCGGCTCGGCGACGGCGGGATCGACGACGATCGTCTCGCCGGACTCCGCCTCGTGCGCCAGCCAGACGTAATTGTCGCTGAGGACGGCGATCCTGGCGATCTCGACCATGACCGAGGATTAGGCGCTCGCGCCGGTCAATGCCAGCGCCTCGCTGGCGATCAGCGCGGTGAGCTCGTCCGCGGGCAGCACCCGGGCCAGCGGCGCCCCCTGCCCGGCCCACATCGGCCGGAACCCCTCCTCGCCGCGCGCCTGGGCCGCCTGCGCCAGCGCGACGAGGCCGGCGGTCGCGTGCGGAAATGGCGGCGCCTCCTCGCGCACCGGGCCGAGCACGTCCATCGGCGGAGTGGGGAGGCCGCGGGCGAGGCCGCCGGTGAACAGGTTGGTGAAGACGGTCCGCTCGGCGCGAGGGGAGGCGAGCGCCGCCCGGTGCGCCGGCGACGCGAGACTCTCCGGACAAGCGAGATAGGCGGTTCCGATCTGCCCCGCCGAGGCGCCGAGCAGCAGAGCCGCGGCGAGGCCGCGACCGTCGGCGATTCCGCCGGCGGAGATCACCGGCAGGCCGGTGGCGTCGGCGACCTGGGGAACCAGCGCGACGAGCCCGAGATGCTCCTCCGGCGGCGACAGGAAGCGCCCGGCATGGCCGCCCGCCTCCCAGCCTTGGGCGATGACCATATCGACCCCGCGAGCGGCGAGCCAGCGCGCCTCGGCGACCGTCGTGGCGGAGGAGGCGACCTTCGCGCCGGTGCCTTTCACTCGGGCGAGCAGCCGGTCGTCCGGCAGGCCGAAATGGAAGCTGACCATCTCGGGCCGGACCTCATCGACCGCCTCCGCCATGGCCGGGTCGAACGGGCGGCGAAGCGGCCCGGCGCCTTCGCCGGGTCCGATCCCGTAGGAATCGTAAAAGGGCCTGAGCAGCGCGAGCCAAGCTTCGAGGTCGGGCGGCGCGGACGAGCGGTGGCAGAAGAAATTGAGGTTGAGCGGTCCCTCGGCCCGCGACCTGACCTCAGCCGCCTGAGCCAGCACCTGCTCGGGCGCAAGCATCGCGCAGGGCAGCGACCCCACCGCGCCCGCCCGGATCGCCGCGACCGCCAGCTCGACTCCGCCCGCCGCCGCCATCGGCGCCTGGACGATCGGCAGCCGACTGCCGAGAAGATCGCGAAGGCGGCCGTCGCGCCCTACCATTTGCCGACATTGGGCATCGACGTCCAAGGCTCCCGGGGCGGCAGCGCCTCGCCCGCCTGCAAGAGCTCGATCGAGATGTCGTCGGGCGTCCGGACGAAGGCCATCCGCCCGTCCCGCGGCGGCCGGTTGATTGTCACTCCATTTTCGGCCAGCCGGCGGCAGGTCTCGTAGATATCGTCGACCCGGTAGGCGACGTGGCCGAAATTGCGGCCCTCGCCATAGCCTTTCTCGTCCCAATTGTGGGTGAGCTCGATCTGGGCATCGCGATCGCCTGGGGCGGCGAGGAAGATCAGGGTGTAGCGCCCCGCCTCGTTATCGTAGCGGCGCACCTCCTCGAGGCCGAGCAGCCTGAAGAAGCGCACCGTCTCGTCCGGATCGGACACTCGGATCATGGTGTGCAGATATTTCATCGGGTCGCCTGCCTTCCGCCCGCGCCTATACGAAGCCGGGGCGACGGCGTGAAGATCGTCGCGCTCCGGCGCCCGACCTCCCTCCCGCCCAACTTAGAATTCATGTTTACGCTGGCTCGGCTCACCGCTAGTAATGCACGGTTCATCGGCTGAGGCGCCAGATGAATCGACCGGCGCGAATGCTTCCGCCGGGGGTCAGGGAGCAAGGAAATGGCCGAAGCGTCGACGGGCAGCCGCAACATCACCCTCATCGCCGCGATCATCCTCGCCCTCGGCATCGTCGTCGGCGGCTATCTGCTCGGCGACGGCGTCCGCCGGGCCCGGATGGCCGACCGGGCCGTCACCGTCCGCGGGCTGGCCGAGCGCAATGTCACCGCCGACCTCGCGACCTGGACGATGACCTTCACCGAACAGGGCAACCAGCTTGCCGCCGTCCAGGCCGAGATCGACCGCGACGCCCGCACCGTCGGCAACTTCTTCCGCGCCGCCGGCTTCCCGGCCGAAGCGGTCAACGACGCCGGCGGCTCGGTGAGCCAGTATTTCGACAGCAATCGCGGCGAGAACAACGTCACCATCACCCGGCGGGTCCAGCTTCGCACGACCGACGTGATGCGAGCCCGGCGGACCTATGCCCGGCAGTTCGACCTGATCCGCGGCGGAGTCGCCGTCCAGGAGGGATCGGGCATGCAATATGTCTTCACCCGGCTCAACGCGATCAAGCCGGAGATGATCGCCGCGGCCACCCAGGACGCTCGCCGCGGAGCGGAGCGGTTCGCCACCGATTCGGGCACCGCCGTCGGCGGCATCCGGTCGGCCACCCAAGGCTATTTCTCGATCGGCCCGCGCGACGGCGACGACGTCGAGGAAGGCAGCGGCGGCCGCGATTCGCCCTTCCAGAAGGTGCGCGTCGTGACGACGATCGAATTCTACCTGGACTGAGTGGAGCCGCCGCCTTTCCCGCCGCCGCGGTTGAGCTAGAAGGGACAGTCACTTTTCGCGCCGCGCGCTTGAGCTGGCTCCGTCAGTGCGTGAAAGTGACTGTCCCTTCACTGCGGTGACTGTCCCTTCACCGCGGCGCGGGCTGGGGCGGAGGCGGCGTCGCAGCGGGCGCCGGCACTTCGACTTCCCGCAGAGTCTCCAGGCTCGAGCGCGCGGTTCGTCCCGCCTCGCTGTCCGGCGCTCCCTCGGCGACCTGGCGGTAGAGGCGCTCGGCCTCCGCCATGTCGCCGGCAAGGCCGGCGAGCGTGCCGGCGAGCAGGGCGACCTCGGGATCGTCGGGGGCGAGCTGCCGCGCCCGGGCGATGTCGGCGCGGGCGCGGACGAGGTCGTTGGCTTGCCGGGCGAGCGCGGCCGAAAGATACCAGGCGAAGGGATCGGCGGGGACGAGCCGGAGGCCGCGGTCGAGCTCTTCGCGGGCGCCGGCGGCATTGCCGAGCGAGACCAGGGCGCGGGCGCGGTCGAGGTGGACCTCGCCGCGAAGCTCGTTGGTGAGGTTGGGGGTGGCGAGGGCGGCGTCGAAGGCGGCGACGGCCCGGACCCCTTCGCCGGCGGCGAGCCAGGCATTGCCCGACTGCACCCAAAGATCGGCGCGGCGCGGATCCTGGGCCAGATCGGCGTCGCGGGCCGCCTGTTCGTAGACGCCCGCCGCCTGCTCCCACCGCTCAAGCGCCACGTAAGCGAGGCCGAGGCACTGGCGCGCGAAGATGCCGCCGCCCTCGACTCGCCAGCCCGCGGCCATCTCGACGGCGCGCTCGGGATCGGTCCGCACCAGGTCGGTGCAGCCCCTGAAGCGAGCCTCCGCGCCGGCGTCGGCCGGCGGCGCCGCGGCAGTGGCCTGGACGGCGGCGAGCGCCAGCAGGATCGGGATCACAGCGACTCCATCAATGCGTTCACCGTCGCGAGCAGCAGGGCGATGTCGCCGTCACGCGACAGGCGGTGGTCGCCGTCCTTGACCAGGGTCAACTGCACGTCCGATGAACGGACCCGCTGGAGGATGGCGTGCGACCAGCCCCAGGGCACCTCGCTGTCGGCTTCGCCGTGGAGCAGCCGGATCGGGCAATCGATCGCGACCGGCGCGTGGAGCAGGCGCAAGGCCTCGCCGCTTTCCCAGAAGGCGCGCGTCGTGACGTAGGGCTGCTCGCCATGGGGGCTCGGCTCGACGAGCCGGCCTTCGCGCAAGAGGATCAGCTTCTGCTCTTCGCTGAAGCCCCAGCTGGTGAAATCGGGCGCCGCCGCCACTCCGACCAGTCCCGCCACCCGCTCCGGCCGAGCCAAAGCGGCGAGAAGCATCAGCCAGCCGCCCATCGACGAGCCGACCAGAACGACGGGACCCTGCGCCACCTGGTCGATCATCGAAAGCACGTCGGCCCGCCAGTCGTGCAGCGTCTGGGCCTCGAATTCGCCGCCGCTGGCGCCGCAGCCGGCATAGTCGAAGCGGACCATCGCCCGGCCCTGCGCCGCCGCCCAGCCGTCGAGCGCGAGCGCCTTGGCGCCCGTCATGTCGGACATGTAGCCGGGCAGGAAAATGAGCGTCGGAGAGCGGCCCGGGCGGTGCCGGTAGGCAAGGCGCGGGCCGGCGGGCTCCGCCGGGTCGGAGAAGTCGACGATCATCGGCTTGCGACCTCGGCGGCGGAGAAGGCGGCGGGCCGGGAGAGCTCGGCCAGAATCAGGACACAGGGCATCGCTTCCCGTAGCACGGGTCGAAGGCAGCTGGAAAAGGTCGACGGACGGGGCGGCGCTCGACCGCCCCGCCCGGAACGCGCCTAGTTGCTCGAGCTGTCGTCGTCGTCGCCGCCGAAGCAGTCGGCGAGGAGGCAGACCGCGACTCCGGCGGCGACCAGCCCGACCACGATCCACAGCGAATTGCTCTCGCCGGTCAGGTTCATCTGCCGCCGGCTCCGGTCGAGATTGGCGAGATCGAAGCTGGCGACGCGGGCCTGCCTGAGCTCGTTGCCGGAGAAGCGGAAGTCGGCGAAATTGACGGCGCGGCTCGTCGTGCGTCCGTCCATGCCGGGTGCCGCCACCGTGTGGCCGTAGCCGACCGTGAGGCCGTAACTGGCGCGCTGGGCATGTTCGCGCCCCATCGGCACGCGCAGGTTCACCGTCGCGGTCACCCCGCGCGGTGCGTCAAATCCGGCGAAGCGATACTCCTGCGCCATCGCCGGCGCCACGGACATCATGCAAAGGGCGGCCGAGACGGTCGCGGAAACGAACTTCCTCACCATAGAAACCCCCTTTTCTTCGAACGGCCGCTCCCGCCGCGGGGGCGGCCCGGCCTCCATAGCACATTCGGTGCGTCTTCGAAACGAGGGGCCTGCCCACGGCGCATTGCTTGACACGCCTCCGCCCCCATCTATTGCGGCGCCGCAGGACATGCGCCGGAGCTGAAAGCCGCCGATGACGGAGCTGATCAGGATTTCCCTGCCCGACGGCTCGGTGCGCGAAGTCGCGCCGGGGACGACGCCCGCCGACGTGGCGGCGGCGATCGGCCCCGGCCTCGCCAAGGCCGCGATGGCGGCACGGGTCAATGGCGAGGTGCGCGACCTCGGCCGCCCGTTCGAGGGCGACGCCGAGCTGGCGCTGATCACCGCCCGCGACGAGGCCGAAGCGCTCGAGCTGGTCCGCCACGATTACGCCCACGTCCTCGCCGAGGCGGTCCAGAACCTGTTCCCCGGCACCCAGATCACCTTCGGCCCGGCGACCGAGGACGGCTTCTATTACGATTTCGCCCCGGCGCCCGGGCGCGGCCCGTTCACCGAGGAGGACCTCCCCGCGATCGAGGAGGAGATGCGCCGGGTCATCGCCCGCGACGAGCCGCTGGTGCGCGAAGTGTGGACTCGCGACTCGGTCCGCGAATTCTTCCTCGCTCAGGGCGAGACGTTCAAGGCGGAATGGGTGATGGAGCTGCCCGCCGACGAGACCATCACCATGTATCGCTCGGGCGGCTGGCTCGACCTGTGCCGAGGCCCCCATCTCGCTTCGACCGGCAAGCTCGATCCGGACGCGTTCAAGCTGACCCGTGTCTCCGGCGCCTATTGGCGCGGCGACCAGAAGAACGCGATGCTGTCGCGCATCTACGGGACCGGATGGCTCAACCGCAGGCAGCTCGAAGCGTACCTCGTGCGCCTCGAGGAAGCGGCCAAGCGCGACCACCGCAAGCTCGGCCAGGAGATGGACCTGTTCCACCTTCAGGCCGAAGCGCACGGCTCGGTCTTCTGGCACCCCAAGGGCTTCGTCGTCTGGCGGGCGCTCGAAGCCTATCTGCGCCGCCGCCTCGACGCGGCCGGCTATGAGGAGGTCAAGACTCCGCAGCTCATGGACGGACGCCAATGGGAGCAGTCCGGCCATTGGGGCAAATATCGCGAGAACATGTTCGTCGTCCCGGACGAGATCCCGAACACCGAGGAGGAGGGACCGGTGCTCTCGGGCGAGGGCGACCTGATGGCCCTGAAGCCGATGAACTGTCCGGCGCACGTGCTGATCTTCCGGCAGGGCATCAAGAGCTATCGCGACCTGCCGATCCGGCTGGCGGAGATGGGCGTCTGCCACCGCAACGAGCCGCATGGCGCGCTCCACGGAATCCTGCGCGTCCGCCAGTTCACGCAGGACGACGCCCACATCTTCTGCCGCGAGGACCAGATCATCGAGGAGGTGCGGCTGTTCCTCGACCTGCTCGACACCGTCTACAAGGATCTCGGCTTTCCCGATTATGCCATCAAGCTCGCTCTTCGGCCGGAGAAACGGTTCGGCAGCGAGGAGATGTGGGACTGGTCGGAGCAGTCGTTGCGCGACGCGGTCAAGGCGGCCGGGCGCGACACCGAGGAATTCGGCTGGGCGGAGCTGCCCGGCGAAGGCGCCTTCTACGCGCCCAAGCTCGAATTCCACCTCACCGACGCGATCGGCCGTACCTGGCAGGTCGGCACGATCCAGACCGACACCGTGCTTCCGGAGCGGCTCGAGGCGACTTATGTCGCCGAGGACGGCCAGCGCCACCAGCCGGTGATGCTCCACCGCGCCATATTGGGCTCGTTCGAGCGCTTCATCGGCATCCTCATCGAGCATCATGCCGGGCGATTCCCGCTCTGGCTGGCGCCGGTGCAGGCCATGGTCGCGACGATCGTCTCCGACGCCGACGATTATGCGCGCGAGGTCGCCGCGGCCTTGGCTTCGGCCGGCCTGCGCGCAGACGCCGACCTGCGCAACGAGAAGATCAACTACAAGGTGCGCGAGCACAGCCTGGCCAAGGTCCCCTACCTGCTCGTGGTCGGCAAGCGCGAGGCGGAGCAGCGCACGATCGCCGTGCGCCCGCTCGGCACGGAAGCTCGGCAGGAGCTGCTTCCCCTCGACGAGGTGATCGCCCGCCTTCGCCAGGAGGCACTGCCTCCGGACCTGCGCGGCTGAATGGGCGCGGTCGTTGCGGAGGGCTGCGAGATCAGCCGAGCGCGGACCGCCCGCCACATAGCCCGTCACCACCATCTCGGCGCCTATGCGGCCGTCGTTCTTCGCGGAGGCTATGTCGAGGCCGGGGATCGCGGGCGCTTTGCCGCCGCCGCGGGCGACGTCCTGCTGCACGATCGGTTCGAAGCGCACCAGGACCAGTTCGGGTCCGGGGGCGCCGACATCCTGAACGTCCCGATCGCGGGCGCGCCGGACTTTGCTTTCGGCCGGATCGCCGACCCCGACGCCCTGGCCCGCCAGGCGGAGCGCGACGTCCAGGCGGCCGGGTGGCTGCTGATCGAACAGCTCGAGCCCGCGGACGGCGCGGCTGCCGACTGGCCCGACCTGCTCGCCTCGGCGCTTCGCGAGGGCGAGGTGGCCGACCTGGCGAGCTGGGCGCGATCACGCTCGCTGCTGCCCTCCTCGGTCAGCCGCGGCTTCAGGCGCTGTTACGGCCTCTCGCCCAAGCGATTTCGCCTCGAGCTTCGTGCCGCTCGTGCCGCGCGCGCGGCCGTCCGGGGACTGGAACCGCTCGCCTGGGTGGCGGCAGGGGCGGGGTTCGCGGACCAGGCCCATATGTGCCGGACGGTGAAGCAGGTCTACGGCCGTGCGCCGTCCGCGCTTCGTCCGGCCAAATCCGTTCAAGACGGGAGCCCCGGCCCGGCCTAGCCGAGTCAGGATGACTCGACGCGATTTCCTCGCTTGTGGAGCGGCGGCCGCCGCGCTCTCTGCTGCCGGAGGGCCGGCTCAGGCGGCCGGGACGATGCGGACACGCTGGATCGTCCGCGGCTCCGAGGGCTTCGACGCCCTTTCCTTCCTCAGCCCGCTGTCGGGCGATCCGTTCTACGCCGGCTTCTACGAGGAGGCCATCGCCGCCTTCGCGCCGCGCCTGCCGGCCGCGACGATGGATTCGGTCCGGGCGCTGAAGGCGCGCTTCGTCAGCGCCAACATCCTGATGTCCCCGTTTCTGGACCTGCGCTTTTCCGGTGGACCCGACGCGACGATCGGCGACCTGCTCCACTCGCTCGACCATGCCGAAACGGTGCTTCGGCCGCCGCTCGAGGCGAGCCCCTATTGGCGCGGCGAAGGCGAGGAGAGCTGGCGCCGGTTCACGGAGGAGGCCCCGATCCTGCGCAGCATCCTGACCGAGATGCGCGCCGCCGGTTTCGCCGAGTTCCTCGCCGCCCTTTTCGACGCAAAGGCGGCGGAGCGGCTGCCGCGGCTTCGCCGCCGTCTCGCCGGCTTCGACGTGGTCGGCGAAGTGGAGCGATTCACCGGCCGGACGCTCGACCCGGCGGTCGAGGTCGTGCTGCTCGAATTCTGCAAGCCGCACGGGATCAAGGTGATCGGCCAGAAATTCCTTTCCGCGATCGACTGGCCGGACGAGATCGTCATCCGCACGGCCGGCCACGAGCTGCTCCACCCGCCGGTCGCCATGGACGGCGCGGCCGCGGCCGCGGCGCTGGCGGTTCTGAGGCGGGACCCGCTGGTCCAGCGGATCGTCGCCGAGCACGATCCGGCCTTCGGCTACAACAGCCTGGAGGGCCTGTTCGACGAGGATCTCGCTTCGTCGCTCGACCAGCTGATCGGCGAACGGCTCGGCGTCGCGCGCGACCCGCGGGAACGGTGGACCGACGTCGACGGCGGAATGCACGTCCTGTCCGCCGGCTTCTACGGGCTGATGAAACGGACCGGCTACGCCGAAACCGGCGGCGACCTCGAGCAATGGCTGCGGCG
>DATMVG010000242.1:0-2356 GCA_035563315.1 Allosphingosinicella sp. | reverse complement strand
CCGAACCTCAGATTGTCCCTGACGTGAAGATCCTCATTGGCGTAATAGGCGCCGACCAGCCAGTCGAGGAAGCCGCCGAAGGCTGAGCCCTGCAGCCGGACTTCCTGGGTGAAGGTCTGGAAATCGCGGAACGCGTTGTCGTCATTGTCGCGGCGGAGGATGTCGACATTGGTATAGTCGGTGTCGGACGGCGAGTAGGAGATATAGTCGCGGAAGGCGGTGATCGAGGTCAGCGTCGCGCCTCCGAAATCGTAATCGATGTGCAGCGAGGCGCCCCAGTCGGTGGTCTCGCCCTCATAGGTCGTTCCCGGGGTCAGGGCGATCTGCCGGTTGAAGGGATCGCCCGCCGAGGGGATGACGCCGCCGAGGCTGGTGAGCACGTCGACGATCCGGTTGCCGCTCGGAGAGCCGCCTGCGCCCGGCTGGCGATAGGCGAAGTCGCCGGGCACGCCCGGGGTCGGGTCGAACGTCTCGCGGGTCTCGACATAGACGGCGCCGCAGCACGATTCCTCGCGCGTCGAATAGTCGCCGAGCAAGCGGACCGAGAGATTGTCGTTGGGCTCGAACAGAAGCTGGCCGCGGACGAAGATGCGGTTGCGGTCGTTGACCTCGTCCTCGGTGCCGCCGGAGGCGTTGACGACCTCGTAGAAGCCGTCGCGCCGGCTGTAGATGGCGTCGACGCGGTAGGCGAGGGACTCGCTGATCGGCCCGGTCACCGCGCCGGCGGCCCGGATATGGTCGTAATTGCCGTAGCTGAGCTCGGCATAGCCGCCGAACTCGAACTCCGGCCGGCGGGTGATGACGTGGATGAGGCCGGCCGAGGCGTTGCGTCCGAACAAGGTGCCTTGCGGGCCGCGCAGCACCTCGATCCGCTCGACTTCGCCGAGCTCGTTGAGGCCGATGCCGCTGCGCGAGCGGTAGACGCCGTCGATGAACACCGCCACCGAGCTCTCCAGGCCGGGATTGTCGCCGACCGTGCCGATGCCGCGGATACGGGCGGACCCGTTGGCCTCGGTGCCGGTCGAGGAAACGAGCAGCGAAGGCGCGAGCTGGTTCAGCTGGCGGATGTCGGTCGCGCCGGAATTCTGGAGCTGCTCGCCGCCGACCGCAGAGACGGCGAGCGGAACGTCCTGAAGCACCTGGCGACGGCCCTGGGCGGTGACGATGATGTCCTGGCCTTCGCCGCCGTCGGGGTCGGCGTTCTGGACGGCCGCTTCCTCGGTCGCGCTGGACGAGGTGGGCGCTTCTTCCGGAGTGGTGACGTCGTCCTGGGCGTAAGCCGGCGTGGCGAGCGCGGCGAGCCCGGCGGACAGCAGCCAGAAGTGCTTCGACATGTAATCCCTCCCCAAAATCTACGGTTCTTTTGGGAGAGAGCTAACGTGAACGTCACCTTTGCGCCAGCGAAAAAACGGCGGTTTCCCGTAGGTTTGCGGGCCTATGGCAATTGCGCAACATAAGAGTTGCAACTTGCAACGGTGTCGCGAGGCTGCCGCTACGGAATGCTGGCATCGGCCGCTTCGGCGCCGAGGCTCGCCGGCGCGGCGAAAAAAAGCCCGGCCTGACTATCGCGGAGCGATCACCATCAGCATCTGGCGGCCTTCCATGCGCGGATGCTGCTCCACCTTGGCGGTTTCGGCCACGTCGGACTGGACCCGCTGAAGAAGCTGCATGCCGAGCTCGCCATGGGCCAGCTCGCGGCCGCGAAACCGCAGGGTGACCTTCACCTTGTCGCCTTCGCCGATGAATTCGTGGATCTTGCGCATCTTCACGCCGTAATCGTGGTCGTCGATGTTCGGACGCATCTTGATCTCCTTGATCTCTTGCGTCTTCTGCGACTTGCGGGCGAGATTGGCCTTTTTCTGAGCTTCGTATTTGTATTTGCCGACGTCGAGGAACTTGCACACCGGCGGGTCGGCGTTGGGCGACACCTCGACCAGGTCCAGCCCGACTTCGGCGGCCTGTTCGATCGCCTCCGCCGTCAACAGGATCCCGAGATTGTCGCCATTCTCATCGATCACGCGCACCTTCGGCGCGGAGATGAACTCGTTGAAGCGGGGGCCGCTCAGCGGCGGGGCGGCGGGGCGCCGGTTAAGAGGCGGACGTATGTTGGTGTCTCCTGAGGCCGAAAGGTTCCCTCACCTAGTGGATCGATTCGGCAAATGAAAGACGGGGCGCCCGGGCCGCCCACAATAAGGCGAAGCGTGGCGCCAAAGCCGCAAGGGCGGATGTTATCGCGCGGGGGTCGGGGGCCAGAGGCGGTCCGCCGGCCGGCCCAGTATCTGCGCCGCGGCGCCGTGCAGCGAGGTCGGCGCCAGCCAGCCGCCGAGGGCGGCCCGCCGCAGCCATTGCTCGAGGT
>DATMVG010000241.1:0-14124 GCA_035563315.1 Allosphingosinicella sp. | reverse complement strand
GATCCTTGCCGGCGCGCTCAAGCCGGCTTCCAGGCTGCTCAAGCTCGCGCTCGCTTCACCGTCGGCGCTGGCTTTCGCCAGCTACCTGCCCGAGGCAGGGCAGGCCGACCGGCTCGTTCTGGAGCTGGCGCGCGGCCATGGACTCGTCCTCAGCCGCGACGTGGCTCGGCGCATCGGCGAGGCTTGCGCCGGCAATCGCGGGGTGATCGAGCAGGAGCTGGCCAAGTTCGCGCTGTTCGCCGGCGCGTCGCCCGACGCGCCCAGGCCGGTCGGGCATGAGGTCGTCGACGCCGTCGGCGCCGGCGCCGAGGAAGGAGACCTCAGCCGGCTCGTCGAGAGCGTCGCCGACGGCGACGCCGTCGCCCTCGAAGCCGAGATGGCGCGGCTTCGGGCGCAAGGCCAGGAGGGCATCACCCTGATCAGGGCGGTGCTTCGCCGGATGATGCTGCTGGCCCGGCTGAGGGCCCAGGTCGAACAGGGCAACAGCCCCGCCGCCGTCATGGCGTCATCGGGCAAGTCCTTGTTCTTCAAAGAGAAGGACTCAATCGAGAGACAGCTGCCGCGATGGCGGTCCGCCCTCGTCGCCAAGGCGGTGAGCCGCCTCATCGAGGCCGAGCGCCAAGTGATGATGCCTGGGGGCGCCGGCATCGTCGCAGCCGACGCCGAATTGTTCGCCGTCTGCCGCCAGGCCGCGCGGCTGCGCTAGCCCTCCGAGGACATGACCGCCTAGAATTTCTCGCCGCTGAGCCGCTGGCAGATCATGTCGAGCTGGTCGAGGCTGGAATAGGCCAGCGTGACCGTCCCGCCCTTGGGACTGTGCTTGATCGCGACCCGCAGGCCGAGCATGTCGGCGAGCTGACGCTCGAGCGCCGCGATATCGGCCCCGGCGCCCTTATATTCGATCGGCAGCGGACGCTGGCGGGTCGGGCGACCCTCGCGGGCGAGCTTCTCCGTCTCGCGCACCGACAGGCCGCGCCTGACCACCTCCTCGGCCAGGCCCTCCGGATCGGAGGCCGAGACGAGCGCGCGCGCATGGCCCATGCTGAGCTCGCCGGTTCCGACCATGATCTGCACCTTCGCCGGAAGATCGAGCAGCCTCAGCAGGTTGGCGACGTGGCTTCGCGACTTGTGGACGATCCGCCCGAGCTCTTCCTGGGTGTGGCCGTAATCCTGGAGCAGCCTCTTATAGGCCTGCGCCTCCTCGATCGCGTTCAGGTCCTGGCGCTGGATGTTCTCGAGCAGGGCGACCTCGAGCGTCTCCTCGTCGCTGAAGTCGCGGACGATCGCCGGCAATTCGTGCAGCCGCGCCTTCTGCGCCGCGCGCCAGCGCCGTTCGCCGGCGACGATCTGGAAGCGGTGGCCGTGCGGGCGGACGACGATCGGCTGGATGACTCCGCGCGCCTCGATCGATTCGGCCAGCTCGGCCAGCGCCTCCTCCTTGAAGATCCGCCGCGGCTGGCCGGGGTGCGGCTCGATGCTCGCGATCGGGATCAGGCGAACGTCGCCGCGGCCGCCGCCGCTGACCGGCGCCTCGTCGGCGACCTCGCCGAGAAGCGAGGAAAGGCCGCGGCCGAGGCCGGAGGGGCGTTTGCGCGGCGCTTCGTCGGTCATGCGGCTTGCGCCTTGCGCGGCAGCCGGCCGATGAGCTCGCGGGCGAGCGCCATATAGGCTTCCGATCCCGGGCAGCGATGATCGTAGATCAGGGCGGGGACGCCGTGGCTCGGCGCCTCCGACAGGCGGACGTTGCGTGGGATGACGGTGTCGAAGACGACGCCGCCGAGACAGGCGCGCACGTCGGCGGCGACCTGCGCGGAGAGATTGTTGCGGCGGTCGTACATGGTCAGGGCCACGCCCAGGATCGACAGCTCCGGGTTGAATCGGGCCCGGATTCGCTCGACCGTCTGGAGCAGTTGGCTGAGACCCTCGAGCGCGAAGAATTCGGCCTGCAGCGGCACCAGGATCGAATTGGCGGCGATCAGGGCGTTGACGGTGAGCAGGCCCAGCGAAGGCGGGCAATCGATCAGGCAGACGTCCCAGCGCAGGTCGGCGCCGCCCTCCAACGCATTGTCCAATCGGTGAGTTCTTCGTTCAAAATCAATGAGTTCGATCTCCGCTCCCGAGAGATCGACCTTGGCTGGAACGAGGTCCAGGCGGGGGACCCGGGTCGGCACCACCGCCGCGTCGAGATTGGCCCGGCCGGTCAGCAGCTCGTAGCTCGACTCCCGGCGCAGAGCATGGCCGATGCCGAGACCGGTCGAGGCATTGCCCTGCGGATCGAGGTCGATCAGCAAGACCCGCCAGCCGGTGGCGGCGAGGGCGGTGGCAAGGTTGATCGCCGTCGTGGTCTTGCCCACCCCGCCTTTCTGATTGGCCACCGCGATCCGGATCATCGACGCTTCCTCTTGGCCGTTCGACGGACTCCCCTGGCGACGATGATTTGCGCTTCGGGATCGGTCAGGCTGGGCTCGAGCCGGAAATCACCCTGCCACGAAGGATCGAGTGCTTCCAGTTCCGACTGGGCGTTTCGTCCCTTCGGAAGGATCCACAAGGTATTTGTTGTGGAAAAGGCTGTGCCCAATTCGAGCAATCTGGGCAACGGCGCGAAGGCGCGCGCGCTGATCACGCCGAACGGACGCGCGGGCATGCGTTCCACCCGGGACCAGATGATCTCGGCGTCGACCCCGAGGAGAGAGGCCGCCTTGCGGAGGAAATCGACGCGCAGTCGCCTCTCCTCGACCAGAGTGACCCGCTTTTGGTGCAGCAGCGCCACGATCAGGCCCGGGAAACCGGCGCCGCTTCCGAGGTCGAGCCAGTCGGCGTCGGGCGTCGGGGCAAGCAGTCCAAGCTGCGCCGAATCCGCAATGTGGCGAACCCAGATATGGTCCAGACTCGCCTCCGATACGAGGTTCTGATGGTGGTTCTCGGCCCGCAGCAGGCTTGTGAAGGCTTCAAGGCGCTCGATTGTTTCACGTGGAACAGCGAGGCGATCGGATAGCCAGGCCTTCGCTTCCGCTTCGACCATCACGCCGCCCGGCGGCGCGCGAAGACCATTATCGCCGCGAGCGCGGCTGGCGTCACTCCGCGAATCCGGGAAGCGGCGCCCAGCGTCCCCGGCCTCGCCGCGGCGAGCCTCTCGGCCATCTCCACGGACAGGCCGGGAACGTCGGAATAGGACAAATCCGGAGGAATGGGCACGGCTTCGTCGGAGCGAAGGCGCGCGATCTCGCGGTCCTGGCGCGCGAGATAGGGGGCGTAATGATGGTCCTGCATGGCCTCCTCGACGCGCGCGGCGGTGAAGCCCCGGAGGTTTGGCGCCATGTGCAGCAAGCCGCCCAGATCGAGCTCGGGAAAGCGAAGCCAGTCGCGCAAGCTTCGCTTGCTGCCGTCTTCGCGGACCTCGACCCCCGCTTGCCGCAGCTCTGAAGCGCTGCATTGCCGCCCGAGAAGGGCCTCGATCCGGTCCCGCTCCGCGCGGGCGGCGTCGAAGTGGCGCCGCCGGGCGGCCGTCACGCAGCCGGCGTCGATCGCGCGGGGAGTCAGCCGCGCCTCGGCGTTGTCGGCGCGCAGGCGCAGTCGATATTCGGCCCGCGCGGTCAGCATGCGATAGGGCTCGGTCACACCCTGCAGAACCAGGTCGTCGACCATCACGCCGATATAGGAATCGCTTCGGTCGAAGAGGATTGGCGGCGCGCCGGCGACCCAGGCGGCGGCGTTGAGCCCTGCGACCAGGCCTTGGGCGGCCGCTTCCTCGTAGCCGGTGGTCCCGTTGACCTGGCCGGCCAGATAGAGGCCGTCGACCAAGTCGGAGCGAACCGCCAGCGTCGGGTCGAGGACGCGCGGATCGACATGATCATATTCCACGGCGTAGCCCGGCTGGACGATCTCGGCCCGCTCCAGCCCGGCCATCGAACGCACCATCTCCAGCTGCACGTCCTCGGGAAAAGAGGTGGAAATGCCGTTCGGATAGACGATCGGATCGTCCAGCCCCTCCGGCTCGAGGAAGACCTGGTGCCCGTCGCGATCGGCGAAGCGGTGGACCTTGTCCTCGATCGACGGGCAGTAGCGCGGGCCGACGCCGCTGATCAGCCCGCCGAACAGCGGCGAGCGATGCAGGTTGGCTTTGATGACGGCGTGGGTACGCGGATTGGTGCGGGTGATCGCGCAGAAGAGCTGCGGGGCGGCGCGCCCGGGGCTCATCGGCGACATCGTCCATCCCTCGTCGTCGGAAGGCTGGCGGTCCAGCGCGGCCCAGTCGATCGTGCGGCCGTCGAGGCGCGGCGGCGTGCCTGTCTTCAGACGCGCCAGAGGCAGCTCGAGGTCGCGCAGCTGCGCGGCGAGCGCGGTCGCCGCCCGCTCGCCGACGCGACCGCCAGCGCGGCTGGCAAGGCCGAGATGAAGCTTGCCACCGAGGAAAGTTCCGGTGGCGAGGACCACCGCCTTCGACGCCAGCGCACGGCCGTCCGCAAGAATGATCCCCTCGACAGTGCGGCCGCCCAGCCGCAACGCCGCCGCTTCACCCTCGATGACGCTTAGGCCTTCCTGACCGCCGATCAGCGCGGCGATGGCTTCCTTGTAGCGGCGCCGGTCGGCCTGAACCCGCGGACCGCGGACTGCTGCGCCCTTGCTCGCGTTGAGCATTCGATAATGAATAGCAGCATGATCGGACGCTCGGGCGATCAGGCCGTCGAAGGCATCGACCTCGCGGATAAGGTGCCCCTTGCCGAGCCCGCCGATCGCGGGGTTGCATGACATAGTGCCGATCTGCGCTCGGTCGAAACTTACGAGGCCGACACAAGCGCCCATTCGCGCGGCCGCGGCAGCCGCTTCGGTTCCCGCATGTCCCCCGCCGACCACCAGAACGTCATAAGTTGCCCGCATTGGATCGACCTTAGGTCACCGTTCCACGTGGAACAACTATTTGCCCAGGCAGAATCGGCCAAACAGGTCATCGAGCATGTCTTCCACCCCGGCACGGCCTGTCACTCGGTCGAGCGCTCGGAGAGCCTGCCGAAGCGCCTCGGCGACGATGAGGAGATCGCCGCTTCCGGCGGCCTCTTCGAGCCATTCGGCGCACTCGGCCAGCGCGGCGCGGTGGCGCGCGTTGATCGCCACCTCGCCTTCCGCCGGCAACAGGCCGCGAGCACGCTTGACCAGAAGATCGGCGAGCGAGTCCAGGCCGAGACCGGTTGTCGAGGAGATGGCGACGTCGGCCAGCGGATGGATCGCGCCGAGGTCGGCCTTGGCGCCGACCAGGATGCAGCGTCCGCGGTCGGGACACTCACCCGGGTCGCCGAGCCAAAGGATGAGATCGGCCGCCGCCAGGCTGGCCCGGGCGCGCTCGACGCCGAGCGCCTCGATCGCTTCGCCGCTCTCGCGAAGTCCCGCCGTGTCGATCAGCAGGAGCGGCACGCCGCCGAGCGACACCGGCGCCTCGACCAGATCGCGAGTGGTCCCGGCTACAGCCGAGGTGATCGCCGCCTCGCGTCCTACTAAGGCGTTGAGAAGGCTGGACTTTCCCGCATTTGGTGGCCCCGCGATGACGACCCGCACACCGTCGCGGAGGCGCTCGGCCGGCGGCCGTCGCAGGAAAGCCCTCAGCTCATCGATCAAGGGGGGGAGGTGGGGAGGGGAAGCGATCGCAACATCGTCATCATCGCCATAATCGAGCACGGCCTCGATCCGGGCGGAGGCGGCGAGGATCGCGGCCTGCCATGTCTCGACCTGGCGGCTGAGCGCGCCTCCGGCCAAAGCGAGCGCGGCCCGGCGCTGGGACTGGGTCTCGGCGGCGAGCAGGTCCGCCAGGCCTTCCGCCTCGGCGAGGTCGATGCGGCCGTTCTCGAAGGCGCGGCGGGTGAACTCGCCGGGCTCGGCCGAACGCAGGCCCGGCATCGCCGCGAGCGCCGCAAGCACCGCCGCGACCACCGACCGACCGCCATGGAGGTGGAGCTCGGCCACGTCCTCGCCGGTGGCGCTGGCCGGTCCGGGAAAGCGAATCACGATCGCCCTGTCGAGGACCTCGCCCCGATCGCGCAGGGTCGCCAGCCGCGCCGCGCGCGGCCGCGGCAGGGCCCCGGCGAGGGCGCGCAGCGCCGGATCGGCGCCCGGTCCGCTGATCCGGACCACGGCGATCGCCGCCGGCGGAGCGCCCGAGGACAGAGCGAAGATGGTGTCGGTCAGCTCGGACCCTTCGTCATCTGCTCGAGCATCTGGCGCCACATGCCGAGGCCGGCCTCGCTCATCGGCCCCCACCCCTTCATCATCTCGGCGAACATCTCGGGCGAAGCGGCCTCGCCCGCCGCCGCCTTCATCCGCTCGACATAGGCCTGGTGGACCGGAGTCAGGTCGGGCAGGCCGAGGAAACGACGAGCCTCCTCGGGCGTGCAGTCGACGTTCACCGTGACTTTCATCGCGCTCGTCCTTCGCCAGTTGCGGCCCGGCCCGCCTCTATGTCTATAGTCGCGCGCTTCGCAAGGGAGGAGGCTGCGCCATGGCGACGATCGAGGTCCGGACGCTCGAGGGCGATGCCCGCTTCCAGGCCTATCTGGCCGAGCCCGAGGGGCGAGCGCGCGGCGCCGTCGTCGTCATCCAGGAGATTTTCGGCGTCAACGAGGGCATCCGCCGCAAATGCAAGCGCTGGGCCGGCCTCGGCTACCTGGCGCTGGCGCCCGACCTGTTCTGGCGCCTCGAGCCCGGCGTGGAGCTCGATCCGGACGTGCCCGACCAGTTCCAGCGCGCGCTCGGCCTGATGCAGAGATTCGACCAGGACCGCGGGGTCGCCGACATCGAAGCGACGATCCGCGAGGCTCGGGCGCGGCTGCCCGAGGGCGGCAAGGTCGGCTGCGTCGGCTACTGCCTCGGCGGCAGGCTGGCCTATATGACGGCGGCGCGGACCGACGTCGACGCCAGCGTCGGCTATTACGGCGTCGGCATCGACGGGCTGCTCCACGAGAAACACGCCATCGCCAAGCCGCTCATGCTCCACATCGCCGGCGACGACGGGTTCGTCCCCAAGGAGACCCAGCGCAGGATGCACGAAGGGCTGGGCGACCATCCCCGAGTCACGCTCCACGATTATCCCGGCGAGGATCATGGTTTCGCTGCCGAAACGGGTAACCGGCGCAGCGACGAGGCCGCCCGGGCGGCCGACGACCGCACCGAGAGATTCTTCGCCGACCATCTCGGCTAGAGCCTGCCTCGATCGCGGAAGCGGGGAGCGCCGGATGCCCTCTGGGAGAAACCATTGGCTGGTTGCCGCTGGCCTGCTCAGCGCCGCGGCGGCGGTCCTTCATCTGGCGGTGATCGTCGGAGGGCCGGGCTGGTATCGCTTCTTCGGCGCCGGCGAGGCGATGGCCCGGCTCGCCGAGCGCGGCTCGTGGCGGCCGACCCTGACGACGCTGGCGATCACGGCCGTGCTGACGATCTGGGCGGCCTACGCCTTTGCGGGGGCGGGCCTGATCCGCCGGCTGCCGTTGATGCGGACGGCGTTGGTGACGATCGCCGCCATCTACCTGCTGCGCGGATCCGTGCTGATCGCCGCGCTCGTCTTTCGCCCCGCGGCGGTCGACGCCTTCCTCCTGTGGAGCTCGCTGATCGTGCTCGTCTACGGCCTGGCCTATGCCGTCGGCACCTGGCGCGCCTGGCCCCGACTGTCGAGGCGGGCTCGCTAGAGCGGACCGGGCAAGCCTGGCCCGCCCCCGCTCATCAGCTCGCGACTCGCCAGCTCAGTGGGCGGCGACCGTCCCTGGCCAGACGTAGTTGAGCACGCCGACCTCGTGGTCGACGAAGCCTTCGTAGATCATCTTGCCGGCAACCCAGATGATGACGAGCAGGCCGACCCAGGCGATCCAGCGGTAGCGGTCGATATATTTGGCGATGACGTTGGCGGCGAGACCCATCAGGGCGACCGAGAGCACCAGGCCGATCATCAGGATGCCGGGATGGTCCTTGGCGGCGCCGGCGACGGCGAGGACGTTGTCGAGGCTCATCGACACGTCAGCGAGAGCGACCGCCCAGGCGGCGCCGGCGAAGCTCTTGGCCGGCTTGAGGCCGCTATGCTCGTCGCCGTGGACCTCCGCCGAGCCGCCCGATTCGCCGGCATGGCGGATCTCGCGGTACATCTTCCACGCCACCCACAAAAGGAGGACGCCGCCGGCCAGGATGAGGCCGACGATCTGCATCAGCTGGGTAACCAGCAGGGCGAAGATGATCCGCAGCACCAAAGCGGCGATGATGCCGATCAGGATCACCTTGCGGCGCTGGTCGGAGGGCAGCCCCGCCGCCAGGGCGCCGACGACGATCGCATTGTCGCCGGCGAGCATGATGTCGATCATCAGCACCTGGCCGAAGGCCGCCAGGGCGGCCGGCTCGGTCAGGTTGGAGAAATCGTGGACGATCGAGTTCCAGATGCCGGCGAGGCCGCCGGCGGAGGCTGCAAGCGTCGTCAGAAAATCGAGCATGATCGGTCAGCGCCCCCGGGGCTATTGGTTCATCGAGGCGAAGAAATCCTCGTTGGTCTTGGAATCCTTCATCTTGTCGAGCAGGAACTGCATCGCGTCGACGGTCCCCATTTGCATCAGGATGCGGCGAAGGACCCACATCTTGGAGAGCTTGGCGGCGTCGACCAGGAGCTCCTCCTTGCGGGTGCCGGACTTGCCGACGTCGAGGGCGGGGAAGATGCGCTTGTCGGCGACCTTGCGGTCGAGGACGATCTCGGAATTGCCGGTGCCCTTGAACTCCTCGAAGATGACCTCGTCCATCTTCGAGCCGGTGTCGATCAGGGCGGTGGCAATGATCGAGAGCGAGCCGCCTTCCTCGATGTTGCGGGCGGCGCCGAAGAAGCGCTTCGGCCGCTGCAGCGCGTTGGCGTCGACGCCGCCGGTCAGCACCTTGCCGGAGCTGGGCACGACCGTGTTGTAGGCGCGCCCGAGGCGGGTGACCGAATCGAGCAGGATGACGACGTCCTTCTTGTGCTCGACCAGCCGCTTGGCCTTCTCGATGACCATCTCGGCGACCTGGACGTGGCGGCTCGCCGGCTCGTCGAAGGTCGAGGAGATGACCTCGCCTTTGACCGAGCGCTGCATGTCGGTGACCTCCTCGGGCCGCTCGTCGATCAGGAGGACGATCAGGAAGACCTCCGGATGGTTGTCGGTGATCGCCTTGGCGATGTTCTGGAGGAGCACGGTCTTGCCGACGCGCGGCGGCGAGACGATCAGGGCGCGCTGGCCCTTGCCCTGGGGCGCGACGATGTCGATCACCCGCGCCGACTTGTCCTTCACCGTCGGATCGAGGGCGTCGAGGGTGAGCTTCTCGTCCGGATAGAGCGGCGTCAGGTTATCGAAATTGACCCGGTGGCGGACGGCGTCGGGGTCGTCGAAATTGATCTGGGAGACCCGAACCAGCGAGAAATAGCGCTCGCCGTCCTTGGGTCCGCGAATCTCGCCTTCGACCGTGTCGCCGGTGCGCAGGCCGAACTTGCGCACCTGATTGGGCGAAACGTAGATGTCGTCGGGGCCGGCGAGATAGTTGGAATCGGCCGAGCGAAGGAAGCCGAAGCCGTCCTGGAGCACCTCGATCGTGCCCTGCCCCATGATCTCGTCGCCGCGCTCGGCGCGGACCTTCAGGATCGAGAACATCAGCTCCTGCTTGCGCAGGGTCGAGGCGCCCTCGATTCCATATTCTTCGGAGATCGCGACCAGATCGGCGGGCGATTTTTGCTTCAGGTCATTGAGATGCATCAGGATTTCTCATCTGGAGACGGATTCGGGGCGCGCTGTGCCCGAAAATTGAAGATGGGGATTGGCACACCCGCGCGGACGGCGGGCTAACGACTGAACCGCCGTTATGCTCCGGCCGGATTCGAGTCAAGCGAACGGGCGTCAGAAGGGGCGCACGATCACCAGCACGACGATCAGCACGACGGCGATTCCGGGAACCTCGTTCATCATCCGAAGCGCCCGGCCCCCGACCGGCCGCCGGCCCGCCGCGAGCTTCCTGCCATAGCCGACCATCCAGCCGTGATAGCCCGAAAGCGCCAGCACGATCGCGAACTTGGCGATGAACCAGCCTTGCTGCCAGGCGTCGGTGACGTAGGCGAGGCTGAGGCCAAGCACCCAGACCAGCACCATCGCCGGAGTGATGATGATCGAGCGCAGCTTGCGTTCGCGCTCGAGCCACCGCGCCTCCTCGTCCGAGCCCGGCGCCGCCTCCTGGTGGTAGACGTAGAAGCGCGGCAGCATGAACAGGCCCGCAATCCAGAAGATCACGAAAATGACATGGCCAGCCTTGAGCCAGACGTAAGTCAAGGTCAGCGCCGTTCCCAAGTCATGGATCAAGCGCCGACTCCGGATCCGCGGACCAGCTCGAGCAGCCGCTCGACGTGGGCGAGCGGCGTTTCCTTGATGATGCCGTGGCCGAGATTGAAGATGTGCGGCCTCCCCGCGAACACAGATAGGATGTGTGCCGTAGCGCTTTCAAGCGCCTCGCCGCCGGCCAGCAGGGCAAGAGGGTCGAGATTGCCCTGGACCGGCAGGCCGCCCGGCAGCTCGCGAAGCGCCCAGGCTGCATCCACCGTCTCGTCGAGACCGATCGCATCGATTCCGGTCTCGCGCGCATAGGCGCCGAGCTTGCCGCCGGCGCCCTTGGGAAAGCCGATCACGGGGACGTCGGGATAGCGGGCCTTGAGGCCGGCGACGATGCAAGCGGTCGGCCCGATCACCCATTTCTCGAACTGCGCAGGGGAGAGATTTCCGGCCCAGCTGTCGAACAGCTGGACCGCCTCGACTCCGGCTTCGACCTGGCCGCACAGATAGTCGATGGTCGTCGCTGTGATCGCCTCGACGATCGCGGCAAAGCCCGCCGGGTCGGCATAAGCGAAGCGGCGGGTCTCGGCCTGGTCGCGGCTGCCCTGGCCGGCGACCATATAGGTCGCCACCGTCCACGGACTGCCGGCAAAGCCCAAAAAAGTCGTTTCGGAAGGCAAGCGACTCGCGACCTTCTCCACAGTCGCATAGATCGGCTCCAGGCGGGCCGGGGCACGCTCCAGGGAGGCGAGCGCCGAGTCGACCAAGGGCGGAGTCAGCCGCGGCCCTTCACCGGCCTCGAAACGAAGCGCCTGGCCCAGGGCGTGCGGCACGATCAGGATGTCCGAGAAGAGAATGGCGCCGTCGAAACCGAAGCGGCGGATCGGCTGAAGGGTGATCTCCGCGGCCGCGTCGCTGTCGTAGACGAGCTCGAGGAATCCGCCCTTGGCCGCCCGCAACGCCCGGTATTCCGGCAGATAGCGGCCGGCCTGACGCATCAGCCAGACCGGAATTGTTCCGGATTTTCCGTCTTTTAGAACGGCGAGCAAGGGTTTGGACGAAGCGGCCATGAAAGCGCGGGGAAGCTCCCCTCTCTTATCCTTATTATTAGATTCTAAGAGTCTGTTGAGGTTAGTAGAGCCGGGCAGAGCGGGGTTTATGGCTTCGCACAAATTTTGCCAACAGCTTGACTCCCCGGCCGGCGCGCACTTCCGCGGAGTCGCGCCGCCCATCCCCGTATTTCACAGGCTGGGGGCGGATTTCGCCCCCTGTTCGCCGAGCTGTGGATCAGCCGAGGCGGCCCGGGAGCGAATCCTGTCCTTGAAGTGGTGCGCAGGCTTCCGCTAGCGATTTCCCCATGTTTTTCCACAGGCCGGCCCGGCGTTGAAGCAGCTCCACCTGCATCTCCTCTCGGACTCAACGGGCGAGACCCTCGACATGCTCGCCAAGGCCTGCCTGGCCCAGTTCGACGATGTCGAGGCCATCCCGCACCTCTGGCCGATGGTGAGATCGGAGGGGCATCTCGAAAGGGTGCTGGACGATGTCGAGCGCCGTCCCGGGCTGGTCCTCTACACCGTCGTCAACGCGACCATCCGCCGCGAGCTCGAGCGGGCCTGCCGGCGCCGCTCAATCTATGCCGTGTCGGTGCTCGATCCCGTGCTCGATGCGCTCGCCGCCGTCAGCGGCGAGCAGGCCAAGGGCCGGGCGGGCCGCCAGCACGCGCTCGACGCGGCCTATTTCGCTCGGGTCGACGCGATCCAGTTCACCATCGCCCATGACGACGGAATCGGCCCGGAGAATTGGGAGGAAGCCGACATCGTCCTCGCCGGAGTGTCGCGGACCTCGAAGACTCCGACCAGCATCTATCTCGCCAATCGCGGCTACAAGGTCGCCAACGTCCCGCTCGTGCCGCAATCGCCGCCGCCGGCGACGCTCTACGAGCTCCGGCATCCGCTCGTCGTCGGCCTGACCACCAACCCGGACCGGCTGATCCAGATCCGTCGCAACCGGCTGCTCTCGCTCAACCAGGCGCCGGAGACCGACTATGTCGACAGCGAGGCGGTCAATGCCGAGCTCAGCTTCGCCCGGCGAATGTTCGCCGACAATGGCTGGCCGGTGATCGACGTCACCCGCCGCTCGATCGAGGAAACCGCGCTCGCCATCGTCAAGCTGTACACCGAGCGGCTGGAGCAGGCGGCGAAGTGAGGCTTCTGCTCGCCTCGACGAGCGCAACCCGACGTCGGATGCTGGCCGCGGCCGGCGTGCCGTTCGACGCCGTCGCGGCCGAGCTCGACGAAGAGGAGGCCAAAGCCGGCCTGCTCGCCGCGGGCTTCGAGGCGCGCGACCTCGCCGAGATGCTCGCCGAGATGAAGGCGCGAAGCGTGGCGGCGGCCCCGGACGCGCTCGTGCTCGGCGCCGATCAGGTGCTCGAGCAGGACGACGGCTCGATGCTGAGCAAGCCGGGCTCGCGCGAGGAGGCGCTGGCGCAGCTTCGCTCGCTCAGCGGGCGGAGCCACGCCCTCCACTCCGCCGCGGTCCTCGTCGCCGGCGAGGAGCGGCTGTGGGGCATGACGGAGACCGTCGTCCTGCACGTGAGGCCGCTCTCCGACGCCTTTCTTCGCGACTATCTCGACCGGGAATATGAGGCGGTAAGCGCAAGCGTCGGCGCCTACCGGATCGAGGGCCTCGGGGCGCAGCTGTTCGAAGACATCGAGGGCAGCCATTTCGCGATCCTCGGCCTGCCGCTGCTTCCGCTGCTCGCCTGCCTCCGCGAGCGGGGCCTGATCGCCGGCTGATGGCCGTCCCCTATGCCGAGCTGATCGGCGATCCGGTCGCCCATTCGAAATCGCCGACGATCCACCGGTTCTGGCTTCGGGAGATGGGGATCGTCGGCGACTACAGGGCGCTCCGTCTCGGGCCGGACGAGCTGGCCGGCTATCTTGCCCGGCGCCGCTCCGATCCCGACTGGCGCGGCTGCAACGTCACCATGCCCTACAAGGAGAAGGTCGCGGACCTGCTCGACGGAGTCGACCCGTTCGCCCGGCGGATCGGCGCGGTGAACACCGTCGTCAACCGCGACGGCTTTCTGATCGGGACGAATACCGACTGGCAGGGCGTCAACCTCGCCCTGGAGCCGGTCGGAGCCGCGGGAAAGCGAGTCGTCCTGATCGGCGCGGGCGGGGCGGCCCGGGCCGCGGTGGAGGAATTGCGGCAGGCCGAGGCCGCGCACCTCACCATCCTCAATCGGAGCGAGGACAAGGCCCGCGACCTCCTCCTGCGCTTCGGCGGCCGAGGCGCGACGGGGCCGGTCGGGGGCGATCCGGAGGCGGATCTCCTGATCAACGCCACGCCGCTCGGCATGGCCGGGCAGCCCCCACTCGCCGTCGGCCTGTCGCGGCTCAGCGATGCTGCTACGGTGTTCGATATGGTCTACGATCCGCTCGAGACCGAGCTCCTCGCCGAGGCCCGCCGGCGGGGCTTCCGAATCGTCGACGGGCTGGCGATGCTGGTCTGGCAGGCTTCGATGGCCTTCACCCATTTCTTCGGCGAGCCGCCGCCCGGGCCCGATTCGCCGCGGCTGCGCGAGCTTCTGGCGTCGTGACGGTCGTCCTCGGACTGACCGGCTCGATCGGCATGGGCAAGTCGACCGTGGCCGCGATGTTCGCCGAGGACGGCGTGCCGGTGTTCGACTCGGACGCCGCCGTTCACCGGCTGCAGGGACCGGCGGGAGAATTGGTCGCCGCCATCGAGGCCGCCTTCCCGGGCAGCACCGGCGCGGCCGGGGTCGACCGCGGCGCGCTCGCCGAGCGGGTCCTCGACCGGCCCG
>DATMVG010000240.1:0-8798 GCA_035563315.1 Allosphingosinicella sp. | reverse complement strand
GCCAATGCCATGGCCGGGGTCGATCCGGAAGCGATGGAGGAGGCGCTTCGCGAGGCCGAGTCCGAGATCCGGCGGATGCCGCGAGTCGATGGCGAGGAGGTCCGCGCCGCGATGCGCGAGGCGCGCGCGGCGCACGCCGTTTCCAGCCGCGAGGTCCAGCTCGCGATGCGCGAGGCGCGGGCGGCCCAGGCCGTTTCCCGCCGCGAGATCCGGCTCGCCATGCGCGAGGCCCGCCGGGTCGCGCGCGACGTGCCCCGGCAGGTGGCGGCCTCGATGGCGCGCGGCGCCGACGGCATGATGCGCGGCGCAGACGGGATGGAGCGCGGCGCCGCGAACATGGAGCGCGAATCGCAACGCCTCCAGGACCGCGACTATCGCGAGCGGCAGATCGCCCGCGCCCGCGCCCGCGGCGAGACCGTGACCCACGAGCAGCTGCTCGAAGCCGCCGAGGGGATGCGCGAAGGCGCCCAGGGCATGCGCGAGGGCGCCCAGGACATGCGCGAGGCGGCGCGGGAGATGCGCGAGCGCCACGACTGAGGCCGAGGCGGCGAATGAATGAGGGGACAGTCACTAGTGACTGTCCCCGGCCCGGCCCTTGCCCTTTGCCTTGCTCCTCCATCCCCGGCCCCATAGGCTCGGTCCGATGCTCGACACGCTCGACCGCAGCGACGACCCGGATCAGGCGGAGGCCGAGCATGTCGACGTGCTCGTCGTCGGCGCCGGCATTTCCGGGATCGATGCCGCCTACCACCTCCAGAAGAGGCTCCCGGGCAAGAGCTGGCTGATCCTGGAGGCGCGCTCGGCGATCGGCGGGACCTGGGACCTGTTCCGCTATCCCGGGGTCCGGTCCGATTCCGACATGTACACCTTGGGCTTTCCCTTCCGGCCCTGGGACGAGGACCGGTCGATCGTCGACGGCGCCTCGATCCGCGACTATGTCGAGGCGACCGCCCGCGAATATGGCATCGACCGGCGAATCCGCTTCGGCCATCGGGTGACTAGAGCGTCGTGGTCCTCGCTGGCGGCGCGCTGGGACGTGGCGGTGGAAGCGGAGGGCGAGACCCGCCGCTTCACCTGCCGCTTCCTGTTCCTGTGCAGCGGCTATTACGATTATGCGCAAGGCTACCGGCCCGAATGGCGCGATGAGGAGCAGTTCGCCGGCCGCATCGTCCATCCGCAATTCTGGCCCGACGATCTGGCCTATGCCGGCAAGCGGGTCGTCGTGATCGGCAGCGGGGCGACCGCGGTCACCCTCGTCCCCGCTCTGGCCGGACAGGCGGCCCATGTCACGATGCTTCAGCGTTCGCCGAGCTACATCGTCTCGCGTCCGTCGCGCGACTCCGTCGCTCGATGGCTTCAGCGCCGGCTTCCGCGCCGCCTCGCCGACCCGGCGGTGCGCTGGAAGAACGTGCTGCTCGGCATGTTCTTCTTCAACCGCGCCCGCAGCCGCCCGCGGAAGGTCAGGGAAGCGATCCTCAAGCTGGCCGCCCAAAGCCTGCCGCCGGGCTATGACGTCGAGCGCCATTTCTCGCCGAGCTACGATCCGTGGGACCAGCGCCTCTGCCTGGTTCCGGACGGCGACCTGTTCGAGGCGATCAAGGCCGGCAAGGTCTCGATCGTCACCGACTCGATCGAGCGCTTCGCCAGGGAAGGCCTCCGCCTCGCCTCGGGCAGGGAGCTTCCGGCCGACATCGTGGTCACCGCCACCGGCCTGGTCGTCAAGCTGCTCGGCGGCATCGAGCTTATCGTCGACGGCGAGCGCGTCGAGGTCGCCGATCGGGTCAATTACAAGGGGATGATGCTGAGCGACGTGCCCAATCTCGCCGTCGTCTTCGGCTACACCAACGCCTCGTGGACGCTCAAATGCGACCTCACCTCGCGTTACGTGTGCCGGCTGCTGAACCACATGGACCGGCGCGGATATGCGGTGTGCGTGCCGCGGCTTCCCGCAGGGCCGATCGAGCGCCTGCCGATGCTCGATTTCAGCTCCGGCTATGTCAAACGGGCGGCGGGCAGCCTGCCGAGTCAGGGCTCCAAGCCGCCATGGCGGGTGCACCAGAATTATGTTCGCGACCTCGCCGCGCTTCGCTTCGGCGCCGTCGCCGACGGGGCGATGGAGTTCCGTCCGGATTCCCCTGGGCGAAGTCGCTCCGCCGGTTGACTCGCCGCCCCGGGCACGGCAGTTGACGTTAACGTAAAGAAGGAGCCTCCGGTGGCCGATCTCGACACCTTCCGCGGCGAGACCCGCGCCTGGCTGGAGGCGAACTGCCCGGCCGAGATGCGCGCTCCGATCCGCGACGAGAGCGACATGTGCTGGGGCGGGCGCAATCCGGTCTTCAAGAGCGAGGCCCAGAAGAGATGGCTCGAGCTGATGGCCGGGCGCGGCTGGACCGTGCCCGACTGGCCCGGGGAATATGGCGGCGGCGGCCTCGAGCCGGCCGAGGCCAAGGTTCTGAAGCAGGAGATGGCGAGGATCGGCGCCCGCAACCCGCTGATGAGCTTCGGCATCTCGATGCTCGGCCCGGCCCTGCTCAAATATGGCAGCGAGGCGCAGAAGAGGCGCTTCCTGCCCGAGATCGCGCGCGGCGAGATACGCTGGTGCCAGGGCTATTCCGAGCCCAATGCCGGCTCCGACCTCGCCTCGCTTCAGACCCGCTGCGAGGAAGCCCATGATGAGGAATGGGGCGACCACTGGCTGGTCAACGGCCAGAAGGTGTGGACCAGCTATGCCGACAAGGCCGACTGGATCTTCTGCCTGGTCCGCACCGATTTCCAGGCGCCCAAGCACAAGGGCATCAGCTTCATCCTGTTCGACATGGCGACGCCCGGAGTGTCGACCCGCCCGATCCTTCTGATCTCGGGCTCCTCGCCCTTCTGCGAGACCTTCTTCGACGACGTGAGAGTGCCCAAGGACCAGGTGGTCGGCGAGGTCAACAAGGGCTGGGACGTCGCCAAATATCTGCTCGGCCACGAGCGCGAGATGATCAGCGGCATGGGGCTTGGCGGGGGCGCGAGCGTCGCCCTCGGCGAAGCGCTCGGCGAGGCGGTCGCCGCCGATCCGCTGCTTCGCGCCGACGTCGCCCGCTTCGACGTCGATGCGCTGGCGTTCCGGGCCATGTCGGAGCGCTTCATCGACGAGCTCAAGGCGGGGCTCGCCCATCCCGCTTTGCCGTCGATGATGAAATATGCCGGCACCGAGCTCAACAAGGCGCGCCACGAGCTGGTCATGGCCGCCGGCGGCTCGGACTCGCTCGAATGGGAGAGCGAGCGCTCGCGCGGCGGCAAGGCGGCCCGCGAATGGCTTCGGACCAAGGCCAATTCGATCGAGGGCGGCACCAGCGAGATCCAGCTCGGCATCATCGCCAAGCGCATATTGGATTTGCCGGGGGGGTGAGTAACGTGCCCCCTCTCCCCTTCAGGGGAGAGGGTTGGGGAGAGGGGAAGGTCGATTGCGCGATCAGGTTCTTCTCGAAAGGGCGCGGATTATGCGCCGGGAGCTTACGACAGCGGAACGGCGGCTTTGGTATGCGCTGCGGGCGAAGCGGTTAGAAGGCGCCAAATTTCGCCGACAGGCGGTGATTGGACACTATATCGCCGACTTCGCCTGTCGCGCGCCAAAGATGCTGATCGTGGAAGTGGACGGCGAAACGCACGTTGGCCGGGAGCCCTACGACCAAGCCCGCTCGATACATTTCAAAGAACGCGGCTATGAGGTGATGAGATTTACTAACTCGGACGTGATGACGAACCTCGATGGGGTCCTGGTGACGATTCTCGAGTTTCTCCAGACTCCCCCTCTCCCCGGCCCTCTCCCCTAAAGGAGAGAGGGAGAAAGGCCAGTAATGCCGCTCTACCTCACGGACGATCAGGTCATGCTTCGCGACACCGCCCGCGGCTTCATGGGCGAGGAAGGCGCGATCGCGAAGGAGCTGCGGCCGCTGCGCGACAGCGGCTCCGGCGACGGCTTCGGGCGCGGGCTGTGGAAGCAGTTCGGCGAGATGGGCTTCAACGGCATCCTGATCGAGGAAGCCGACGGCGGCCTCGGCCTGGGCCATGTCGAGGCCGGCATCGTGCTCGAGGAGATCGGCCGCAACCTCACCCCCTCGCCCTTCCTGACCAGCGCGGTCGCCTTCGTCCAGGCGCTGAAGGGGACCCGGCTTCGCGAGCGCTGGTTTCCCGGCATCCTCTCCGGCGAGGCCGTCGCGGCGGTGGCGCTCGACGAAGGGCCCAAGCACCGCCCCGAATCGATCGCGATGCGCGCCGAACGGTCCGGCAACGGCTTCCGCCTGTCCGGCCGCAAGCAGTTCGTCGTCCACGGCGCTTCGGCCGACGTGACCCTGGTCGCGGCACGGACGGAGGAAGGGTTGACCTTGTTCGCCGTCGAGAAGGGCGCGAGGGGGCTGGAGGTCGAGGGCATTCGGCTCGCCGACGCCAGCATCGGCGCCCGAATGACCTTCGACGGGGTCGAGGTCGACGCCGACGCGGTGGTTGGCGAGGTCGGCGGCGGCGAGGCGGTGCTCTCGCGAGTGCTGGCGGCGGGCCGGACCGGAGCGGCGGCGGAGCTGGTCGGCGTGGGCTCGGCGGCGATGGACATGACCGTCGCCTACCTCAAGCAGCGCAAGCAGTTCGGCCGGCTGATCGGCGAGTTCCAGGCGCTCCAATTCCGTTCCGCCCATCTCTATTCGGAGATCGAGATCGCCCGCGCCGCGACCCTCAAGGCGCAGCAGCTGCTCGACGAGGGCAGCGACGAGGCCGAGGCGATGGTCGCCGTCGCCAAGGCCAAGGCCGGCCGCGCCTCGGCGCTGGCGGTCCAGGAAGGGGTCCAGATGCACGGCGGCATCGGCATGACCGACGAATATGATATCGGCCTCTACATGAAGCGCGACCGGGTCCTGAACGAGCTGTTCGGCGACCCGGCCTATCATTCCGACAGGCTCGCCCGGATGAAGGGCTATTGAATCCCCTCTCCCCTTAACGGGAGAGGGCTAGGAAGAGGGGGAGTCCTTTTCACCAGCAGTGCGGCCGGCAAGAGACTCCCCCTCTCCCCGGCCCTCTCCCCTGAAGGGGAGAGGGAGGAACGATGCCCCTCGATCCCGAATCGTTCGAACTCCTCATCGACACCGTCCGCCGGTTCGTCGCCGAGCGGCTTCGGCCGCTCGAGGAGCGGGTCGACCGCGAGGACGAGGTTCCCGCCGAGGTCGTCGCCGAGATGCGGGAGATGGGCCTCTTCGGCCTCTCCATCCCCGAGGAATATGGCGGCCTCGGCCTCACCATGGCCGAGGAGGTCCGGGTCGCGCTCGAGTTCGGCCGAACGACGCCGGCCTTCCGCTCGGTGTTCGGCACCAATGTCGGGATCGGCAGCCAGGGCCTCGTCATGGCCGGGAGCGACGCCCAAAAGGCGCGCTGGCTGCCGCGCATCGCGGCCGGCGAGATCGTCACCAGCTTCGCGCTGACCGAGCCCGGCGCCGGCTCGGACAGCGCCTCGGTGCAGACCCGCGCGGTGCTCGACGGCGACGTCTACCGCCTCTCGGGCAGCAAGCGCTTCATCACCAATGCCGACCGCGCGTCGCTGTTCACGGTCATGGCCCGGACCGGCGAGGCGGGCGCGCGCGGGGTCTCCGCCTTTCTCGTCCCGGCCGACCTGCCGGGCGTGGCCGTCGGCAAGCCGGAACGGAAGATGGGCCAGCAGGGCGCCCATGTCTGCGACGTCAGTTTCGACGAGGCGCCGGTGCCGGTCGCGAACCGGCTCGGCGAGGAAGGCGAAGGCTTCAGGATCGCGATGCGGGTCCTCGACCGCGGCCGGCTCCACATCGCCGCGGTCTGCGTCGGAATCGCCGAGCGGCTGATCGCCGATGCCGTCGCCTACGCCGCCGAGCGCCGGCAGTTCGGCAAGCCGCTCGCCGACTTCCAGCTCGTCCAGGCGATGATCGCCGATTCCAAGACCGAGGCGATGGCCGCCCGGGCGCTGGTGCTCGAGGCGGCGGCGCTCAAGGATTCGGGCGCGCCGATCACCCTCGAGGCGGCGGCGGCCAAATATTTCGCCAGCGAGAGCGTCGGCCGGATCGCCGACCGGGCCGTCCAGATCTTCGGCGGCGCCGGCTATATCGCCGATTACGGGATCGAGCGCCTCTATCGCGACGTCCGCCTGTTCCGAATCTATGAGGGCACGAGCCAGATTCAGCAGCTTGTCATCGCCCGCGAGACGATCAAGAGAGGCGGCTGACCTGAGGAGGGGCGGCGAATGAGGATGGGATCGATGCTGGCGGCGGCACTGGCCGCTCTGGGTGCGCCCGCGGCGGCTCAGGAAGCCGCGCTCAGCGACTCGGTCGCGAGCGATTATCGGGCCAACCTCGCCGAGCTGTTCGACCATTTCCACCGCAATCCCGAGCTCTCCGGCCGCGAGACTCAGACGGCGGCGCGGATGGCGCGCGAGCTCCGCGCGCTGGGCTACGACGTCACCCCCGGAGTCGGCGGCACCGGCGTGGTGGCGATCCTTCGCAACGGCGAGGGGCCGACGGTCCTGATGCGGGCCGACATGGACGGGCTGCCGCTGCGCGAGCAGTCCGGCCTGCCCAACGCCTCGACGGCTCGCCAGGCCGACGCCGCCGGCGTCGAGCAGCCGGTGATGCACGCCTGCGGTCACGACGTTCACATCACCGCCCTGGTCGGCGCGGCCCGCCAGATGATCGCCCGGCGCGCCGGCTGGTCGGGCACCCTGGTGCTGGTCGCGCAGCCGGCCGAGGAGACCGTCTCGGGCGCCCGGGCGATGATCGAGGACGGCCTCTACACCCGCTTCCCGAAGCCCGATTATGCGCTCGCCTTCCACGTCGCGGCCGACCTTCCCGCCGGCCGCATCGAGGTTCCGGGCGCGATCGTCGCCTCGAGCGCCGACACGGTGTCGATCGTCGTCCACGGCGTCGGCACTCACGGCGCCTATCCGCATACGGGCGTCGATCCGGTGCTCGTCGCGGCCCAGATCGTCGTCTCGATCCAGTCGATGGTCGGGCGCTCCATCAACCCGCTCGAAGGGGCGGTGGTCAGCGTCGGCCTGATCCGGGGCGGAGTCAAAGCCAACATCATCCCGGACACGGCCGAGCTTCAGATGACGGTCCGTTCCGACAATCCCGAGACCCGGGCTCGGCTTCTCGACGGCATCGACCGGGTCGCGCGCGGGACGGCGCTCGCGCTCGGCGTTCCCGAGGACCGGCTGCCGACGGTGACCCGCTCGGCGACCGAGCAGACCCCGCCGACGATCAACCACACGCCGACCGCCGCGATCGTGCGCTCCGCGGTCGGCTCGGCGATGGGCGAGCAGAGGCTGATCGAGACTCCGCGGAGCGGCATGGGGGCGGAGGACTTCGCCTATTTCGTGACGCCCGAAAGCGGCGTTCGGGGCGTCTACTTCAACGTCGGCGGAACGCCGCCGGCCGAGGTCGCGACGGCGCCGGGCCATCACTCGCCCTTGTTCAGGATCCAGCCGGAGCCGTCGGTGACGGCGGGCGTGGAGGCTATGGTCGTCGCCGCCGAGGCGCTCTTCCGGGCGCGCTGAGCTCAGCGGCGCCGGAGCAGCACGTTCATCTGGGCGGAGGCGATCGGCCGGCTCCGGTCGAGCTGCCAGGCATGGGCCTCGACATTGGCGACCCGGTTGCCGAGCCGGGACACGGTGGCGGCCGCGAAGGTGTCGTGATCGGTGCCGCCGCGCATGAAGCTGACGGTGACGTTGATCGGCTTGACCGTCACCCCTTCGCGCTCGCCGATCTCCTCGTAGATCGCGCCGATCGCGGCGAATTCGAGCAGCCCGGCGATCGCTCCGCCATGGAGGTAGCCGGGCCGGCCGAGGACGACGTCGGCGAAGGGCATGACGAACTGAAGCTCGCCCTCGGCGGAGCGCCGGGTGCCGATGCCGAGGAACCGGGCGTAAGGGGGAAGCGGGTCCATCGCTCCCGACTATCGGCGCCGGTCAGGCCGCGCAACGCTCGCCGCGAGCGACGAAATGCAGGTCGGCGAAGGCGGAGCGGGCGCGGCCGTTGGTATTGTCGGTGTCGGCGGCGATGGCGAGCTGGATCGGCCGTCCCGACCGGTTGCCGAAGGCGCGGGCGAAATCCGCCGCGACGTCGGCGCGCTCCGCCACCCATTGGCCGGCGCGGCCCGACCCGGTCTCGGCGACGATCATCTCGACCCGGTCGGTATAGGCGCTTCGGCGACGGGTCCCGACCGGGTTGCGATTGTCCCAGACATAGTTGAGCGCCGCGTCGGGCACCGCCGATCCGAACAGCCGGCGGCCGAGCGCGATGCGAAGCCTCGCGGCGAGGCCGAGCGCGCCGTCGGGCATGTCGAACGTGACGTAGACGCGGGCGGCATAATCGTCGCCGCTCCGCCTGCGCATGTCGGCCTGGGCGACCGGCGCGTCGACCCGCCAGCGCCAGCACAGGACCGGACTCGCCGCCAGGTCGACCGCCAGCGGCCGGGCGAGCAGCGCCATCGCCGAATCGGCTCGGGCCTCGACCGCGTCGACTCCGTCGATCCTCGTCCTTCGATAGAGGGTCGCCGCCACGTCCTTGTCGAGCCTCACCACGCGCCAGGGCGGCGGCGGGGCGCCCTCGCCCGAGAACCGGCCGACCCAGAGCGGCGGAGCGGCGGCGAGGGCCGCCCCGAGCACGAGCCGGACGATCACCGAACCCGCGCCGCGGCGGCGAGATCGCGAGGCTCGTCGATGTCATGCAACGTCTCGCGGACGTCGCACGACCAGCCGAGCGCGCTCAGCCGTTCAAGGGTCTGCGCAGCGACCGCCGGACTGC
>DATMVG010000239.1:0-17937 GCA_035563315.1 Allosphingosinicella sp. | reverse complement strand
CTTCTCGGGGGCGCTCGGCCTCGCCGTCGGATTCGGCCTCCAGAAGACCGTCGGCAACCTGTTCGCCGGAATCATCCTGCTGATGGACCGCTCGATCAAGCCGGGGGACGTGATCGTCGTCGGCGACAGCTTCGGATCGGTCAGCAAGATCGGCGTCCGCGCCGTCTCGGTCATAACCCGCGACGGCAAGGAGCATCTCATCCCGAACGAGGATCTGATGACCCGCGAGGTCGAGAACTGGTCCTATTCCAACACCAATGTGCGCGTGCACATCCCGGTCGGAGTCGCCTATGACTGCGATCTCCCGCTGGCGCAGCAGCTGATGATCCAGGCAGCGAGCGAATCGGAGCGGGTCCTCAAGGCGCCTCGTCCAAGCGTCTGGTTGCGGGCCTTCGGCGACAATGCCGTCGAGCACGACATCATGGTCTGGATCGCCGACCCCGAAGCGGGGGTCGGCAACGTCCAGTCCGAGATCCTCAACCGGCTGTGGCAATTGTTCCGCGAGAACGGCATCGATATCCCGTTTCCGCAACGCGACATCCGGGTCAGGGAGTGGCCGCCGGGGCGGACGCCGCCGCCCGACCTATAGGCCGATATCAGCCTTGAGCGCGTCGAGCGCGTGGTCGAGCCGAAGCGCGAGACGCATCGCCGCCGATCTCGGCGGCGAGCTCGCGCCGGCGACGAGCAGTGCCTCGACTCCGGCCGCCGCCCAGGCCGCGGTCTCGACCGCGAGCGTGTCGAAGCGCCGCTGGACGATGGGAAGGGCCCGATCATAGGCGTCGCTGACTCGCGCCGCCTCGTCGAGCAGAGCCTCGCGCCCCCGGGCCGGGGCGCGGCCGGAGATCCGCTCGACGAGCTCCAGCGCCTCGCGCAGCTGGGCGATCTGACGGCCCGGATCGGTGCCCGGCGGTGCCGGGCGGGGAGGCGCCTGATGAGTCATACGGCCAGGCTAGCGGTTCATGGCTAACGAAGCGCTAACGGGCGAAGGGCGGTTGCGTGCGGGGTCCGGCTGGGGCAGGCGGGCGCTATGAGGAGTGTCATGTCCAAATTCGCTGCCTTCGCCGTCGCCTTGCTTGCCGCCACGCCGGCCGCGGCTCAGGACGAGCCGCCGGACGAGGCGCTCGGCGTTCCGGATGCGGCCATCGACGTCAGCGGCGAGGTCAATCTTCTCTCCGACTATCGCTTCCGCGGCGTCTCGCGCTCCGACGAGGATCCGGCCCTCCAGGCGGCACTGCTGCTGACTCACCGGAGTGGTCTTTACGTCGGCGGACGCGGCACGACCTTGAACGGCCTCGACAGCTTCCGCCTTCGCGACCCCGCGTTTCGCGATCTCGGCGACATCGAGCTCGACCTCTATGCCGGCTATGGCGCCGCCCTCGGCGGCGGGTTCGAGCTGGACGCCGGCGTCCTTTATTACGTCTTCACCGGCAGCGACGGCAGGACCGATTATGCCGAGCCCTATGCCTCGCTCTCCTATTTGATCGGGCCCGTCTTCGCGACCGCGGGCGCCAAATATGCGCCGGCGCAGCGCGCCATCGGCGACGAGGAGATGCTCTATCTGTTCGGTCAGGTCGACGTCAGCGTGCCGTTCCAGCCGTGGAGCTTCTCGGTCTCGGCCGGACGGCAGGATTGGGGCCGTTTCGGCGGCTACTGGAACTGGTCGCTGGGCGTGGAGCACCAGCTGCGCATCCCGGGCGTTCCGGACGCCGCTCTGGGCCTGCGCTATGTCGACACCGACCTGCCTTCCGCTTCCGGCCAGGATGCCGGCCTGGTCGCGTCGATCGGCCTTCGCTTCTAGCCCATCGGCCGGGCTATTGCGGGATCTGGATCGAGGCTTCCTGGCCGTCGCCCTGCGGCAGCTGGAGGATGGTCTGGACCAGAGCGCCGCGGTTGACCACCGCGGTCTGCGGATCGCCGGCGCTGGACCGCACTCCGAGGGCGGCGCGGTCCGAGCCGGCCTGCTGGAGCATGTCGCGCTCGACGGCGCTTCGCGGCTGCGGGCCGCCGAACAGGGCCTGGAGCGCCTGCGCGCGCGGATCGCCGCCGGCATCGGCTTCGCCTGGACGCGGCGGGGTCAGCGCGAAATCGGGCGGCACGACCAGCGGCGCGCTCCGGCCGACGGCGAACTCGTCGGGACGGTCGCGACCGAAGGGCCCGCCGCCGCCGCAGCCGGCAAGCAGGATGACGGCCGATCCGGCCAAAGCGAGGTGGGACAAACGCATTTGCTCAGACTTCCTTCTTCGAGCCCTTGCCATCGCGCATCAGCAGCGCCCGCACAAGCAAAAGCAGCACCCCGATCGTAATCGCGGCGTCGGCCACATTGAAGACCAAAAACGGCCGCCACTCGCCGAAATGCAGGTCTGCGAAGTCGACGACGTAGCCGAAGCGCACCCGATCGACGATGTTGCCCAGAGCGCCGCCGAGGATCATCGCCAGAGCGACGGAATCGTCCCGCCGCTTCTCGCGCCACATCCAGGTCGCGACGAAAATCGCGATGGCGGCGGTCAAAGCCACCAGCAGCCATCGGCCCATGTCGGTGCCGGCGCTGAGCAGACCGAGCGAGACCCCCTTGTTCTCGACCCAGTGAAGGTTGAAAAAGTTGGTGATCTCGATCGTCAAATCGGGCTGGCCGCCCAGGTTGAGCGGATAGGTCACCACCCATTTCGTCGCCTGGTCGAACACGAACACCAGGAAGGCGATGACGAAGGCGACCGAGCGGTTGCGCCTCAGCTTGAGCTCAGTCGCCGCCATTGAGAACCTCGTCGCACCGGGCGCAGAGGCCGCCATCCTGCGCAACCTCCGGCAAGTGCCGCCAGCAGCGGCCGCATTTCAGATGGTCGGTGCGGGTCACTTCAATCCTGTCGGTCGGGCCTGGCGACACTTCGGACACGATGTAGATTTCCGCAAGTTCCGCGAGCGCCTCGCCGGTGAGATCCAGTTCCAAATCGGGATAGAGGATCCTGGCCTCGAGGCTGGACCCGATCACTTTCTCCCGGCGCAGAGGCTCGATGCTTTCGGTGACTCGCTCGCGCGTAGCGCGGATCAAGTCCCATTTCCGGCCGAGCGATTCGTCGCGCCAGGCGGGGTCGATGGCCGGCCATTCGAGCAGGTGCACCGAACCGCCCTCTGGGTAGCGCGTCCCCCAGACCTCCTCCGCGGTGAAGCAGAGGATCGGGCTGACCCAGCGCACCAGTGCTTGGAAGACGTGATCGAGGACGGTGCGATAGGCGCGGCGCTTGAGCGCTTCCGGCGAGTCGCAATAGAGGCTGTCCTTGCGAATGTCGAAGAAGAGCGCCGACAAATCGTCGTTGGCAAAGGCGGCGATGAGACGGGTATAGCGGTTGAAATCGAAGGCTTCCGCGGCCTCTCTGAGCTCGCCGTCGAGGATGGCGAGGCGATGGAGTATCCAGCGCTCCAGCTCCGGCATCGACGCCGCTGCGATCCGCTCGGAGTCTTCGAAGTCGGCGAGCGCACCAAGCAGGTAGCGGAAGGTATTCCTCAGCTTGCGGTAGGCGTCCGACGTCCCGGCGAGGATCTCCTTGCCGATGCGCACGTCCTCGAAATAGTCGGTCGAGGCGACCCACAGGCGGAGGATATCGGCGCCGCTGTCGCGGATGACGGCGATCGGATCGATGACGTTGCCGATCGACTTGGACATCTTGCGCCCGTTCTGGTCGAGCGTGAAGCCGTGGGTGAGCACCGCCCGGAACGGGGCGCGGCCGCGCGTGGCGCAGCTTTCCAGCAGGCTCGCTTGGAACCAGCCGCGATGCTGGTCCGACCCCTCGCAATAGAGGTCCGAGCGGACCTCGGGGCCGTAGCGGGGCTCGATCACGAAGGCGTGGGTCGAGCCGCTGTCGAACCACACGTCCAGAATGTCGGTGATCGGCTCGTAATCGTCGAGCCGGTAGCTGTTGCCGAGCAACGCCTGGTGATCCGCATCGAACCAGGCATCGGCGCCGCCCGCGTGAAAGGCCCGCAGGATGCGCGCGTTGACCGCGGCGTCGCGCAGATAATCGCCGGTCTTTTTGTGGAGGTAGAGCGGGATCGGCACCCCCCAGGCGCGCTGTCGGCTGAGCACCCAGTCCGGACGGCCCTCGACCATGGCTCGCATCCGGTTCTTCGCCTTCTCCGGCACCCAGCGGGTGTCCTCGATCGCCTTGAGAGCGGTCGCTCTCAACCCCTCTCCCTGCAGGGGAGAGGGAATGTCCGCGCCGGCGGCCGAGGGTGAGGGACCGTCGGTGCCCTCAACCTGGCTCGCTCCGCTCGCCTGTCCCTCTCCCCTTGAGGCAGAGGGACGATTCTCCATCGGGATGAACCATTGCGGCGTACAGCGGTAGATGACCCTGGCCTTGGACCGCCAGGAATGCGGGTAGGAGTGCTGGAAGTCGGCGCTGGCGGCCAGCAGACCGCCGGCGTCGCGCAAATCCGAACAGATCGGCCCGTCGGGCGCGTTGAACTTGTTGTTGATGACGCTGCCCTGGCCGCCGAGCCATTCCCAGTCGTCGCGGTAGCGGCCGTCATCGGTGACCGCGAAGACCGGATCGATTCCCGCCGCCTTGCAGACCAGGAAATCCTCCTCGCCATGGTCGGGCGCCATGTGGACGAGGCCCGTCCCGGCCTCGGTGGTGACGTGGTCGCCGGGCAGGAAAGGGCGCGGCTCGGCGAAGAAGCCGCCGAGCCTGTGCATCGGGTGGCGGGCGACGGCGCCAGCCAAGTCCGAACCTTTGAGCTCCCAGAATGGTTCGTCGCCAGCCTCGTTCGCAAGGCCGGATCGCGCCTCAAATGCAGAAACGAGGTCCTTGGCAATCAGGACCAGGATCGTCCTCTCCTCGGAGGCCGCCCAGAATGCCGAGTAATCAACGTCAGGTGCGTAAGCGATCGCCCGGTTGACGGGGATGGTCCACGGCGTCGTCGTCCAAACGACCGCATGCGCACCCACAAGATGCGGTGCATTGGGCGCCTCGATTATCTCGAAGGCGACGTCGATCTGGGTCGAGACGACGTCCTCATATTCGACCTCGGCCTCGGCAAGCGCGGTCTTCTCGACCGGCGACCACATCACCGGCTTGGCGCCGCGATAGAGCTTGCCCGCCTCGGCGAGCTTGAGCAGCTCCTCGGCGATCTTCGCCTCCGAGGTGAAGTCCATCGTCCGGTAGGGATCGTCCCAGTCGCCGGTGATTCCGAGGCGGATGAACTGCTCGCGCTGCACCTGGATCCAATGCTCGGCATAGGCGCGGCATTCGGCGCGGAACTCGCGCGGCGGCACCTGGTCCTTGTCGAGCTTCTTCTTCCTGTACTGCTCCTCGATCTTCCATTCGATCGGAAGGCCGTGGCAGTCCCAGCCGGGGATGAAGGGCGCGTCCTTGCCGAGCAGGGTCTGCGAGCGGATGATCAGATCCTTGATCGTCTTCATCATCGCATGGCCGATGTGGATGTCGCCATTGGCGTAAGGCGGTCCGTCGTGGAGGATGAAGCGCTCTCGCCCGGCGCGCGCCTGGCGCAGCTGCGCGTAAAGCCCGGTCTCCGCCCAGCGGGCGAGGATCGCCGGCTCCTTCTGGGCGAGGCCGGCCTTCATCGGAAAATCGGTCTTGGGCAGGAAGACCGTGTCTCTATAATCGGGCTTGTCGGACATCGCCGGCGGCTTAGGGCCTCGCGGCGGCGGCGGCAACATGGCGTCGATAGCGGCGGTGGCGGTGAATCGCTCCCAGCGGCTGGTCCAGACCCGGACGCCCGGGCACAAGGGGGAATCCCACTCGCCGGTCACTTCCGCCCCCAGCGCTTCGGCGACACGTTCGCTGGCGTTGTTGCGCGGGTCGATCAGGTGAATGACCTTGTCGCGGCCGAGCGCCTCTCTGGACCAGATCAGCGCCGCGGCCGCTCCCTCGACGGCATAGCCCTTGCCCTGGTGGGCGGGGAATATGGACCATCCGATCTCGAAGTCGAGCCAGCCCTCCGGCGCCCACGGCCCGATCCGGCCGACCGGCGACGCCCTCGCTTTCTCCTCGACGATCCATTGGCCGTAGCCCATCGTCGCCCAGCTGCCGGCGACGAGGGCGATGCCGCGCCAGGCTTCGGCGCGGCTGAGTCCGCGTCCCTCGCGGGTGATGAAGCGGGAAAAGTCGTCTTGCGCATAAGCGGCGATCAGCGGCTCGGTATCGCTCGGCCGCTGCCCCCTCAGGATCAGCCGTTCGGTATGGAGGACCGGAATTTCGGTCATGGCGACGCCGCTCAGCCCCGCCTCATCGCCGAAGCGACCGGCCGACGTCGTGCATGTCCTCGATCAAAAGCAGGCCGCGATAGTGTCTCGGCACCTCGCCGAGCTGCTCGGGTCGTTCGAGTCCGACCAGGCCGTCGCCGTCGCGTTCGCCGAGGATCAGGAAACGGGCACCCGCGCCCTGGAGGCGGTTGAGGAAGCGGTACGGCCAGCCCCACAAGGTCCACCCGCCCTCGCGAGGAAGCACCAGGGCGGCGCCGCGGCAGCGTTGCGGCACGATGCCGAGCCAGCCGATCCGGCGATATTCGGCGAGGCATGCTTCGCTCGCCTCCGGATCGAGCACCCAGCCGGCGTCGGTCAGCGCCCTTAGCCGCGCCAGCGCCGGCGCGGCGCCGGCGAAGCCGTGATTGCCGGCGATCCTCACCCCGGCGGCACGGAAACCGGCAACGAGCGCGTCGGCAGCGGCGGGCTCGCGCAGGGTGAAGATCAGCTCCTCGCGCGGATAGGCGCGGATCACTTCGGCCGCGGTGGGCATCGCCCCGACGCCGCGTCCGCGCAACGGGAAGGTCCGGCCGCCGTCGGCGCTATAGCCATGACCGACGTCGAGCGCCTTCAAATAGGCGAGCGGCCGCTGGCTTACTCGGCCGGTGCCGTTAGTTCGGCATTCCAGGGTGGAGTCGCGGAAGATGACGGCGTGGCCGTCGGCGCTCGGCTGGACGTCAAGGGCGAAGCCGCGCGCGCCGTAGGCGACGGCGCCCTGCATCGAGAACAGGGTATTCTCGATATAGGTATGGGCGACCGGGCGGATGCGGAGCGCCGAGCAGCCCTCGCGGCCGACGCCTCGGTCGACCGGCTGGGCGGTGCCGCGATGGGCGACCAGGACCAGCTTGCCTTGCGGGGTGGAGGCGAGCCACGAGGCGTTGAACAGCGACAGCGCGACGCAGGCGGCGGCGGCCACAGCCAGACCGATCTTGGCGCCTTTCCTCATGCCAGCCGCCTCCTTGCCTCCTGCGCATCCTCGGCCATGCGCGTCTTCAAAGCTTCGAGGGAGTCGAAGACCATCTCGTCCCGGATGAACGAGATTAGCTCGACGGCCAGCACTTGTCCGTAAAGGTCGCCGTCGAAGCCGAAGAAATGGGGCTCGAGAAGCTCCCTGGGGGGGTCGAACATGGGGCGGATGCCGAGGTTGGCGACCCCGTCGAGCGAGCGCCCGTCGGCCAGGCGCCCGCGCACGGCATAGACGCCGAATCGGGGGCGCAGATAATTGCCCAGGCCGATATTGGCGGTGGGATAGCCGAACGTCCGGCCGCGCCGGTCGCCCGGCTCCACCACCCCCTCGATCGTGAAGGGACGCGTGAGGAGGCGAGCCGCCGTCTCGCAGTCTCCGGCCTGCAGCGCCTCGCGGATCCAGGTCGAGGAGACCGCCCTTTCATCCTCGGCCACCGGCGGCACGGCCTCCACGGACATGCGGTGGCCGTGGCCGAGCATCTTGAGCAGCGAGACGTCGCCGCCGCGCTCGCGGCCGAAGGTGAAGTCCTCGCCGGTCACCACGCCGGCCGCCCCCATCCGTCGCGCCAGCCAGTCGGTCACGAAATCGGGGGCGGTGACGGCCGCGAATTCCGCGTCGAACTGGAAGACGAGCATGGCGTCGATGCCGGCGGCGAGAATCAGGCGCTCGCGCTGCTCCAGCGTGGTCAGCCGGAAGAACGGCGACTCCGGCCGGAAATAGCGCATCGGGTGCGGGTCGAAGGTGGCCACCAGGGCCGGCCGATCCTCGATCCGCGCGCGGCTGACGGCGCGGCCCACCACGGCCTGATGGCCGCGGTGGAAACCGTCGAAATTGCCGAGCGCGACGATGCCGCCGCGAAGCTGGGCCGGAACCGCCGAAGCCCCGTCTAGGCGCTCCATGGCGCGGCTCATAGCAGACGCGGTGGCGCGGGCAACGAGTCCGCTAATGCCGGCGGCCCAGGGTCACGAAGCTGAACGCCGGTTGGCCGTCGCGCGCCGGATGCGCTTCGCGCGCGAGCCGCTTCCAATGCGCCGTGTCGAAGCGCGGAAGACAGGTGTCGCCCTCCGGGCGCGCATGCACCTCGGTCAACTCGATGAAGTCGGCGATCGGCAGAAACAGGCGAAAGATCTCGGCGCCGCCGATCACCGTCAGGTGCGGGCTGTCGGCCAGGGCGACAGCACCTTCCAGATCAGCGGCGACCTCGGCGCCGGGCGCCTTCCATCGGCGGTCCCGCGTCAGGACGATGTGGCGGCGCCCCGGCAGGAGCCCGGGAAGACTCTCAAACGTCTTGCGGCCCATGATCATCGGCTTTCCCATCGTGACCGCCTTGAAATGCCTGAGGTCATCGGGGAGGTGCCAGGGTAGCCCGCCGTCCCGGCCGATGACGCCGTTCTCGGCTCGCGCCACGACCAGCGTCACGATGCTCAAACCGCCACCTCGGCCTTGATGTGCGGGTGCGGGTCGTAGTCGCTGATCTCGAAATCCTCGAAGCGATAGGCATCGATCGAGGCGGGCCGGCGAACGAGGCTGAGCTTGGGAAGCCTTCGAGGCTCGCGCGACAGCTGCTCGCGGGCCTGGTCGAGATGGTTCGCGTAGAGATGGCAGTCGCCGCCGGTCCAGACGAACGTGCCCGGCTCGAGGCCGCATTGCTGGGCCAGCATGTGGGTGAGCAGAGCGTAGCTTGCGATGTTGAACGGGACGCCGAGGAACACGTCGGCGCTGCGCTGGTACATCTGCAGGGACAGCCGGCCGGCGGCGACATAGGTCTGGAACATCAAATGGCAGGGCGGCAGCGCCATCCGGTCGAGCTCGCCGGGGTTCCAGGCCGAGACGATCTGCCGACGCGATCCCGGGTCGCGCTTGATCAGCGCGATCAGGCCGGCGATCTGGTCGATCTCGCGCCCGTCATTGGCTTCCCAGCGGCGCCACTGCTTGCCGTAGACGGGCCCCAGATCCCCGGCCTCATCCGCCCATTCGTCCCAGATGCTGACCTTGTTGTCGTTCAGCCAGCTTATGTTGGTGTCGCCCCTTAGGAACCAGAGGAGCTCGATCAGGATCGAGCGGATATGGAGCTTCTTGGTGGTGAGCAGCGGGAAGCCTTCGGCGAGGTCGAAGCGCATCTGGTGGCCGAATATGGACCGGGTCCCGACGCCGGTCCGGTCCTTCTGCTCGACCCCTTGGTCGAGGATGAGCTGAAGCAGATCGAGATAGGTTCGCATGGGCGCAGCTTATGGCTTGGCCGCCCCTCCCGCGCCACACGAATTCCTCCATTCCGGGGCCCGATTTGGCGGAGATTGGCGGACACGGTCCGTCATTACGTGCGACAACGGCGCGGTGATCGTCGGCACCGCACGCGACGCGGCCGATCTTGTCGAGCCGCTCTTCGCCGGCTCCGAAGGCGAAAAGCTCGCCATCCTCCACCTGGACGGCAAGCGCGCGCTGATCGCGCTCGAGGAATATGGCGTCGATCCGGGCAAGGCCGCCGGGCTGCCCGTCCGCACCATCATCGATGCCGCCCTTCGCCTGGGCGCCGAGGGGATGGTCGTCGCCCACAATCGTCCGGCCGCCGATGCGGACCCGTCCGCAACCGACATCGCCGCCACCCGGATGGTCGCCGAGGCGGCGGCCAACCTCGGCATCCAGTTGCACGACCATCTCATCTTCGCCGGCGGCCGCTGCCGAAGCTATCGCGAGCTGGGGCTGCTATAGCTCACAGGTCACAGGCCGGGATGTCCTCAGGCGCCGGCTTGGGGCCGCGCGGCTGGAACGAGGCGAAATAGGATTCGCTGTCCGGCAAGCGCTCGAATCGCTTCAATTCGTAGCCGAGCGCGTTGAACTCGCAGACCAGCAGCTGTGGCGGAGTGCCGTGGCGGTCCGTAGGCCGGTCGGCGTCGACGACCACGATGGCGCCGCCGCGCTTGAGGTCGTCGTGCAGGTGCCACAGGAACTCGCTCGGGCGGGCGATCTCATGATACATGTGGATCATCAGGATGCGGTCGAACGAAGCGTCGGGAAGCTGCGGGTCGTTGGGGTTGCCGACCTTGACCGCGACATTGTCGAGCCGCTCGCGCTGGACTCGGCGGGCAAGCTCCTGGATCGTCGTCGGCACGATATCCTCGGCTAGGACCCGTCCCTGGCGCCCGACGATCGGGGAAAGCCGGACCGTATAATAGCCTTCGCCGGCGCCGATGTCGGCCACCGACATTCCGGCCCTGATCTCGGCCAGTCGAATCACCGTCTCGAACTCGCCGACGCTGTCGCGGGCGTCCTCGTTGAGGTAGCGGGAGGAGACGATCGGAGCGACCGGCCGCCGCGGTTCGGGGAAAGCGGATCGATCCTGCTGCGGCTGCTCACGGCAGCCGCCGATCAGCGCCAGGGCGAGCAGGACGGGAGCCCTAATCCACATCTTCCACTTCGACCCTGTCACCGGTGACCCGCTGCGACAGTGCGGCGGCCATGAAGCGGTCGAGGTCGCCGTCGAGCACCTCGTCGGGAGAGGTGGAGGTGATTCCGGTCCTGAGGTCCTTCACCAGCTGATAGGGCTGGAGCACGTAGGATCGGATCTGATGGCCCCAGCCGATGTCCGTCTTGGCGGCATGCTGGGCGCTCGCTTCCGCTTCACGCCGCTGCAGCTCCGCCTCGTAGAGCCTGGCCTTGAGCATCTTCATCGCCTCCGCCCGGTTCTTGTGCTGCGAGCGCTGGTTCTGGCAGGCGACGATGATCCCAGTGGGCAGGTGAGTGATGCGCACGGCGCTGTCGGTGGTGTTGACGTGCTGGCCGCCGGCGCCGGACGACCGGTAGGTGTCGATCTTGAGGTCGCTTTCATTGACCTCCAGGTCGATCTCGTCATCGACGACCGGATAGACCCAGACCGAGGCGAAGCTGGTGTGCCGCCGGGCGTTCGCGTCATAGGGGCTGATACGCACCAGCCTGTGGACGCCGCTTTCGGTCTTGGCATAGCCATAGGCGTTCTCGCCCTTGACCATGAGCGTCGCCGACTTGATGCCGGCCTGCTCGCCGGCATGGTGATCGACCAGCTCCACCTTCATCCCGTGCCGTTCCGCCCAGCGGCTGTACATGCGCTGCAGCATCTCCGCCCAGTCCTGGCTCTCGGTGCCGCCGGCGCCGGCATTGACCTCGATATAGGTGTCGTTGGCGTCGGCCTCGCCGGCGAGCAGGGCGGCGACCTTGTCGCGCTCGGCCCGCTCGGCCAGCGCCGTGAGCGCGGCCACCGCCTCGTCGACCATCGCCTCGTCGCCCTCCGCTTCGGCCATCTCCATCAGCTCGACGGTGTCCGTGAGCTCGCGCTCGATCGCCCGGGTGGCCGCGATCGCCTCGTCGAGGCGGCGGCGCTCGCGCATCACGACCTGGGCAGCCTTGGGATCGTCCCAAAGCGCCGGATCCTCGACACGCGCGTTGAGCTCGTCGAGCCGCTTCAGGGCCCGGTCCCAGTCGAGGAATCGGCGCAGGAGGTCGAGAGCCGACCGCACCTGATCGATGGAGGCTTGCGCTTCCGCGCGCATGTCACGTCCTTGCGGTTGGCGGGAACGCCTTGGGCCTAGTAGATGCCGCCCTGGCTTTGCAAGAAATCGCTGTCCCGGTTGTTGGCCCGAGCCGCCGAGCGGCGCACCGGCGCGGCCTTGGTGAGATCGATCTCGTCGCGAGCCACCGTGCGGCGCGGCTCGCTTTCCGGCTTGAACGCCTCCCAGATCACGGCGGCGCGCGGGTCCGTCCCCGGCCACTCGCCGAACACGCGCCTTCCCGAGCGGCGGTCGATCCGCACCATCCTGATCCCCTGAGGCGCCCGGAACGGCACGACCGGCATCCCTTCGAAGGCGGTCCGCGCGAACTGGCGGAAGATCGGCGCGGCGATCCTCCCGCCCTGGGCGTAGTGGCCCATCGGCCGCGGCCGGTCATATCCCAAATAGACGCCGGCGACGATGTCCTGCGAGCCGCCGACGAACCAGACGTTGGTCGGGCCCGTCGAAGTCCCGGTCTTGCCGAACAGCGGGCGGTTGAGGTCGCGCAGGATCGTGGCGGTGCCGCGCTGGACGACCCCTTCGAGCATGTGGACCACCTGGTAGGCGGTCAGGGGATCCATGACCTGCCGGGTCCGCAGCGGCGGCCGCGGCATCGGCCGGCCGTTCCAGTCCGGCGCGTTGCATCCCTCGCAGGGGCGAGTGTCGGCACGCCAGATGACTCGGCCGCGGCGGTCCTGGACATAGTCGATCAGCGTCGGGGTGAGGGCGCGGCCCTGATTGGCCATGATCGCGAAGGCGTTGGTGAGGCGCATGGCGGTGGTGTCGCCGGCGCCGAGCGAGACGGCCAGGTAAGGCGGATATTCGCCGACGCCCATCTGCCGCGCCGTCCTGACCACCCGGTCCATTCCGACCTGGTTCGCGGCCCGCACGGTCATCAGGTTGCGGGACTGCTCGAGGCCCCAGCGCATCGTCTGAGGACCGGCATAGCCGCCGGCGAAGTTGCGGAAGCATTTCGCCGACGGCGTGCCCTGATTGACGCAGAAGGCGCCGTCGATGATGATCGAAGCGGGGGTCATGCCGTTGTCGAGCGCGGCCGCATAGACGATCGGCTTGAAAGCCGAGCCGGGCTGGCGCTGCGCCTGAGTGGCTCGGTTGAAGTCGGAAAGGCGGGCGTCGAACCCCCCCTGCATGGCCCTGATCCGGCCTGTCGCCACCTCCTCGGCGATGATCGCGCCGGAGATTTCCGGAATCGAGCGAAGCGACCAGGCGCCGCCCTCGGGCGCGACGGCGATGATCGACCCCGGCCGAAGAGCGGCGAAGGCCGGTTCGCCGGTGCCTCGCCTAGGCATCGAGGCGAGCGAGGCCGGGAGGGTGCCGGTGCTTCCGTCGACGAAGCCGATCGAAGCGCTTCCCGCCTCCTTCGACAATATGACGGCGCTCCGCCAAGTGTCGTAGCCGGCGCCGAACGGCGCGAGCGCGAGCTGCGAGCGCCAATCGCGCGCCATGTCCACGCTAAGGCCCGGGTCCCGCCAGCCGCGGCCGCTCTCGAATCGGGTCAGGCCGTCCCGCAGCGCCGTTTCCGCCGCGCGCTGCATCGCCGGGTCGTAGGAGGTTCGCACCCAAAGGCCGCCGGCATAGACGCTGTTCGGCCCCGCCTCGGCCGTCTCGCCGTGGCGCTCGATCAGCGTCCGGCGTACCTCCTCCATGAAATAGCCGCCGACATTGCGCACCGTCTCCTCGCCGCCGCGCACCGCGCCGAGCGGGCGGCGCACCGCTTCGGAGAGCTCGGCGCCCGTGATGAAGCCGTTGCGGGCCATCTCGCTCAAAACCCAGTTGCGCCGGGCGAGCGCCTGCTCGGGGCGGCGGACGGGATCGTAATTGCTCGGCGCCTTGGGCAAAGCGGCGAGATAGGCCGATTCGGCGATGGTGAGCTCGGCCACGTCCTTGTCGAAATAGGCCCGCGCCGCCGCCTGGACCCCATAGGCGTTTCGGCCCAGGAAGATCTGGTTGAGGTAGAGCTCGAGGATCTGCTCCTTGCTCAGCGTCGCCTCGATTCGGCGGGCGAGAAACGCCTCGCGGATCTTGCGGGTCACCGAATATTCGTCGCCGGTAAAGAAGATCTTCGCCACCTGCTGGGTGATGGTCGAGCCGCCCCGGGCGCGCTCGCCGCTCCCGGATTTCGAGACATAGTCGAAGACCGCGCCGATCAGCCCCGGATAATCGAGCCCGCCATGGCTGAAGAAGGTGCGGTCCTCGGCGGCCAGGAAGGCGTTGATGAGCTGCGGCGGGAATTCCGCATAAGCGAGCTGGACTCGCCGCTCGCGGGCGAAGCTCTGCACGGGCGCGCCGTTGATGTCGCGGACGTAAGTGGGAAGCACAGGCTCGTAGTTGAGCAGCGATTCGGCCGAAGGGAGGCCGCGCGCGAAGAGCAGCCAGAGCAGGAAATAGGCGACGATCGGGAGGGCGAGCAGCACCGTGACGACCTTGACCCACCGCCTGCGCCACGCGCGGCGGGCAAAGCCGCCGGCGCGACCGCCGAAATCGCCGAAGCGACCGCCCAAGCGGCCGAAGTCGCGCCTGAGGGTGATACGCTCCGAGGCTTGTTCCGAACTCATCAGCGGCACGATCTAGCCGAAGCGGCGCGGGCCGTGAAGGCGCTAGCTTGAGGTTCGCGGGCCGAGCAGGCGGCTCGCGAAATGCGCTTCGATCGCGCGCCGCATACCGTCGGCGATCTGGCGCTGTCCCTGCGGCGACTGGATGAAGGCGGCGTCGACCTGGTTCGTGAGATAGCCCGATTCGAACAGGACGGAGGGTATATCGGGGGCCTTGAGCACGACGAAGGCCGCGAACCGGTGCCAATCGGGCCGGAACGGGAAGACCGGCGCCGCCTCGCGGTAGAGCAAGCGGGCGAAATCCGCCGATATGTTCATGCTTTCGCGTCGAGCCAGGTCGATGAGGATCAGGTTGACGTCGGGCTCAGCGCTCAGGCGGGCTCCGACCAGGTCGGTCTCATTCTCGCGCTGGGCCAGCTGGGCGGCCTCTCGGTCGGAGGCGACCTCCGAGAGGGTGTAGACGGTGGCGCCATGGGCCTGGTCGTTGAGCGGGGCCGCGTCGGCATGGATCGAGATGAACAGGTCCGCGCCGAGGCGCCGGGCGATCTCGTAGCGGTCCTGCAGGACCAGATAGGAATCGTCGTCGCGAGTCAGCGCCACCCGAACGCGGGCCGATCGCGCCAGATCGTCGCGGATCGCCCGGGCGAGGGCGAGCGTGATGTCTTTTTCCCTCGCCTCGGCGAAGGGCGAGGCGGCCCCCGGGTCGCGCCCGCCATGGCCGGCGTCGATGACCACCAGCGGCGGGTTCGCGCCGCGCGCCCGGGTGACGGGGGGAAGGCGGCCGCGCTCGTCCGCGCCGAGGGCATCGAGGGCGATGTTGACGCCGGGCTCGCCGTCGCGGTTCCCCTCGCCGCTTCCGCCGGGAGCGGAGGCGGGTCCGAAGACCGCGAGGAAGAGCATCACCAACCAGGCCATGGCGCCATCCTGCGTTTGGCGGTCGCGCGGGTCCAGCGAAAATGCTGTGCGGGCCTCGCGATGGTTGCCGCTCGGGGCAGGGGATGCTAGCAGCCGTTCATCGCACCGAAAGCGTCGGGTTCCCCTTCGCCGGAGCGACTGGAATTTCGCCGGCCTGTGCCGGCCATCTAGGTTGATGCTGCATGCGGTATATCTCGGCCAGGCTGACCCGCCACCCCGTGGGTGAGGGCGTGACTGGCGGGCGGCCGGCGACCGGCCTGCCGCGGGCGGCAGACGCGACACACTTACATTCAACCCGGACAGAGGACGCGCGGACCGAGTTCGCCGCGCGGCGGTCCATATTCGAGCGCGCGCGCCGCGGCTTCGCGGCCCGCGCGTGGAGTGACATTGATGACCATGCGCATGTTGATCGACGCGCGCCACCCGGAAGAGACCAGGGTGGCCGTGATCAAAGGGAACCGGATCGAGGAATTTGACTTCGAATCCGACGAGCACAGGCAGCTCAAGGGCAATATCTATCTCGCCAAGGTAACCAGGGTCGAGCCGTCGCTGCAGGCGGCCTTCATCGACTATGGCGGCAACCGCCACGGTTTCCTCGCCTTCAGCGAAATCCATCCCGATTATTATCAGATCCCCAAGGAGGATCGGGAGGCGCTGCTTCGCGAAGAAGCCGAGCACGCGGCCGAGGAAGAGCGCCTGCGCTCGGCCGAATATGACAATGACGCCGAAAATGGCAGCGTGATCGAAGTCGAGGACGAGCCGATGTCGGCGGAGACCGTCTCCGACGAGGACGAATCCGAGCCCGCCCCTCCGGAAGATGCCGAGAGCGCTTCCGAGGAAGGTGCGGCCGAGACCTTGCGGCGCAAGCGGCAGAATCTGCGGCGGCGCTACAAGATCCAGGACGTCATCCGCCGGCGCCAGGTGCTGCTGGTCCAGGTGGTCAAGGAGGAACGGGGCAATAAGGGCGCCGCTCTCACCACCTATTTGTCGCTCGCCGGCCGCTATTGCGTGCTCATGCCCAATACCAGCCACGGCGGCGGCATCAGCCGCAAGATCTCCAACGGCACCGACCGCAAGCGTCTGAAGCAGATCATGGCCGATCTTGACCTGCCGACCAGCATGGGCCTGATCGTGCGCACCGCCGGCCTGTCGCGCACCAAGACCGAAATCAAGCGCGACTTCGACTATCTCGCCCGGCTCTGGGACGAGATCCGCGACAACACGCTCAAATCTTCCGCTCCGGCCTTGATCTACAAGGACAGCGACCTGGTGAAGCGGGCGATCCGAGACATCTACAACCGCGACATCGACGAAGTGATCGTCGAAGGCGCCGACGGCTATCGCGACGCCCGGGCGTTCATGAAGCTGCTGATGCCAAGCCATGTGCGGCGGGTGAAGCAATATGTCGATCCGGTGCCGCTGTTCCAGCGCTACGGCGCCGAGGACCAGCTCTCGGCGATGTACCAGCCCGTCGTCCAGCTCAAGTCGGGCGGCTATGTCGTCATCAACCCGACCGAGGCGCTGGTCTCGATCGATATCAATTCCGGCCGCTCCACGCGCGAGCACAATATCGAGCAGACGGCCTTTCAGACCAATCTCGAGGCGGCCAACGAGATCGCGCGTCAGCTGCGCCTTCGCGACATGGCGGGCCTGGTGGTCATCGACTTCATCGACATGGAATCCAACGGCCACATCCGCAAGGTCGAGAAGGCGATGAAAGAGGCGCTGAAGAACGACCGTGCTCGTATCCAGGTCGGCCGCATCTCCTCGTTCGGGCTGCTGGAAATGAGCCGGCAACGGCTGCGCACCGGGGTCCTCGAGGCCTCGACCCGGCCCTGTCCCCACTGCGAGGGCACGGGCCTCATGCGCACCGCCTCGTCCGCCGGATTGTCGGCGCTTCGGATGCTGGAGGATGAGGCGGCGCGCGGCCGCGGCTCGCGGATCGTTCTGCGCGCCGGGCGCGAGGCGGCGGTCTACCTGCTCAACCGCAAGCGCGACGAGATCATCGACGTCGAGCGGCGCTACGGCGTCGCCATCGAGGTGCTGATCGAGGAGGCGTTCGAGGGCGCTCGGATGAGCTGCGAATCGCTGGGGCCGCCGCCCGCCGAGCGACCGCGTCCGCTCGCCGTGGCTCCCGTCGAGGCCGAGGACGACCGCGACCCGGTCGACGATGACGAGGAATCCGACCACGAGGATGAGGAGGCCGAGGCCGAGGCCGAAGGCGGAGCCGAGGACGATGAGGCCGGCGAAGAGGTCGCGCCGCGCGGCGAGAGCAAGCGGGCCGCTGCCGAACGCGAGGAACGGGCCGAGGGCCGTCGGCGTCGTCGCCGTCGCGGACGCCGGGGTGGGCGCCGTCGCGAGCGCGAAGGCGAGGGCGAGGAACGTGGCGACGAAGCCGGCGAGGGAGTCGCCGAGGCGCAGCCTGCCGAGCTCGAGGCCCAAGCTCCCGTGCCCGAGGCCACCGAGACGGCCGAGTCGCCCGGGGAGCCGGCCGCCGAGGCGGAGCCCGCGAAAAAGGCCCGCCGCCGCCCCCGTGCCCGCAAGCGTGACGAGGCCGCCGCCGGGGCGGCCCCTGCCGAACCGGCGCCCGAGCCCGAAGCGGTCGCCGCTCCGGTCGAGGCGGCGTCGCCCGAAGCGGAGCCGGCCAAGCCGAAGCGCACCCGCCGCAAGAAGGCCGATGCCGAAACCGACGTCGGCGCGGCCGAG
>DATMVG010000238.1:0-5953 GCA_035563315.1 Allosphingosinicella sp. | reverse complement strand
GGCCGCTCGGGTCGAGAGAATTGCCGCCAATTCGCCCGAATATCGCGGCGCCCTGCCAGCCTGGCGGGTCGATTTCGAGGACGGCGCGAATCGCTCGCTCTACGTCGCCGCCGACAGCGGAGCGGTTGCGGCCCGACGCTCGACGCTGTGGCGGGTCTACGATTTCCTGTGGGGACTGCACATCATGGACTGGCGCGGCCACGAGGATTTCAACTCGCCGCTGCTGGTCGTCGCGACCGCGCTCGGGCTGGTCGTGATCGTTACCGGGATCATCATGTTCCCGAACCGGCTCGGCTATGCCGCCTGGCGGCGCCGGCGACGCAAGGCTAATGCTGGGCGAAGCGCTGGCGCCGGCCGTCCCGACTGAACAGGATGGTGGCGAAGGGCTGCCGGACATTGCCCTGGTCCATGCCGGGCGAGCCGAGCGGCATCCCCGGAACCGCGATCCCGGCGGCTTCCGGCCGCTCGGCGAGCAGCCGGCGGATGTCCGCGGCGGGGACATGGCCCTCGATCGCATAGCCTTCGACGGCGGCGGTGTGGCAGGAGCGCAGGTCGTCGGGGACGCCGAGCCGCCGGGCCGTCGGACTCACGTCCTCGGCCTCGACGACGCGGACCTCGAACCCTTCCGCGCGCAGATATTCGACCCAGTGGGTGCAGCAGCCGCAATAAGGCGACTTCACCACCTCGATAGTCGCCGCCGCCGCCGCCTCGGCGCAGGCGAGCACCGCGAGCGGCGCCAGCGCCGTCGTCAATCGCTTCCGAATCGTCATCCTTGCCTCCGGTGCGGGTTCTCCCCGCTTCTAGTCGATCCTCAACCGCACGAACAGCATCGCCCCGTCCGGATCGCCAGCATACTGCGCCTCGAGTCCGTCGGGGACGAAATTGAAGGCGTAGAGCCCGCCGAGGCCGAGGCGGACGTTCCGACCGAGCCGGAAGTCCCGGACCGCGCCCAGCGACGCCTTGGCGACGTCGAAGGTTGGGCCGTGATGACCGCCCTCGGCCAGCAGCTCGTTGGTCTCGATCCTCTCGGCGCGGGCGAACAGCGTCCACGCCCCCAGGCCGGCGGCGCTCTCGACGAAGAAGGCGTCGAGCTGCTCGTGCTCGGCCGACCGGCGCCCCCATGCCAGGCTGGTCGACCACCAGCCGGTCCGGCCGAGCCGGCGGGTGTAGATCGCGCTCGCCGACCAGCGCGTGGAATTCTCGCCCGGCTCGAGCTGCTCGGGCTCGATCAGCCGAGCCCAGCTGGCTTGCAGCGACAGCTCGCGAACCGGGTTCCAGGAGAGGCGCACGGCCGTCGAATCGAGCGGGCCGGTCTCGATGTCGTAGCGCCGATGGTCCGGCTCGCGGCCGTTGAAGCGCGAGGCTTCGACCTTGACGTTGCCGGCCACCAGCCCGGCCGTCACCACCCCGAACACGATGTGCGTCGAATCGAGCCAATGGTGGGTGATCGGCGCCTCCGGGGAATCCATGATCGACATCCGGTGCATGAAGGCCGGCGGCCCGAAGGCGGGCTCCCCGGGCAGGCCAGCGTAAAGGAACAGGCTGGCCTCGCCGGCGAGGCGGACGCTGTAGCTCGCCGCCAGCTCCATGAACAATTCGTGCGGGTGCTGGCGATCGACCAGCGGCGTCACGCCGTCGGCGGTCTCCCCGGCGGCGAGGTGGAGCGGATAGCCGCGCCGGCCCATCAAAGGATCGGGGCTGAGCATCGCCCGCAGCTGGAGCACGCTGCCGCCGGCAAGGTCGCGCCGGGCCGCGGCCATCGCCATGCCGGAGACGAACCACCTCTCGTCGCCGCGCGGGCCTTGCTGCCAGTCGTAGACTCCGTTCAGCATCAGATGCCCCATCAGCATCCAGTCGCCGGCGGTGACATGGAGGCCACCGTGGATCGAGCTGTCCGGCTGCCAGGCGGTGCCCGAGGCTTCGCGGGAGGAGGGATAAGGGCCGAGCGCGCCAGTCATCGCCATCGGCTGGTGCTCGGCATGAGCGGCGGGCGCGGCGTGCCCTGAATGGTCGACCGGGGCCGGTTCCGGCGTGACCGGCACCGGCGGGAGGGCGGAGTCATCGGCCGGCGGCGACTGGTGAGCGGAGTGATCGGCGGGCGGCGGCTGGTGGACGGAGTGATCGGCCGGCGGCGGAGGCGGCGGCGGCGGAGGCGGCGCGTGCTGGCCATGGCCGCCGTGCTGCGCGGCCGCCGCGGGCATGGCAAGGGTGAGCGCGGTGCAGGCCGCGAGCAGGGCCTTCATCGCGCGCTGCGCTCGAGCAGCTCGATCAGCTCGCCCGCCTTGCGACGCTGCTCGGCGGCATCGCCGCCGGTGATCGCCGCCTCGATACAATGGCCGAGATGGTCCCTGAGCAGCTCGGTCTCGACCCGCGACAGCGCGGCGCGCGCCGCCCGGATCTGGGTCAGCACGTCGATGCAATAGCGGTCCTCCTCGACCATCCGCGCGACGCCGCGAACCTGTCCTTCGATCCGGCTGAGCCGGTTGAGCAATTTCGCCTTGTTCTCACGCTTCATGTTCGGCTCCCGTGTCCCGCCCGTTGACTATACCCTGTGGAGGTATATGTAAAGTACCCTCCTGGGGTATATACGAGGCTTTCCGAGATGCACGAACATTCCCATTCCGCCCCTCTCACTCACTCATCATCGAGCGGGGTCCATGCCCATCGCGGTCATGGCGGCGGGAGCCCGCTCAGGGTCTCGGCGCAAGCCACTCTTCATTGCCTCACCGGCTGCGTCATCGGCGAGGCGGCGGGCCTGGCGATCGGGGTAACGCTCGGCCTAGCCGCCTGGCAGACGATCGTGCTGGCCACCACATTGGCCTATCTCTCCGGCTTCACCTTGGGCGTCCTGCCGGTGATGAAGAGCCGCGGCACCAGCTTCCGGAACGCGCTCAGGATCATCTGGATCGGCGAGGCCGTCTCGATCGGGGTCATGGAACTGGTCATGAACCTGGTCGACTACCAGATGGGCGGCATGGCCGCGCCCTCGGTGCTGTCCTGGATGTTCTGGCGCGGCCTGCTCTTCGCCGTTCCCGCCGGCTTCCTCGCCGCCTGGCCGGTCAATTACTGGCTGGTCAGGCGCGATCTCAAGGCGTGCCACTGAGCCAAAGCGGCGCCGGCAATGCGGCCGTGAGTTCTGAGCGAGCCTCAGCCCTCGCTGCGCCCGCCGGCCTCCGGCCCCTCGTGGCGGCCGGCGTGGGACTCGGCCCTGCCCCCTTCCGGGGCAGGGCCGGGGCTGTCAGCGGTTGAGGCCGTACCAGTCGTTGACCCGGCGGCCATAGTCGCGGCTGAAGCGCGGCTCGTCTTCGCGGCCGAAGCTCGGCGCGCGCTCGAGGTCGCGCTCGCTCATCTCGATCCGATAGCCGCCCTGGCGGGTGTCGTAGCTCAGGATCCGCCACGGCAGCGGGTAGTAACGCTGGCCGAGGCCGAGGAAGCCGCCATAGCTCATCACCGCATATTCGACTTGGCCGGAATATTTATCGACCATGAAATTGTAGATCGTGCCGAGCCGGCCGCCGCCGCGTCCGTAGACCGGCGTGCCTTCGACCTTGTTCGACGCGATCAGCCGCCCGGTCTCGTTGATCGGCAGCCCCTGGTGATAATCGTCATAGCCGAAATATTCCTCGTCGCGGTCGAAGTCGCGGCCGTAGCGGCTCTGCCGGTCGGCCGCCGAGCTCCGGCTGCCTCCGAAGAAGCCGCCGTCCCGGCCGCGATCCTCGTCGCGGCCCCGCCCGAAGAAGCCGCCGCCGCGGCCCCGTTCGCGGCCGCCGTCGCGATCGTACCGCTCGCTCTCGCGACTTCCCTGGCCGAAGCCCTCATATCTTCCCTGGTCGGACATGATGTCCCTCCTCTGGTGAATCGGCGAAGCTGAAGCCGGCGGGCCCGGCGTGGCAGGGCCCGCCTGGTCGCCTCAGGAGCGGGAGCGCCCGCCGCGGCCGCTCTCGGCGCCGCTGCTGCCCGTGCTCGATTCCATCGCCGAGCCGGTGCCGCCGCCGCCGCTGGTGGTGGCGGCGCTCTCCGAGCCGAGCGAGCCGGAACTCTCTCCGGCGACGCCCTGGGTGCGGCTGCCGTCGCCGCTCCGGCCGGTGGCGCCGCCGCCGGAGCCCTGGAGCGTTTCGCCCGAGCTGCTGCCTCCGAACTCGCCGGAGCTGCCGCCCTGGGTCAGCCGGCTGGTGCGCCAGCTGTCGAAATCCTGCTCGAAGCGCTGCTGGCGCTCGCGGCAATAATCGTCATATTCGCGGTCGAACTGCTGGATCTGCTGGTCACGCCAACGGCGATAATTCTCGTCCCAATGGGAGGGACCGCCGCCGCTGCCCCTCTGCCCGCCGAAGCTGCGCTGGCCGAAGCCGCCTTGCTCCTGGCCGAAGCGCGAACCGCCGCCGACCGGGCTGGAGACGTAGGGGCTGCGGCTGCCGGACGAACCGCCGCGTTCGCGCGGGGACCGGCTGTCATAGTCGCGGCCGCCCCAGTCGCGACCTTCGTCGCGCCTGACGTCCATTTCGCGGCGTCGCTCGGCTTCCTCGTCGCCGAACCAGGAGCGCAGCTCGTCCCCGGCGCGGTCGAAGAAGCCGCGATCGTCGTCGCGGCCCTCGCGGCCGCCGCCGCGCTCGCGCCCCTGCTCGCCCGACCAGCGGCCCGAGCCTCGGCTCCAGCGATCGCCGTCGTCGGAAAAGATCGAATCGTCGCGGCCGCGCCAACCATCGCGCCGGCCGTCGTCGCCATAGCGTCCGTCTGCCATGGTATCCTCCTATACTCTACGGGAAGCGGGAAGATTCCCGCCGTGGAGCCAACGGATCGGGGCGAGCGCCGTTCCGCTCGGGACCCCCTCTCGATCAGGCGTTTCCGCCGGGTCGTGTCGGCTTCGTGACGAGCGTCAGGGACCAACGTCGGCGACGTGGCCGGAGCGCGCCGAGCGCGGCCGGGCGGGGAAGCCGAGCGCGGCGGCGACCGCATCGTCCCAGCCATAGACGTCGGGCCGGAAGCGCAGGCGTCCGCCGTCGAGGAAAGCGGTCTGGTAGAGGAGCCGGACCGGAATCTCGCGCGGCAGCGGCACGAACGTCTCCTCCTCGGTGGCGAGGGCGCGATCCCACTCCTCCAGCACCCCCTCCTGCTGGGCGATCAGCCGAGCGAAGCCAAGCGCGTCCTGGACTCGGACGCAACCGTGGCTGCGATGGCGCTCGTCGGTGGCGAACAGCGCCTTGGCGGGGGTGTCGTGAAGGTAGATGGCCTGGTCGTTCTTCATGTCGAACTTGACCAGACCGAGCGAGTTTTCCGGACCGGAATCCTGGATGATCCTGCCGTCGCGCAGAACCATGTTGTTGCGCGCCATATAGCCCGGGCCCTTGGGGAGGATCTCCTCCTCGGCGATCGATTCCGGAACCGTCCAGGTGGGGTTGGCGACCAGCCGGAACATCGGGGAGCCGAGCTCCGGGGTCTCGTTGCCCGGCTGGCCGGTCACCACCCGGCGCCGGTCGGCGACGGCGCTGTCCCGCCAGTAGGTCAGATAGGCGCCGGCGATATTGACGTCGATCCGGGTCGGCGGCGCCTCGCGCGGAAGCCAGCGCCGCCGTTCCATGTTGACCGCGAGCGTCCGCGCGCGGTCGAGCGCGCCGTGGTTGAGCGCGGCGAGCGTGTCGGCGCCGATCACGCCATTGGCTTCGAGGCCATGATCCTCCTGCAGCCCGCGCACCGCCGCCACCAGCTCGGCCGTGTAGCGGGCGGCCGGGGGGGCAGCCGCCTTCTGCTTGGGATCGCCCTGAGAGGGCCGAGCGGGCTGCGCCCCGGCCTGCACATAGCCCTGGGCGCGAAGGGCGGCGGCAATGGCGGGCAGCCGCGCGTCGGATGCTCCGGGCCGGATCGCCGCCCCCGCCGGGATCGGCGCCGCCGCCTGCCCGCCGCCCTGCTGCCTGGCGGCGACATAGGCCTCGGACAGCCGCCGATATTCCTCGTCCTG